>NZ_JBIRUY010000038.1:75586-97022 GCF_044335305.1 Streptomyces sp. NPDC020490 | reverse complement strand
CGCCGCCCGGCGCCCGCGCGCCCCCCCCCCCCCCGCCGGCCCGCCCCCCCCCCCCCCCCCCGCCCCCCCCGCCCCCCCCCCCCCCGGCCCCCCCCCCCCCCCCCCCCCCCCCCCCCCCCCCCCCCGGGTGGCGGGCCGCTCAACCCCATCCTTTCGGCGCCCGTCCGGGAGGGCCACACATGGAGCTGACCGGCGATCCGGTCACCGAGTGCCTGGGCAGCGCCTGCGCGCTCGACGGCACCGCCCTCGTGGCCCCCGCTACGAGAGCGCGATCCACGGCTCGGCGCCGCGCCGGCCCCCTGTTGTGTGTGGGGGCGGGTGGGGCGGGTCAGGGGGCGAGTGTCTCGCGGCCGCCCTGCCGGGCCGCCGACTTGATGGCGTCGAGCAGCCGGTGGGCACGCACCGCGGTGGTGAAGTCGGGTCCGAACTCGGCGCCCGTGCGGATCGCCCGCGCCAGGTCCGTGTACACCTGGGCGACGTTGCTCACCGGCGAAGCCGCCCCCGGCAGCAGCGGCCGGTAGGCGTCCGGCACCGGGACCTCCACCGCGGGTGAGCCGTTCGCCGTCGCGTGGGTCAGCGTGAACTGCGGGCCGACCAGGGAGTCGTCCGAGGAGACCAGCACCAGGCGCCCGCTCCGGCCGTGCACCTCGATGCGGAAGCCGTCACCGCGCGGGCCGCCGGTCATGAAGTGCGCCGACGCGGCCGCCCCCGAGCGGAGCAGGCCGCCGACCACGATCTGGTCCGGCGACGTCACCTCGATCCGCTCCCCCGTTTCCTCCATCGTCACCCGGTCGATCCGGGTGGTGAGCGTCGCGGACAGCTCGGCGAACTCCCCGACGGCGTACTGGAACATGTCCAGCGAGTGCCCGCCGACCACCGCCACGTGGTTGACGCCCTTCGTCCGGTCGAACAGGGCCGCGTACCGCGTGGACCACACCTCCGGCGTGCTCAGCGAGTACAGCAGCGACGCCGACAGCACCTCGCCGATCAGGCCCTCCCGCAGCAGGTTCCGCAGCAGGCGCACCGCCGGGTGATGCCTGCTCTGCAGCCCCACCGCGTGCCGCACCCCGGCGGCCCGCGCCTTCCTCTCGAAGCGCTCGGCGGTCGCCGCGTCCGGGGCCAGCGGCCATTCGCTGTAGACGTGCCGGCCCGCGTCGATGGCCGCCTCCACCAGGCCGTCGCGCTGCGGCAGTTGTACGGCGATCGTGACCAGGTCGACGTCCGGGTCGGCCATGAGGGCGCGGGCGTCGTCGTATGCCCGGTCGGCGCCCCAGACCGCGGCCGCCGCGCGCGCCGACTCGGGACTCGTGCCGGCGACGGCGACGATCTCGAAGTCGTCCAGCGCCGACAGCGCCGGCAGGTGGATGCCACGGCCCCACCCCCGTTCGGCGTGTGCGCCGACGACTCCCACTCGGATCCTGTCCGCCACGGTGAAACCTCTTTCGATTGCGCTGGAGTTGGAGGTTGGGGGTTGGGGCCGAGTCGCGCTGCGACTGGCCGGCGTCGAGTCAGATGTGGGCGTTCACGGCCGGGGGGTCGGCCGCGGCCTGCGCCTCCGCGGAGGTCGCCTCCTTGGCATCCCTGAGCACCAGGAAGGTCACGCACCAGGCCAGGAACACGAAGCCGGCGGCGAACACGAAGGCCAGGCTGTAGCCGTCGCGCAGCGCCTGCAACTGCGACCGGCCCTGGTCCATCAGGGTGTTGGTGTGCGAGGTGGCGAGCGTCGCAAGGACCGCCAGACCCACCGCCGCGCCCGCCTGCTGCGCCGTGTTGTTCAGCCCGGAGGCCAGGCCCGCGTCCTCGGGGGCCGCGCCCGACATGGCCCGCATGATGACCGACGGCACGGTCAGGCCCATGCCGAAGCCCTGGATGACGAGGGTGGGAGCCACGTCCACCCAGTAGTCGCCGTCGACGGGCGCCCTGCTGAGCAGCAGCAGCCCGCCGCCCAGGAACAGCAGACCGGTCAGCAGCACCCGCCGGGTGCCGAAGCGCCCGGTGAGCTTCGCCGTGAAGAACAGCGACATGGTGCCGATCACCAGCGGCGCCGGCAGGAACGCCAGACCGGTCTGCATCGAGTCGAAGCCCAGCACCCGCTGCAGGTAGAGCGCGTTGAGGAACTGGAAACCGAAGCCGGCCGCGAACACCAGGATCACGGCGAGGTTGGCGCCCACGATCTCCCGGCTGCGGAAGATGCGCAGCGCCAGCAGCGGACGCCGGGCCGTGGCCTGCCGCCACACGAAGGCGCCGAGCAGCAGGACCGCCACCGCCCCGTACAGCGCCAGTTCACCGGTGCTGAACCGGTTCTCGGAGATCTGCGAGATGGTGAAGACGCCCAGCGACAGGCCGACCGTGACCAGGACCGCGCCGATCGCGTCGGCGCCCGCACCGAGGCCGATCCCCGGCTGGGCGGCCGGCTGACGCAGGCCGAGCACCAGGGCGACCACACCGATGGGCAGGTTGATCAGGAACACCCAGTGCCAGCCGAGGGCGTCGGTGATGACCCCGCCCGCGATCAGGCCGACCGAGGCACCGCCCGCAGAGACGAAGCTGTAGACGCCCATGGCCTTGGCCTGCCCGCCCGGCTCCGGGTACAGGCCGACGATCATGCCGAGCACCACCGCGGAGGCCAGCGCGGCGCCCACGCCCTGCAGGAAGCGGCCCGCGATGAGCAGCTCCGAGGTGTTCGCGATGCCGCACAGCAGGGAGGCGATGGTGAACGTCGTCAGGCCGCTGAGGAAGACCTTCGTCGGGCCGATCAGGTCGCCGAGCCGGCCGGACAGCAGCAGCAGTCCGGCGAAGGCGATGAGGTAGGAGTTCACCACCCAGGACAGGCCGCTCTGGGAGAAGCCGAGCCCGCTCTGGATGGTCGGAAGGGCGACCGTGACGATCGTCCCGTCAAGGATGATCATGAGCTGCATCGCGCAGAGGATGCTGAGCGCGAGGCCGCGCGAGCGGCCCGTTGTTGTCCGGGGGGTCATCACTCACTTCTTTCGTCGTCACATCGTGGTCGTGGCTCGGAGTCCAGCGCTCACCGCCGACGCGTTCGCTCGCGCCCGCGCGTGGATCAACTACGCCACGCGCACGGCCACCTTCCGGCAACCGTGCGGTAATCGAGCAGGTCACAGCGGCTGTACCGGCACCTCATACGGGTGCCGGAACGGGGTGCGGGGCATCCCGCAGAGCGTCGAGGAGGGCACCGGCCGCCTTGGCTCCGTCGGCCGTCCGGAAGGCATGGGTTCCGGGTCGTACGTCGGACCGCGCGCGAGGGATGGGCGGTGGAGACGGCGACCGCGGGGGCGTCCGCGGTCGCCGCGGCCGTGGCGTCCCTGGCCGAACCGGTCCGCCCCGAGGTCATCACCGCCGGCGGCTTCGCGGCCGGCCTGCCCGACTACGTCGCCCAGGTGACGAACCACGTCAGCGCCCTGCAACGCACCACAGGCCCGTCCGCCGCATTCCGCGCCACCATCCGGGCGCTCGCTCCTCCCTGCAGGGCGCGGTCCTCCTGGCCCGCGGAACGCACCGGGGCCGTGGCCGCCCGGAGCCGGGTGAAGCCCACGGCCACGCGACGGGCGCAAGCCCCTCACGTTCCGGGGCCATCCGACGCAACTACGGATGCCTGCGGCTGTGCTGCATCGTGCGGGTGCGGCGGGCGTAGCCGACGCAGTGCTCGCAGCGGCCCACGCCTGCCGGACGCCGGGCCGTGTGCTGCCAGTACGGCCTGGACTCGGGGGTCAGCGCCGGGTCCTGGTTGAGGATGGCCAGTTCCAGGGACCGCAGCTCGTGCCCCGGGTCGAGTCCGAAGTTGTCCAGCAGCGCGGTCCGGGTGCGCTGGTAGGCGGCGAGCGCGTCGTGCTGCCGGCCGGAGCGGTAGAGGGCCACCATCAGCAGCCCGCACAGCCGCTCGCCGGTGGGCTCCGCGGCGGCCATCCCCTCGAGCGTGCCGAGGATGTCGTGGTGCTGCCCGCGTCTGAGCAGCTCCTGCGCGTAGTCCTCGAAGACGCTCATCCGCAGTCCGGTGACCGCTTTGAGCTCCGGCCAGGCGATGCCGGACTCGACGAGGTCGGCGAGGGCCGGCCCGTGCCACAGCGAGAGCGCCGAGCGCAGCATGGCGACTCCCGACTCCCGGTGACCCGCCGCGAGTTCGGCGCGGCCGAGGTCCACCTGGCGGCGGAAGTGCCACAGGTCCAGGTGGCCGTCGGCGACGCTGAGGCGGTAGCCGGGTGCGATGGTCGTCAGCCGCACGGACCCGTCGGGCCGCGCGTGCCGTTCGATGATCCTGCGCAGCCCGGACACGGCGTTGTGCACCATCTTCCGGGACGTCGCGGGATTGTCGTACCCCCACAGGGCGTGGATCAGTTTGCTCGTCGGTACGACCTCGTTCGCGTGCAGGAGGAGAAAACCGGTGACGGCCCGCTGATTGAATCCGCCGAGTTCCACAGGTCTTCCGTCGGCGATCGCTCCTAAAGGGCCGAGCAGGTTGAATCGCATGGAAGAGCCACCCCCGGTCGGCGCGGCAGCCGGAGCTGCATCCAGCATGACGCCCACAGTAAAAAACCATCCGACCTGTTTGTCAAGGTCGGCACACATCTTGCAATGACACCCAGAGCCGAGAGAAACAGCAGCTCACAGGCGGTTTCATGCAATCTCTGACAGTCGGATGATCCACGCATCCCACTCACCCCGACGCACGGAACGTTCATTCCACTCCCCGACGAGTGAAGCGTTCGCGCGAAAAGTACCAGTTAGTTGGTTTTTTGCGAGGGGGGCAGGCAAACTGATGGCGAGAGCGGGTCGCGACCTGCCAGAAGGAGGACGACGCGACCACAGCTCCGGTTACTCAGCGAAGGGGTTGGACGCATGGCCAGGCAGGAACGCGCGGAGGTCACCCGGGCCGCCATCCTGGAGGGCGCGGCACGCGTCTTCGACGCGGAGGGATACCACGGCACCACCCTCGGCGACATCGTCAGGGAATCCGGGGTGACGAAGGGTGCCCTCTACTTCCACTTCTCCTCGAAGGAGGAGCTGGCGCAGAACCTGATCGACGAGCAGTTCTCCGCGCTGGCCCCCATGGAGAACCTCGACAACCCCGGCCTGCAGTCAGCCATCGACATCCTCCACCACATGGCGCGGCTGCTGGTGGAGAACGTCCGGGTGCGGGCCGGGATCCGGCTCGTGACCGACCAGAGCTCCAAGACCAGCATCGTCAGCGAGCCGTACACGAAGTGGATGGAGATCTTCCGCAAGTGTCTGACCGAGGCTCAGCACCGCGGGGACGTCAAGGCCGATCTCGACTGCGAGCGGGTGGCCGCGCTGATCGTCGGCTCCTGGACCGGAGTGCAGCTCAGCTCCCAAGTGCTGTGCGGCCGAAAGGACTTGTCCGAGCGGACGACCCTGATGTGGGAGGTGCTGCTGCCCGGCATCGTGCCACCGCGCAGGCTGGCCCGCTTCCACCCGGAAGGCAGCGCCCAGATCGCCGAACGCCCCCTGGGCGCCGCGGGACAGAGGCCGGCACCGGACTCCCCGTGATCCTGCCGGGCAGGGTCTTCGGCACCCCGGTGCGGAGGCCGCCGGCCGCGGGGAAGGGGACGAGCGCCCCGAGCGAGACGATCCGCGCATCCGTGGTCTGCTGCGCCGCCTCCCTGTCCGGCACGCGGCGCGCCGGGGCAGCGGAACACGCCGGTCGGCGCACCGGCGGGAGAGCCGGTGCGCCGGCGGGCGGACGGAGCCGGCGCGGTCACGCCTGGGTCAGGCCCGCCACCAGTTCGTCGGCCGCACGGTAGGGGTCGAGGTCGCCCGCCGTGATCCGCTCCGCGAGCGCGCTCAGCCGGCGGTCGCCGTGCAGATCGCCGATACGCTCCCGCAAAGCCGTCACCGCGATCGTCTCGACCTCGCGGGCGGCGCGGGCGAGACGGCGCTCGGCCAGCACGCCCCGCTCCTCCATCCACGCCCGGTGCTTCTCCAGGGCCTCGACGACCTCGTCGACGCCCTCGGCACGGGCGGCGACCGTCTTGACGATGGGCGGACGCCAGTCACCGGGGGCGCGGGACTCGCCGAGGCCCAGCATGTGGTTCAGCTCGCGGGCGGTGGCGTCCGCGCCGTCCCGGTCGGCCTTGTTGACGACGTACACGTCGCCGATCTCGAGGATGCCGGCCTTCGCCGCCTGGATGCCGTCGCCCATGCCGGGGGCCAGCAGGACGACGGAGGTGTCGGCCTGGGAGGCGATCTCGACCTCCGACTGGCCGACTCCGACCGTCTCCACGAGGATCACGTCGCAGCCCGCCGCGTCCAGCACGCGGATGGCCTGCGGCGCGGCCCAGGCGAGGCCGCCCAGGTGGCCGCGGGTGGCCATCGAGCGGATGTAGACGCCGGGGTCGGAGGCGTGCTCCGACATGCGCACCCGGTCGCCGAGCAGCGCGCCGCCGGAGAACGGCGAGGACGGGTCGACGGCCAGGACGCCGACCCGCTTGCCCTGCTTGCGGTACGCCGTCACCAGCGCCGAGGTGGAGGTCGACTTGCCGACACCGGGCGAACCGGTGAGACCGACGACGTAGGCGTTGCCGGTCAGCGGGGCCAGGGCCGCCATGACCTCCCTGAGCTGCGGGGACGCCCCCTCCACCAGGGAGATCAGCCGGGCCACGGCCCGGGGCCGGCCTTCCCTGGCCTGGGCGACCAGCGAGGAGACGTCCTGCATCACAGCTCCGTTCACTTCAGAGTCGTACCGTCGTCGTACTGGGACAGGTTCAGGCCTTGGGCACCCGGACGATCAGGGCGTCGCCCTGACCGCCGCCGCCGCACAGCGCGGCCGCGCCGACGCCGCCGCCCCGGCGCTTGAGCTCCAGGGCCAGGTGCAGCACGAGCCGGGCGCCGGACATGCCGATCGGGTGACCGAGGGCGATGGCGCCGCCGTTGACGTTCACCTTTTCCGTGGACACGCCGAGGTCCTTCATTGACTGGACCGCGACCGCCGCGAAGGCCTCGTTGATCTCGATCAGGTCGAGGTCCTCGACGCTCAGGCCCTCCTTCTTCAGGGCGTGCAGGATGGCGTTGGACGGCTGCGACTGCAAAGAGTTGTCCGGGCCCGCCACGTTGCCGTGGGCGCCGATCTCCGCGATCCACTCCAGGCCGAGCTCCTGGGCCTTGGCCTTGCTCATCACGACCACGGCCGCCGCGCCGTCCGAGATCTGCGAGGAGGTGCCGGCCGTGATGGTGCCGTCCTTGGTGAACGCCGGGCGCAGCTTGCCCAGCGACTCCACCGTGGTGTCGCCGCGGATGCCCTCGTCCTGGCTGAAGACGACCGGCTCGCCCTTGCGCTGCGGGATCTCGACCGGGGTGATCTCGGCCTCGAAGACGCCGTTCTTCTGGGCGGCGGCGGCGCGCTGGTGGGACAGGGCGGCGATCTCGTCCTGCTCGGGGCGCTTGATGCCGAGGCGCGTGTTGTGCTTCTCCGTGGACTCGCCCATGGCGATGCCCTCGAAGGAGTCGGTCAGGCCGTCGTGGGCCATGGCGTCCAGCACCTGGACGGCGCCGTACTTGTAGCCCTCGCGGGACTTCGGCAGCAGGTGCGGGGCGTTGGTCATGGACTCCTGGCCGCCCGCGACGACGATGTCGAACTCACCCGCGCGGATCAGCTGGTCGGCCAGCGCGATGGCGTCGAGGCCGGACAGGCACACCTTGTTGATGGTGAGCGCCGGGACGCTCATCGGGATGCCGGCCTTGACCGCGGCCTGACGCGCCGGGATCTGCCCCGCGCCGGCCTGCAGCACCTGGCCCATGATCACGTACTGCACCTGGTCGCCACCGATCCCCGCACGGTCGAGGGCGGCCTTGATCGCGAAGCCGCCGAGGTCGGCTCCGGAGAAGGACTTCAGCGAGCCCAGCAACCGGCCCATGGGCGTCCGGGCGCCCGCGACGATCACTGAGGTGTTCGTTCCAGAAGACATGAGCTGTGATTCCCCTTACCGGCTGCACTGCCGAGGAGTGAACGAGGGTTTACTTCGAATGTACTGAGGTGCGGTCCGTCACGTCATCGGGCCGTCGGTGTGATCGCGCGCACGTTGCGTAACCATCCCGGTCGCGCTGCACTGAAAACATGCTGACGCGAATCGACCACATCGGGATCGCCTGCCACGACCTCGACGCCACCGTCGAGTTCTACAGGGCCACCTACGGCTTCGAGGTCTTCCACTCCGAGGTCAACGAGGAGCAGGGCGTCCGCGAGGCCATGCTCAAGATCAACGACACCTCCGACGGCGGAGCCTCCTACCTCCAGCTGCTGGAACCGATCAGGGAGGACTCCACCGTCGCGAAGTGGCTCGCCAAGAACGGCGAGGGGGTGCACCACATCGCCTTCGGCACCGCGGACGTCGACGCGGACGCCGCGGACATCAAGGGCAAGGGCGTACGCGTCCTGTACGAAGAGCCCCGGCGCGGCTCCATGGGGTCACGGATCACCTTCCTGCACCCCAAGGATTGCCACGGCGTACTCACAGAACTGGTCACTTCGGCGCCTGTTGAGTCACCTGAGCACTGACCCTCGTACATATGGGCCGGTAGGGTTGGGGGCGGCCGTCGCTCCGCGAGGGCGGCCGCATGCCGGGGTCCGGGTTTCGGGGGGCGAGCGTCGGGGCAACAGCCCCTGCTCCGCCGTCGATCTGACACCATTCCCCGGGGGCCCCGTCCGGCGGATGGACGGAGCTCGTTTGGAGAAACCTGCGACCAGGGGACGGATGGGACCGCGCAGTGCGGGGCTACGAGAGCCAGGAGCGAGAGCCGGCGGCTGACGTCGACCACCTCACTCGGTTCGAAGCCGAGATGAAACGGCTGAAGACCGAGCGGGAAAAGGCGATCCAGCACGCCGAGGACCTCGGCTACCAGGTCGAGGTGCTGCGCGCCAAGCTGCACGAGGCGCGGCGCACCATCATGTCCCGGCCCGCCTTCGACGGCGGCGACCTCGGGTACCAGGCCGAGCAGTTGCTGCGCAACGCGCAGGTGCAGGCCGACCAGCTGCGCATGGAGGCCGAGCGCGAGCTGAGCCAGGCCCGGGCGCAGACGCAGCGCATCCTTCAGGAGCACGCCGAGCAGGCCGCCCGGCTGCAGGCGGAGCTGCACCAGGAGGCCGTCACCCGGCGCCAGCAGCTCGACCAGGAGCTGGCCGAGCGCCGCCAGACCGTCGAGTCGCACGTCAACGAGAACGTGGCGTGGGCGGAGCAGTTGCGCGCCCGCACCGAGTCGCAGGCGCGCCGCCTGCTCGACGAGTCGCGCGCCGAGGCCGAGCAGGCCATGGCGGCGGCCCGCGCCGAGGCCGAGCGGCTGACCAGCGAGGCCCGGCAGCGGCTGCAGAGCGACGCCGAGGCGGCCCGCGCGGAGGCCGAGCAGATCCTGCGCCGGGCGCGCGCGGACGCCGAACGGCTGCTGAACGCCGCCTCCACCCAGGCCCAGGAGGCCACCGACCACGCCGAGCAGCTGCGCAGCTCCACGCTCTCGGAGTCGGACGCCGCCCGCCGCCAGTCCCAGGAGCTGAGCCGGGCCGCCGAGCAGCGCATGGCCCAGGCCGAGGAGGCGCTGCGCAAGGCGCAGGCCGAGGCCGAGAGGACGGTCACCGAGGCGAAGGAGGCCGCCGCCAGGGCCCTGACGAGCGCCGAGGCGGCGAACGAGACCCGCACCCGCACCGCGAAGGAGCAGGTCGCCCGGCTGGTCCAGGAGGCCACCAAGGAGGCCGAGTCCACCAGGGCGGAGGCCGAGCAGATCGTCGCCGACGCGCGCGCGGCGGCGGAGAAGCTCCTCGCCGAGGCCGCCGAGAAGGCCCGGACGATCACCGCCGAGGAGAGCGCGACCGCGCTGTCCAAGGCCGCCAAGACCGCCGAGGACGTCCTCAACAAGGCGCAGGCGGACGCCCGTAACACCACAAAGGCCGCCGCCGAGGAGGCCGAGCGGATCCGCCGGGAGGCGGAGGCCGAGGCGGACCGGCTGCGCGCCGAGGCGCACGACATCGCCGAGCAGCTCAAGGGCGCGGCGAAGGACGACACCAAGGAGTACCGCGCCAAGACGGTCGAGCTGCAGGAGGAGGCCCGCCGGCTGCGCGGCGAGGCCGAGCAGCTGCGCGCCGACGCGGTCGCCGAGGGCGAGAAGATCCGCGCGGAGGCCCGCAAGGAGGCCGTCCAGCAGATCGAGGAGGCCGCCAAGACCGCCGAGGAGCTGCTGGCCAAGGCCAAGGCGGACGCGGACGAGCTGCGGCAGACCGCGACGGCCGACAGCGAGAAGGTCCGCACCGAGGCCATCGAGCGGGCCACCACGCTGCGCCGGCAGGCCGAGGAGACCCTGCAGCGCACCCGCCAGGAGGCGGAGCGGCACCGCGAGGAGGTCGTCGAGCAGGCGGAGGGCATCCGGGCCGACGCCGAGCGGGCCGCCCGCGAGCTGCGCGAGGAGACCGAGCGGACCGTCCAGGCGCGGCGCGCGGAGGCCGCCGATGAGGTGGCGCGGCTGCACGCGGAGGCCGAGGAGCGTCTCGCCGCCGCCGAGCAGTCGCTGGCCGACGCCCGCGACGAGGCCGGCCGTATCCGGCGGGAGGCCGCCGAGGAGACCGAACGGCTGCGCGCCGAGGCCGCCGAGCGGATCCGCACGCTGCGGCAGCAGGCCGAGGCGGAGGCCGAGCGGCTGCGCACCGAGGCCGCGGCCGACGCGTCCGCGTTCCGGGCCGAGGGCGAGGCCGTCGCCGTACGGCTGCGGTCGGAGGCCGCGGCCGAGGCCGAACGGCTGAAGTCCGAGGCGCAGGACAGCGCCGACCGGGTCCGGGCGGAGGCGCAGGCCGCCGCCGAGCGGCTCGGCGCGGAGGCGTCCGAGACGCTGGCCGCCGCCCAGGAGGAGGCCGCCCGGCGCCGCCGCGAGGCCGAGGAACTCCTCGGCGCCGCCCGCCAGGAGGCCGACCAGGAGCGCGAGCGGGCCCGCGAGCAGAGCGAGGAGCTGCTGGCGTCGGCGCGCAAGCGCGTCGAGGACGCGCAGGCGGAGGCGGTGCGCCTGGTCGAGGAGGCCGACCGGCGCGCCACCGAGATGGTGTCGGCGGCCGAACTGCACGCCCAGCAGGTACGCGACTCCGTGGCGGGGCTGCACGAGCAGGCCCAGGAGGAGATCGCCGGGCTGCGCAGCGCCGCCGAGCACGCGGCGGACCGCACCCGGCGCGAGGCGCAGGAGGAGGCGGACCGGGTCCGCGGCGACGCCTACGCCGAGCGGGAGCGGGCCACCGAGGACGCCAACCGCATCCGGCGCCAGGCGAGCGAGGAGACCGACGCCGCCAAGGCGCTGGCCGAGCGCACCGTGTCGGACGCGATCGCGGAGGCGGACCGGCTGCGGTCGGACGCGGCCGAGCACGCCCAGCGGGCGCGCACCGAGGCTTCGGACAAGATCGCCGAGGCCGACCAGGCGGCCGCCCGCACCCGGGCGGACGCCCGTGAGGACGCCAACCGCATCCGGTCGGACGCGGCGACGCAGGCCGACACCCTCATCACCGAGGCCCGCAACGAGGCCGAGCGGCTCACCACCGAGACGATCGTGGAGACCGACCGGCTGCGGTCGGAGACGTCCGCCGAGGCGGAGCGGGTGCGGGCCGAGGCGGTCGCGCAGGCGGACAAGCTGATCGCGGACGCCACCGGGGACGCGGAGCGGCTGCGTGCCGAGGCCGCGGAGACGGTCGGGGCGGCGCAGGCGCACGCCGAGCGGATCCGCGAGGACTCCCGGCGGGTCAAGGCCCAGGCGCTGGCGGAGGCCGAGCGGGTCACCGCGGCCGCGCGCGAGGAGGCCGAGCGGACGCTGGACGAGGCCCGCAAGGAGGCCAACAAGCGGCGCTCGGAGGCGGCCGAGCAGGTCGACACGCTCATCTCGGAGACCGCGGCCGAGGCCGACAAGCTGCTCACCGAGGCGCAGACGCAGGCGCACAAGACCACCGCGGACGCCGAGGCGCAGGCCGACACCATGGTGGGCGCGGCCCGCAAGGAGGCCGACCGGCTGGTGTCGGAGGCGACGGTCGAGGGCAACTCGCTGGTCGAGAGGGCCCGCGCGGACGCGGACGAACTGCTCGTCGGCGCCCGCCGGGACGCCACCGCGATCAGGGAGCGGGCGGAGGAGCTGCGCGACCGCCTCACCGGCGAGATCGAGGAACTGCACGAGCGGGCCCGGCGCGAGGTCGCCGAGACGATGAAGTCGACGGGCGACCGCTGCGACGCGCTCATCAAGGCCGCCGAGGAGCAGCTGGCCAAGGCGCAGGCGAAGGCCAAGGAGCTGGTATCGGAGGCCAACTCCGAGGCGGGCAAGGTCCGTATCGCCGCCGTGAAGAAGGCCGAGGGGCTGCTGAAGGAGGCCGAGCAGAAGAAGGCCAGCCTCATCAAGGAGGCCGAGGAGCTCAAGGCCGAGGCGATCCGCGAGGCCCGGCGCACCGTCGAGGAGGGCAAGCGCGAGCTGGAGGTCCTGGTGCGCCGTCGCGAGGACATCAACGCCGAGATCTCGCGGGTCCAGGACGTCCTGGAGGCCCTGGAGTCCTTCGAGGCCCCGTCGGCCGGCAAGGACAACGGGGTCAAGGCGGGCGCCGTCGTGGGCGCCCCCCGTTCGGGCGGCAAGGGGTCGGACGGCTGAGGCGTGTCGGGCGGGCCGGGTGTCGGGCGATCGGGTGTGACAGTGCGAGGCGTCGGATGGCGGGGGAAGCCGGTCCATTGCGGTATGTTCTGCGGCATTTGGCCAGGTCTCTCGCAAGCGGTCCGGCGGTTAGCCACTCAAAAGGGGTGTCATTTTCCAGATCAAACGCGCATCCGCTCGATGACACGCCGCTACGGCCCCTAGGATTCCCCCTATCACCTCACCGGTCTCATTCGACAGGAACCCCATGAGCGACACTTCCCCCTACGGCTTCGAGCTTGTGCGGCGTGGGTACGACCGCGCTCAGGTGGACGAACGAATCTCCAAGCTCGTCTCCGACCGTGACAGCGCTCTCGCCCGCATCACCGCTCTGGAAAAGCGCATCGAGGAGCTCCACCTCGAGACGCAGAACGCGCAGGCCCAGGTAAGCGACGCCGAGCCGTCGTACGCCGGTCTCGGCGCGCGCGTGGAGAAGATCCTCCGCCTCGCCGAGGAAGAGGCCAAGGATCTGCGCGAGGAGGCCCGGCGGGCGGCCGAGCAGCACCGCGAGCTCGCGGAGTCCGCGGCCCAGCAGGTCCGCAACGACGCGGAGTCCTTCGCGGCGGAGCGCAAGGCCAAGGCCGAGGACGAGGGCGTCCGGATCGTCGAGAAGGCCAAGAGTGACGCCTCGCAGCTGCGCGCCGAGGCCCAGAAGGACGCGCAGTCCAAGCGCGAGGAGGCCGACGCCCTCTTCGAGGAGACCCGCGCCAAGGCCGCGCAGGCCGCCGCCGACTTCGAGACGAACCTCGCCAAGCGCCGCGAGCAGTCCGAGCGCGACCTGGCGTCGCGTCAGCAGAAGGCCGAGAAGCGCCTCGCCGAGATCGAGCACCGCGCCGAGCAGCTCCGCCTGGAGGCGGAGAAGCTGCGCACGGACGCCGAGCGCCGCGCCCGCCAGACGGTGGAGACCGCCCAGCGCCAGGCCGAGGACATCGTGGCCGACGCCAACGCCAAGGCCGACCGGATCCGTTCGGAATCCGAGCGCGAGCTGGCCGCCCTCACCAACCGCCGCGACAGCATCAACGCCCAGCTGACGAACGTCCGCGAGATGCTCGCGACGCTCACGGGCGCCGCGGTGGCCGCCGCCGGTGCGCCGGCCACGGACGACGAGCCGATCTCCCGCGGGGTTCCGGCGCAGCAGTCCCGGTAATCCCTGACGGCAGCACAGGCCCGCATCCCCGCCACGGGGGTGCGGGCCTCGTCGTACACCGGGCGTGCCCGGTCGTGCGGCCGGCCGACGTGCCCGGTCGTGCGGCGATCCGGCGGGACCGCTCGGGTGACGGGCCGACAGGACCGGCGGGTGACAGGCCGACAGGACCGGTCGGGTGACAGGCCGACAGGAGACCGGCGGGTGACAGGCCGACAGGACCGGCGGGTGACAGGCCGACAGGACCGATCGGGTGACGGGCCGGTGCGGAGAGCGGAACGGCTCGGGTGGCAGGCCCGGAAGGGCCGTCCTAGCGTGGCCGCATGATCGAGCTCGAGGACCTGACGAAGCGGTACGGCGAGACGGTGGCGGTCGACCACCTCACCTTCACCGTCAGACCGGGGCTCGTCACCGGCTTCCTCGGGCCCAACGGCGCGGGCAAGTCGACGACCATGCGGATGATGCTCGGCCTGGACCGGCCCACCGCCGGGGACGTGCGCATCGACGGCAGGCACTACGACCGGCTGAAGGACCCGCTGAAGTACATCGGCGCCCTGCTCGACGCCAAGGCCGTGCACGGCGGGCGCAGCGCCTTCAACCACCTGCTGTGCCTCGCACAGAGCAACGGCATCCCCCGGCGGCGGGTGGCCGAGGTGCTCGACACCGTCGGCCTCACCGCGGTCGCGCGGAAGAAGGCCAAGGGGTTCTCGCTCGGCATGGGGCAGCGGCTGGGCATCGCGGGCGCGCTGCTCGGCGACCCGCGGATCCTGATGTTCGACGAGCCGGTCAACGGCCTCGACCCCGAGGGCATCCACTGGATCCGCACGCTGATGAAATCGCTGGCCGCGCAGGGCCGCACGGTGTTCGTCTCCAGTCACCTGATGAGCGAGATGGCGCTGACCGCCGACCACCTCGTCGTCATCGGGCAGGGACGGCTGCTCGCCGACACCTCCATGGCCGACTTCATCGACCGCAACTCGCGCTCGTACGTCCGGGTCCGCTCCCCGCAGCGCGAGCGGCTGCTCGACATGCTGCTCGAGGCCGGGATGACCGCCGTCGAGGCCGCGGGCGGGGCGCTGGAGATCGACGGCGGCAAGGCCGAGCAGATCGGCGAACTGGCGGCCCGGCACGAGATCACGCTGCACGAACTGAGCCCCCGGCAGGCCTCACTCGAGGAGGCGTTCATGCGACTGACCGCGGAGTCGGTCGAGTACCACGCGCACACCGGTCCCGAGCTCGCGCCGCGGCCGGGGACGCCCCCGGCCGCGGCCTGGGGGCGGGGCGACGACCGGAGGAGGAGCCGAGCATGACGGCGACCCAGGTCATCCGGTCCGAGTGGACCAAGATCCGGTCGGTGGCGTCCACGGTGTGGACGCTGTCCCTGGCCGTGGTCGTCACGATCGCGCTCGGCATGCTGATCTCCGCCCTGTCGGACAAGGGGTTCGACTCGATGAGCGAGCGGGACCGGCTCTCCTTCGACCCGACCTACATCAGCTTCGCCGGCATGAGCCTCGGACAGCTCGCGATGATCGTGTTCGGTGTGCTGGTCGTCTCCAACGAGTACAGCACCGGCATGATCCGCACCTCGCTGGCCGCCGTGCCGCAGCGCGGCACCTTCCTGTTCAGCAAGCTGGCCGTCGCCACCGGCCTCGCGCTGGCCGTCTCCATGGTCACCAGCTTCGCCGCCTTCTTCCTCGGTCAGGCGATGCTCGGCTCGCGCCAGGTGTCGATCGGCGACCCGCACGTGCTGCGCGCGGTGGTCGGCGGCGGCCTCTACATGACCCTCATCACGGTGTTCTCGATGGGCGTCGCCGCGATGCTGCGCTCGCCGATGCTGTCGCTGGGCATCCTGATGCCGTTCTTCTTCCTGATCTCCAACATCCTGGGGAACGTCGACGCGACGAAGAAGGTCGGCCGCTACCTGCCCGACCAGGCCGGCAGCCGGATCATGCGGGTGGTCACGCCGGTCGCCGACGACACCCCGTACGGGCCCTGGGGCGGCCTCGCCATCATGGTGCTGTGGACGGCCGCCGCACTGGCGGGCGGCTACGCACTGCTCAGGAAACGGGACGCGTGACTTTACCCGCCCTTGGGCGGAACCGTCAGCGGCTCGATATCCTCCTAACTCTTACGGGGGGCGCGTGCCCCGCTGTCCTGAACCTTTCGATGGGTGCGGAGCATGATCGAGGCAGTCGGCCTGACCAAGCGCTACGGCGACAAGACCGCTGTGTACAACCTCTCGTTCCAGGTGCGACCCGGTGCCGTCACCGGCTTCCTGGGGCCCAACGGCTCCGGCAAGTCGACCACGATGCGGATGATCCTGGGCCTGGACAACCCCACGGCGGGGCGGGTGACGATCGGCGGCTACCCCTACCGCAAGCTGCCCAACGCCCCCCGCCAGGTGGGCGCGCTGCTCGACGCGAAGGCCGTGCACGGCGGCCGGTCGGCGCGCAGTCACCTGCTGAGCCTGGCCCAGCTGTCCGGCATCCCGGCCCGGCGGGTCGACGAGGTGCTGGGCGTGGTCGGCCTGCAGGACGTGGCCCGGAGACGGTCCAAGGGCTTCTCCCTCGGCATGGGCCAGCGGCTCGGCATCGCCGCCGCCCTGCTCGGCGACCCCCAGGTGCTGCTGTTCGACGAGCCGGTCAACGGCCTCGACCCCGAGGGCATCCTCTGGGTGCGCAACCTGATGAAGGCGCTCGCGGCGGAGGGCCGTACGGTCTTCGTCTCCTCCCATCTGATGAGCGAGATGGCGCTGACGGCCGACCACCTCATCGTCATCGGCCGCGGACAGCTGCTCGCCGACATGAGCGTGCAGGACTTCATCGCGGCGAACTCCGCCGGTTTCGCGCGGGTGCGCACCCCCGACACCGAGCCGCAGCTGCGCGAGAAGCTGACCTCCGCGCTGACCGAGGCGGGCGGGCACGTGCTGCCCGAGCAGGACGGCGCGCTGCGGGTGACGGGGCTGCCGCTGCCCCGCATCAGCGACATCGCGCACGACACCGACGTGCGTCTGTGGGAGCTGTCGCCGCATCAGGCCTCGCTGGAGGAGGCGTACATGCGGATGACGCAGGGCGCCGTCGACTACCGCTCGACGACCGATCAGCGGGAGGGGCTGATGCAGCCCCTGCCGCCGGGCGTGCAGCCGCCGGTGCCGGTGCCCGGTCAGGGCCAGCCCGGCTGGTACGCCCCGCCGCCGCCCCAGCAGGGCGGGCAGCCGTTCGCACCGCCGCAGGGCGCGCCGGGCCCGTACGGCGCCGGGCAGCCGGCCCCCGGGCCGTACGGTGCTCCCGGAGCGCCGGGAGCACCGTACGCGGGTCAGCCGAACCCGTACGCGCAGCCGGCGCAGCAGAACCCGCAGGCACCCGCACAGGCACCCGCACAGCCGCCCGCGCAGGCCGCACAGCCGGCCCCCGCGGCCCAGACGCCGGAGCCGCCCGCCGCCCCCGCCGCCGCGGCCGACGCCGCCCCCGCCGAGGCGAGCCCCGCGGCCGCCGCCCCCGCGGCCGCCCCCGCCGCCGACCTGACCAAGCCCGAGCCCGAGCCCGAGGACGCCCGATGAGCACGCCCCAGCCCCCGATGCCGCAGGCCGCCGCTCCGCACTGGCAGGCGGCGCCCGGTTCGCCGTACCCCGGCTACACCTCGCCGATCCCGGTCGTGCGCGCGCATCTCGGGCACGCGGTCGCCTCGGAGTGGACGAAGATCCGGTCCGTGCGCTCGACGATGTGGACGCTGGGCGTGTTCGTGCTGCTCGTCGTCGGCATCGGGCTGCTGACCGCGGGGCTGGTGTCCGCCAACGCCTCGGGGGGCGAACTGGCCGGTGAGAACCCGCTGTCGTTCGGCGTCTTCGGACTGCTGCTGGGCAGCATGTGCATCATGACGCTCGGCGTGCTCACCACGGCCTCGGAGTACGGCACGGGCATGATCCGGACCACGATGACCGCGTGCCCGTCGCGGACGCGGGTGCTGGCGGCGAAGTCGATCGTGTTCTTCGCGGTCGCGTTCACCGTCACGCTCGCCTCGGTGCTCCTGGTCGCCCTGGCCGACGTCGCGCTGCTGGACGGCGCCCGGGAACCGTCCCGGTCGGAGTGGCTCAAGGCCACCCTCGGCATCTCGCTCTACATCGCCCTGCTCGGCCTGCTGTCGCTCGTCGTCGGCTCGATCATCCGGCACTCGGCCGGCGCGATCACCATCATGATCGGCCTGGTGCTGGCGCCGCTGGTGATCGCCCTGTTCATGTTCTCGCAGAGCCTGGAGGGCCTGCGCCAGGCGCTGTTCGAGTACTCGATCCCGAGCCAGCTGAGCGTCTTCTACTCGACCTCCCTCAGCGACTCCGGACCGTCCGGCTGGGATCCGCTGTGGATCGCCATCGGCGTGACCGCCGTCGCGTACGGCGGCGCGGTGGCGCTGCTGCAGCAGCGGGACGTGTGAGCACGTAGCGGAGACGCCGAGGAGACGCCGAAGAGCCCTGGGTCGGCCCAGAAGCAGCCCAGGACCCTAGAAGCGGGGCGCGTTGCGGGACCGCTGCACCCGGGTGGTGCGGCGGTCCTTCGCGTTCCAGCAGGCCTTGTGCCAGTGCCGCCGGTCGTCGACGCCCGCGTGCTCCGGCCAGGCCACCACGTGCGGGACGCCGGAGGGGATCATCTGGTCGCAGCCGGGGCAGCGGTACGTCTTGCCCTGCGCGCTCGCGCCCGCCACATGGCGCACGCTCCAGTCCTCGCCCTGCCAGCTCTCGCTGGACTGCCAGCCGCCGTAGCGGGACCGGTCGTCCTCGGCGCTGGGGCCGGACGGGCCGGTTCCCTTGGGTCGGTTGCGACGCGGGGACACAGAACACCTCACCGGGCTGCGGGAAACAGGGCTCGTGTCCAGCGTACGCGGGCCGGACAGGGGTACGCGGAGGGCGCCGGTCCCCGCAAGTCCCCCGCCACGGTCGCCGATTTCTGCAGACAATCCGCAAATCTCCTCGCCAGGCCGTGTCCTCGGCACGTGTCAGACGGTTATGCCGGGTGGGGGAGCTCCGCGTCGGAGCCAAGGAAGCAGGAAATGCACATGCACGTCGGAAGTTTCGTGTTGGCGGCCCAGTTCCCGGGGCAGGGCCATGGGGAGGCGCTGCACCGCGCGGTCCGCTCGGCCGAGGTCGCGGAGGAGGCGGGGCTGGACTCGGTCTGGCTGGCCGAGCACCATTTCGTCCCGTACGGCACCTGTCCGTCCGCGATCACCCTGGCCGCGCTGCTGCTCGGCCGCACCAGCCGCATCCGGGTGGGCACGGCGGTCAGCGTGCTGCCCAGCGCCCACCCGGTGGCCCTCGGCGAGCAGGCGGCGCTGCTGCACCTCACCTCCGGCGGGCGGTTCTCGCTCGGCGTGGGGCGCGGCGGTCCGTGGGTCGACCTCGAGGTGTTCGGCTCGGGTCTCGCGGCGTACGAGGAGGGGTTCCCGGAATCACTCGATCTGCTGATGCGGTGGCTGCGCGAACCGTCGGTCGCGGCCGCCGGGAAGCGGTACAGCTTCCGTGAAGTGCCCGTCGTACCGCGGCCGTCGGAGTCCCTGACGGACGCTCCGGGACCCGAGGTCGTCGTCGCGTGCACCTCGCCGTCGAGCGTGCGGCTCGCCGCCCGGCGCGGGCTGCCGATGCTGCTCGGCATGCACGTCGGGGACGAGGAGAAGGCCGAGATGATCGCCCTGTGGCGGCAACAGGCCTGCGCCGCCGGGCATTCGGCGGAGGCGGTCCACCGCGCCGGGCATGTCTCGGCCGGCGTCTGCCAGATCGCCGACCGGCGCACGGACGCGGTGGAGGCGCTGGTGAAGGCGATGCCGGGATGGCTCAGGCAGGGACTGGAAGCCCATGTGACGGTGGACGGCCGCGCCCGCCGGATGCGGGACCCGGTGGCGTACACCGAACTGCTCTGCGAGCTGCACCCGGTGGGCACCCCGCGGCTGTGCGCCGACCGGCTCGCCGCCACCAGCGAGCGGACCGGCATCTCCCGCTTCGCGCTGCTCGTCGAAGGCTCGGGGGATCTGGCGGCCACCGAGGAGAACGTGCGGCGGCTCGGCGCCGAGGTCATTCCCCATCTCGGCTGAACTGGACTGTCCGCCACGGAGCTTGCCGCCCCGGTACTGAATGCACCTCCCGCGTACGGAGCGGCAAGCCGACGGCGTGCTGGCCGGTCAGCAGTCCCGGAGCTCCGGAGACTGGTTGAGCAGCTGATTGCGCACCGAGGTGAAGCGGGCCAGCGTCTCGTCCACCGAGGCGTCCAGCGGGAACACCGCGACCCGGTGGCAGTTCTGGAAGGCCAGCCGCACACCGAAGTGCCGCTGCAGCGCGCCGCGTATCGCGTCACTGGCGAGCGCACGCAGCAGCTGACCGCGCGCCTGCTCGTCCGGCGGAGGCGTCTGGTTGTCGGCGAACGGTCCGCCGTCGACCTTCAGCTGGGCCACCAGGGAGCTGATCATCTCCCACGCGTAGGGCAGGGAGGTCCGGACGCAGTCGACGAAGGCGGCTTCGTCGACCTCGCCTCGCTCGGCCTGTTCGAGTAGGGCCGGTGAGACGTCGAGCGACATGGGTTCTCCTCTCGCACCCCCGAAGAGCAGGGGTTGCCGGACAGGTAAGGGAGCTCGCGCTGTCAACACGCTGCGTACACGCATCGCGACCTCCCGTTCACTACCGTAGGCAACCGACGGTGACCGCACCAGGAGAACGCGTACATAGCCGGGCCCCGTTGGGCACACAATCGGCCACAATCGAACAGCTCAATTACGGGACAACCAGGACGGCCGGCGGGCCCCCGCCGCGGGCGGCGGGGGGAGACGGGCAGGGGAGATCGCGCGCACCGCCGCGCGTCGAGTAGCGTTGCCGACCATGCGTCTCGTCATTGCCCGATGCTCCGTCGACTACGCGGGCCGGCTCACCGCCCACCTCCCCTCGGCACCCCGCCTGATCCTGGTGAAGGCGGACGGCAGCGTCTCCATCCACGCGGACGACCGCGCCTACAAGCCCCTCAACTGGATGTCCCCGCCGTGCACGCTGAAGGAGGGCACGGGCGAGGACGACGGCGTCTGGACCGTGATCAACAAGGCGGGCGAAAAACTGATCATCACGATGGAGGAGATCCTCCACGATTCGTCGCACGAGCTCGGCGTGGATCCCGGACTGATCAAGGACGGCGTGGAAGCGCACCTCCAGGAACTGCTCGCCGACCGCATAGAGACACTCGGCGACGGCTACACGCTCATCCGCCGCGAGTACATGACGGCCATCGGACCGGTCGACATCCTGTGCCGGGACGCCGACGGGCAGACCGTCGCGGTCGAGATCAAGCGGCGCGGCGAGATCGACGGTGTGGAGCAGCTCACCCGCTACCTGGAGTTGCTGAACCGGGATCCCCATCTCGCCCCGGTGCGCGGCATCTTCGCGGCCCAGGAGATCAAGCCGCAGGCCCGCGTGCTGGCGACCGACCGCGGGATCGGCTGCCAGGTGCTGGACTACGACGCCCTGCGCGGCATCGAGGACGACAAGCTGCGGCTGTTCTGAGGTCGCCCCCAGGGGCCGGGGGGGGGGGGGGCCCCGGCCCCCCCCCCCCCCCCGCCCCCCCGGCCCCCCCCCCCCCCCCCCGGGCCCGGGCCGCCCCCCGGGCGCGG
>NZ_JBIRUY010000038.1:50036-75576 GCF_044335305.1 Streptomyces sp. NPDC020490 | reverse complement strand
CGGACGGGGGCGCCGCGTCCCACCCCCCCCCCCCGCGCGCTCCCGCCCGCCACCCGCGGTCCCGCTTTCACCCCCCCCCCCCGGCCCCCCCCCCGGGGGCCCCCCCCCCCCCCGGCCCCTCGTCCGTCACCGCGTCAGATCACCGTGCCCGCCGTTCCCGTGCCGCCGACGGTCGGCGTGCCCGCCGAGCCGCTCGTCACCGTCGGGGCCGCCGACGCCCGGCCGCTGGCCGAGTCGGAGGTGGACGGCGTCGTGGACGACGAGCTCGACGCGGACGGCGACGCGGACTCCGTCGGCGTGGGGCTCGACGACGTCGACGGCGTCGTCGACGGCCTGGTCGTGGGCGTCCGCGACGGCGGCCTGGTGGTCGGCGTCCGCGAGGGACTGCTCGACGCGGCGCCGGAGCTCTGCGTGCCGCTCGGTTCGTCGGACGGCCCTGCGGTGTCCGCGGGCGGGGCCGGGTCGTCGGACGTGCCGAGGGTGCCGTCGGGGCCCGGATCGGTCGGCCGGCTGGTCGCCGTACCGGTGTCGCCCTTGCCGGTCCCGCTCTCGGGATTGTCGGCGCCCAGGCTGCCGTCGTCGAGGCCCTGGCTGGCCGACGGGTTGACGCCGACCTGGTCCGAGGGGTTGTCGGCGTTGTTGTCGGAGGTGGCGCCGAGCGTGACCACCGTGCCCAGCACGGCGGCGAGCAGGGCGCCCGCGCCGGCCGCGACGAGATTGCGGCGGGCGAGGCCGCGCAGGCCGCCGCGGGGGGACTTCGCCGGGCCGTCGGAGGGCTCCCGGTGCACGACGAAGGGCTCGGCCGGCGACTGGAACGGGGCCGCCGCCGCGAACGCGGCCGGCACACCGCCGGCCGGCGACCGCGACTCCTCGGAGCCCGCGTCCGGCACCTCCTCGCCCGCGTTCGCACCGAGCGCCGCCGGCGTACCGAGCGCCGCGGCCGCACCGAGCGCCGCGGCCGTACCGGCACCCGCGGGCGGGCCGGAGCGGTCGGTGACCAGGGCGAGGGCGCGGCGGCCGGTGACGGCGCCGCGCTTGTCGGCGGCCGCGCCGCGCAGGCCGACGGACGCCTCCAGCTCGGTGCGGGCCCGGTCGAGCTCTCCGCCGCACAGCGCGAGGATGCCGAGCTCGTGGTGGAAGTAGGCCTGTTCCGACACCTCGCCGGCCAGCCGGGAGGCCTCGGCGCCGGAGCGCAGCGCCCGCTCCCAGGCGCTCCAGTGCAGCCCGGCGGCGAACGCGGGCGCCGCGGTGCGGGCCAGCCGCACGGCCACGCTCGCCTCGCCGTCGAGGGACGCGGTGGTGGCCGGCACCAGGACGGCGAGGGCGGCGAGCAGGGCGTCGGCCTCGGCGCACACGCGCTCCGGGGTGACCGACGGGTGGCCGGCCCACCAGGCGTAGTGCCGGGCCGCCGTCAGGGCCTGCGCCTCGGCGTCTTCGGCGTAACCGGCGGCCTCCAGCTGGGTGAGCACCCCGGCGGCGAGCCGGTAGCGGGAGCCGACCGGCAGGGCCAGTCCGCTGCTCACCAGCTCGCCGAGGGCGGCGTCGGCGTGGGTGTCGCCGACGAGGGCGGGCAGATGGGCCTGGTGCGGGACCTCGCCGCCGAGCACGACGGCGAAGCGCAGGGTGGCGCGGGCGGCGGGGCTGAGCCGGGAGGCGAGCAGCCGGGCGGGCGCGGCGGCCTCACCGAGCGAGGGCAGCGGGGTCTCGTCGCCGTCCCCGGCGTCCAGCGGCACGTCGGCGGGGGTGGCGTCGGCGAAGACGCCGAACTCGTCGACGGCTTCGGCGCTCGCACGCAGCTGGTCGCGCTGGAGCAGCAGGGCGCCGGCCTGGACGAACCGCAGCGGCAGGCCCTCGGACTCGAACCAGAGGTCGCCGGCCCAGTTGGCCTCCTCCTCGGTCAGTGCCCGGCCGACGACACGCTCCAGGATGTCCACGCCGGCGGCACGTCCGAGACCGCCGAGGGCGATCTCCTCGATCCCCGCGTCGGCGGACGGCGCGGGCACGTCGGGCGTGGCGCCGATCAGGAAGGCGCACTCGGGCGTCGCGTCCAGCAGGTCGTCCAGGGCGGCGCCGCCGAACTCGATGTCGTCGACGACGACGACCGCGCCGACGTCCCGCAGGCAGTCGAGCAGCTCCTCCCGGCCGGGACGGTGCAGGGACGCGTCGTGGACGGCGTGGAAGAGGTCGTACAGCAGGTCGTCGGCCGTCCGGCGGAAGCCGCTCAGCCGGACGACGCCGTCCGGGGCGAGGTCCGCGCAGTCCTCGGCGACGACGTCGAGGAGGCTGGTGCGGCCGGAGCCGACCGGGCCGGTGAGGCGCACGGAGCGGCCGCGGGCGAGCAGCCGGACGAGGTCCTCGCGCACCTCCTGGCGTTCCAGGAGCGGCAGTGACAGCCGGGCCGGTCCGGGCGGGGCGGGCGGCCGGGCGGCGCGGGCCGCACGGTCGCGTTCGTCCGCCGTCAGCTTCGCCGGGCGTCCCGGGCGCTCGCCCGGCGGGCAGATCTCGATCTCGCCGCCGTCCACCGGGTTGACGGTGAGCAGGTAGTCGCCGGTGACGAGCTGCACGGTGCGCGCGAGCGCGGGAGCGTGCTGTCCGAAGTCGGGTGTCAGGGGATCCCTGGGCGGGCGCTGACGCGGCGCGTTGCCGTCGTGGCCGTACTCCTCGGGTCCCCGGCTGTTCGGGTCCATAGGTTCAAGCCCCCAAAAGCATCGTGTGCGTGAGCCCCTCCCGGCCTTGCTGCACACCGCGCTGTCGCTTCTGGTCCGGGCCCGCTCGCAGGGGTGTCAGGCAGCGGGCGACCGAACCCTAAACCTTCGCTCAGTATCCACGACAGTCCGGGGTGCCGCGCCGCCCGAGACGTCACGGTCTCATGAGGATTGCGTGCGACGGGCCTTTCGGTGCCGAGCGCCCGGGTCTCCCCCGTCATCCGGTTCACACCGGTTCGAGCGGGTCACACGCGGGGCAGCGACTCCACCCCGATGCCCCCCTCGATCGCCAGGATGCGGTGCAGCCGGGTGGCCACCAGCAGGCGCTGCATCTGCGGCGGTACGCCGCGCAGCACCAGGCGGCGGCCGCAGCGGCCGGCCCTCCGGTGGGCCCCCATGATCACCCCGAGCCCGGTGGCGTCCCAGGAGTCGAGTTCGGACAGGTCCAGCACCAGGTCGCCGGCTCCGTCGTCGACGGCCGAGTGCAGGACCGTACGGGCGTCCGCCGCGCTGCGGACGTCGAGGCGGCCCCCGACGACCAGCTCGGCGTGGTCGCCCCTGATATGCATATGCGCTCCCCGTGATCGCGGTGGCGTACTCCGTGACGGTGGCTGTGCATCGTCTGACTGCTTCAGCGGCGGCCTGGTTGCCGTCTGCAAGCGAACCGATACCGAATTCACCCCGGGGAGTGATTCCCCGGGGCTGTGCGGTGCGTGCGGTGCCGTGTTGCGGAGGTTCAGTACGTGTAGAAGCCCTGCCCGCTCTTGCGTCCGATGTCACCGGCATCGACCATCCGGCGCATCAGCTCCGGCGGGGCGAACTTCTCGTCCTGCGACTCGGTGTAGATGTTGCTGGTGGCGTGCAGCAGGATGTCGACGCCGGTCAGGTCCGCCGTGGCGAGCGGTCCCATGGCGTGGCCGAAGCCCAGCTTGCAGGCGAGGTCGATGTCCTCGGCGGTCGCCACGCCCGACTCGTACAGCTTCGTCGCCTCGACGACGAGGGCGGAGATGAGCCGGGTCGTCACGAAGCCGGCCACGTCCCGGTTGACGACGATGCAGGTCTTGCCGACGGACTCGGCGAACTCCCGCGCGGTGGCGAGGGTTTCGTCGCTCGTCTTGTAGCCGCGGACGAGCTCGACGAGCTGCATCATCGGCACCGGCGAGAAGAAGTGCACGCCGACCACCCGCTCGGGGTGCTCGGTGGCCGCCGCGATCTTGGTGATCGGGATCGCGGAGGTGTTGGAGGCGAGCACCGCGTCCTCGCGCACGAGCTTGTCGAGCGCGCGGAAGATCTCGTGCTTCACCTCGAGCTTCTCGAACACGGCCTCGACGACGATGTCCGCGTCGGCGGCGGCGTCCAGGTCGGTCGTCGCGGTGATGCGGGCCAGGGCGGCGTCGGCGTCGTGCGCCTCCATCCGGCCCTTGGCCACGAACTTGTCGTACGAGGCCTTGATGCCGTCGGTGCCACGCCTGAGCGCCTCGTCGGTGACGTCGCGCAGAACGACCTCCCAGCCCGCCTGCGCGGAGACCTGGGCGATACCGGACCCCATGAGTCCGGCCCCGATGACGGCGAGCTTCCGTGCCACTGTGCGACTCCCCTGATACGCGCTGTCGTCAGGCCCTGGCGTGCTCTCCCCCCGTCCGCTCGATGGGTTGGGCCGGGCGTCACGGGACGGTCCTGGAACCAGGAAATCACCACGACGCCGCCGGGGAGGCGGGAAGGTCACGCAGGCGCCTATCTTCTCCGGCGGACACTAGCGCCCGTGGGGGGCGCAGCGGCCAGATTAGTAACGCGTTTCACGTCTCACGGGGTGAGATGCCGGTCACGTCCGCGGGTGCGGGGCAGTTGACGCCCTGTCGGTGGCCACCGTCACCGCGCGCCGGGCGGCAGTGTCACGCTCCCGGTGAACGGGCCTCGGCTGTCGGCCCGCACCTCCTGGCTCACCGTGATGTCCCCGCCCTGGAAGGGGACGAGGAAGCTGAACGCGTAACGGTGCGAGGTGACCCGGTACCCGTGGGCCCCGTCCAGGTCCCATGTCTCGCTGAAGCTCCCGAGCGTGATCCGGTCGTCGGTCGCCGTCACCCCGGCCCTGCGCAGCTGCGCCAGGGTCGGCTCCACCTCCCGCACCGCGCGCTCCAGCGCGGGACGTCCGCGTGCGGCCGACAGCGCCCAGCCGGACGCGTCGACCCGCAGCCGGACGTCCTGGCCGCCGGCCCCCGTACGGCTCGCCTTCGCGCTCTTCGCGTACGCCGCGAACGCGTCCGGCTCGGCCAGGGGGTCCTCCACGTCGTCGGCGATGCGGGCATCGGTCAGCGGACCCTTCGTCCACGCGCCGCCGCCCTCCTTGACGTAACCCGTGCCGCCGACGACGTACACCACCTCGGGCTTGCGCTCGCCCTTGCTCGTGGTGACCGTGCCGGTCTGCCGGAGCGCCGCGGGGGCGGTGGTCCGGTGCACGGTCGCGGTGTACGTGGCACTCGACGGCGCCTGCCCCCGCATGACCGCGGACTCACTGCCGCGCAGGGCGAACGTCCACCCCTTCCCGGCCGCCATGGACTGCCGCGCCCGGGCGACGAACTGAACGGCGGTCCTCGGCTCGGGCGAGCTTGCGCCCCCGTCCCCGTCGCCGGGTCGTGATGTGCCCGTCGGCCCGGTCCGATCCTGCGCCGCCGTCGAGGAACCGCCCTCCCGGGCCGGCCGCGACTCACCGCCGGACTGCGAACATCCGGTCACGGCAACGGCCGCGGCGACCAGGAGGACGGCAGCGGCGGACTTGCGTCCACCCCGGCGGCATGTTCGGGAAAGAACTGAAGATCGTCGCCCGGCTGCGTGAGCAGCACGCCGCCGCCCATGAGTTCTGGGAACAGGGGATGTCAAAGGCAGCGATCGGCCGGAAACTCGGACTGCACCAGGCGACCGTCCGCAAACTGGTGAACGCCCGCTCCGCCGACGACGTCGTCGCCAAGAGCCTGCAGCGGGCACATATCGTCGACCCATACGTCGGCCACCTGCACCAGCGCTGGAACGAAGGCATCCGAAACGCCGCCCAGCTCTACCGGGAGATCCAAGAACTCGGCTACCCAGGCGGAGAGTTGGCCGTCCAGCGCCACCTGCGGCGCTACCGGACCGGACGCGGACACGCACCCGACCCGGGACCCAAGCCTCCGTCGGTCCGCGAGGTCACCTCCTGGATCATGACCCACCCCGAGCACCTGCGGGACGAGAACGCCGACAAGCTGCATCGGCTGCGTGAGCGCGATCTGGAACTCGACCGGCTCACCCTTCACGTCAGGAAGTTCGCCGCGATGATGACCGGCCGCCACGGCGAACGCCTCGAAGACTGGATCACCGACGTCGAACGGGACAGCCTGGCTCCGCTTGCGGGCTTCGCACGCAACCTCCGCCGCGACTTCGACGCCGTCCGCAACGGCCTGTCCCTGCCCCACAACTCCGGTGCTGTCGAGGGCAACATCAACCGACTGAAAATGCTGGAACGCCAGATGTTCGGCCGCGCCAGCCTCGATCTCCTGCACAAACGCGTCCTGCTCACACGATGAGCCCCAACCCACCGGATCACAAGATCGTCGACAGAACGCCGGCGATGGCTTCCGCCACCCGTACAAGAAGCCCGCCGGAGGCGAACCGACCGAAGCCCGGCAGACGTACAACAAGGTCATCCGCGGTATCCACGGGGTCTGCGAGCGCGCCAACTCCCTGCTCAAGACGACCTTCACGGCGCTGCGCAGGGTCAGCCTCGACCCCAGCCGCATCACGAAGATCGCCGCCGCAGCCCTCGTCCTGCTCCAACTCGAGTACGACCGCACCATCTGAACGATCACACAACGTCATGATCCATTACTGGGAGAGGCTCAATGTGGTCGCGTCTCAAGCCCACACCGCTTTGACCACGGCATGGCCTGCTGAAGCCGCGCGTCCATAGAATCCTTGGAGGTCACGGTGAATGTCCAGGAACTCCTGCCTGACCGCCGCCTCTTCCCCGGCCCAGCCGCCGAGCTTGGCACCGGCGATGTTCCAAAGCTCATCGAAAGAGACAGTCGCGAGGAAGTCCGCGGCCTGCGACACCCCAGGCGGCTCCAGAATCATCAGGGGAGGGTTGGAGGGGTCGGCGTCGGCGCTGTGTGCCACGGGGCGGCCGCCGTAAATCGGCAGCGTCCAGGGCTTGTCGACATCTGGCTGGAGAACCTCGGCTGCGGCATAGAGGTCATTGACGGAGCTGAAGACCTTCTCGATCGAGTCGGCGATACCTGCCGCGTACTCGTCGGGGTGGTTGTCCCAAGCCTCGGACATGAAAGCCGCAAGCCAGGTGTGGTCATCCCGGAACTCGGACTCCGCGATGGCGCGAAGGTGCAGGTGGATGCTCACCGCGACGAGACCTCCATTTCGGTGGCCCGCTGTCGGGCCGAACGGACAAATTTACTCGATGGAACCGACGGGGGGCGGGCCGCCCTGTCTTGGGAAACAGGGCCCGGCGGGGCCGCACGGCATCCATGTAGCGCATGGAATTCCTTTCACCGTGCGGCCCCCGCCTACTCCTTGCGGGGCCGGCCGAACGGACGCACCCGGTACGGCCGGCCATGATCAGGCGATCAAAGCGTACGCCTCTCTGAACATCGCTCCGGCGGCCGCGAAACTCGGCACGTCATCCGCAACACCGAGACCGCCGGTGCCCACATCCTCGGCCACCGTGCCGACTGCAAGCGCGGTGGCCGAGAGACCAAGGCCCACGCCTCCCAGGATGTCGAGGAAGGAATGCCCTCCGCTCTCATTCCCAGTGCGCTTTTGTTCGTCTCCGTCAGTATCGTATGCAATTACGCCCGGAGAGATCTGTGACGGCCAGATCTTGACCATTTCGTTCGGCTTGGCATAGTTCGGAACCACTCCCGGCGGGAAGTCGAATCCGACTTTCGCTACGCGCTTGTCACCGGATGCCTTGAGCTGTTCCTGTAGATACTTGACCTTGTTCTCAACTTCCTTCTTCCCCTTCCGCTCCGCGTCTCCGCCGGCATGCTTGGCGTCCCAGACGTAGACCGCGTCGTCGGTCCAGTACAGGAGGTCGGCATAACCGACTCCCTTCCCTGGCTTTTTGGACGAACCTCCGGCGATTGTGTTGCGGTCGTCCCGGGGGCCACCGGAGGCGCTCAGGTCCATGCTCACCGAGCCGCCGCCCATCGGCTGGAACGCGGCCAGGTACGTCGCAACGAACATGATCGCGGTGTCGTGTCCACCATCGTATTGATCGAAGTGGCACGACTCGCAGAAGTCGTTCGGGTTGAACAGCTGCGCCACTGTGTCACCACAGGAGAGACACGTCCCGCCGCTGCCACCGCCGCCACCGCCGCCGTCCAGCATGTGCCCGTCGAGTTCGACGAGGCTCGTCGGGTTGCCACCGCCGAACGCGTACCGGTTGCTGGTGTAGGGATCGGCGCCAAGACGCATGTCGGCCAGCGCCCCGTTGTACATGTCCCGGGTGGTGAAGCGATTCAGGCCTGGGCTGTAGTTGCGGAAGCCCATGTCGTAGGTGCCTGACTGGGCATCCCAGCGCTTGGCGTTGAAGCGGTAGGGGTTGTACGCCTCCTTGGTCGGGTCTGCGGCATCGGGCTTGTCGATGCCGGTGAACTCGGAGTCGTCGTCCTTGCCGTAGGCGGTGTAGCCGTAGGTGGCCTTGGTGTCGCCGTCGTCGTCGGTCAGGGTCTCGACGTCGGAGTGGCTGTTGTAGCCGTAGTAACCGTCCTCGGTCGTGCCGTCGCTGTTGTGCTTGACCTGCGACAGGCGTTCGCCCCAGGGGCTGTACTGGTACGACTTGGTCAGCGTGCCGGCGACCTTCTCGTCCAGGACCTCGTTCGAAAGGCCCAGGTACTCGAAGTCTGTCGTCTTGCCGTCCGCCGTCTTCGACGCGGTGCGATCGAGCGGGTCGAAGGTGTAGGTCGTCGACTTCATCGCACCCGCCGAGTCCCTCTTCTGGGACTCCACGACGTGGTCGAAGCCGTCGTACACGCTCCGCTCGATGACCTGGCCGCCCGAAGTGACGGACTCCGTCCGGCCGAACGGGTCGTAGTTGTAGTTCGCTGCGCTGCCGGAGACCGTCGCGGTCAGCAGTCGGTTGCGGTCGTAGTTGTAGGTGGTCGTGGTGCCCTTGACCGTCTGGCTGATGACGTTGGCGTTGTTGTCGTGGACGTACGTCTCGGTGCCCGCGCCGTTGCCGGTCTTGACCGACTGCTTGAGCCGGTCGGCCGGGTCGTAGGTGTAATCCGTGGTGGAGTCGAGGTACGCCGAGTGATTCTCGGCGTTCATCTTCTTCGCCACGTCCTGCGACTTGTTGCCGTTCGGGTCGTAGGCGTAGGTGTGCGAGTCGACGAGAGTGCCGTTCGGCTTGTTCTCCACCGACGTCTTCAGCGCCTGGTCCAGGTAGTACGTGTAGTCGACCGTGTTGCCGTTGGCCTTGGTCTCCTTCAGCTTCAGGCCGCGGTCGGTGTACGTGAACGACGTGACCTTCGGCGACGCGTCCGTGGCGGACTTGCCGACCGAGACGGTCTTGACCAGTTCCCGCAGGTCGTAGGAGTACTTGGAGTACTGGTCCGGGTGGGTGATGGTGTCCTGCTGGCCGTCCGCGTCATACATGTACGATGTGGACTTCTTCTCCACCCCGGCCAGGTTCTCGGTGACCTTCTGGACCTGGTTGAGGCCCGTGTAGGTGATCGCGTAGTTGTCAATCTTCGCGGTCGACGACGTGTCGTCGATCGATGTCAGGTTGCCGTTGAGGTCGTAGGAGAAGGCGAAGTTCGTCTTTTCCGTGTCCGCCGGGTCACCGCTGGTGTCCCGGACGAGCTTGACCGCGTCGGCGACCACGACTCCACCGCTGTTCTGGAACAGCTGCAGCTTCGCCGCGTTGCCCTGCTTGAAGGCAAAGGACCCCAGTGAGACCCAGGTGCCCTGGTTGGCGGTGGCGTTCTGGTCGATCGTCTTGTCGGCCGTCCCGCCGTCGTACGTCACCGTGTACTTCGCCGTCGTGGCAGCGCCCGTCACCTTCGGTTCCTCGCCACGGCCGCCGCCGGCGGGGCGCTCCTCCTGGTCGCGGGCTGCGGAAGCGGTGGGGAGGATGCCGGGGCCTCCGGGCAGGTCGCCGCCGACGCCGGTTCCACCGGGACTCGCGGCGCCTCGCCAACCGCCGACGCCGATGCGAGCGCGTCCCCGTCCCCGTCGGCTTCGGCTTCGGCTTCGGCTTCGGCTTCGTCGTCCGCCTCCGCGTCCGCCAAAGCCGGCGCTGGCACCTCCGCGAAGGGGACGGCGACCGCAACCGGCGGTGCCACGCGGACCGGCACCGACGGCACGCAGGGCGCCACGAACAGTGCCCCCGATTTCCCCGTCCCCGTCGACGTCGGCGACGCCACCCAGGTCATCACCGTCAAGGCCGGTGGCTCCTACGCCACCGTCACGGCCTGGGCCAAGGGGTCCTCCGGCTGGAAGGCGCAGTTCAGCACGAGCGCCGGGCGGGTCGGGTCCAACGGCGTGACGAACGGGGCGACCCGGCAGCAGGGCACGTACACCACGCCCAGCGGCACCTACACCATCACCGAGGGGTTCGGCGTCCAGGCGGGCGGCACGAGCATGCCGTACCACGTGGTCGGCTCCGACGACTGGTGGGTGGAGGACCCGGAGTCGAAGTTCTACAACTCGATGCACGGCGAGGCGGGCGCCGACTTCCCGCTCACCGAGGCCGGTGACCGGGGCAGCGAGCACCTGATCAACTACCCGACCCAGTACGCCAAGGCCCTCGTCATCAACTACAACCGCCGGCCCGCCGTCCCGGGACGGGGCGCGGGAATCTTCCTGCACGTCAACGGGGCGGGAGCGACGGCCGGTTGCGTGTCGGTGCCGCGCGCCACGATGGACGGCATCATGTCCTGGATCCGCCCCGCCGCCCACCCCCGCATCGCGATCGGCTGACCGGCCTGCCCAACGTGACGGCCGCGCAACCCGACGTGACAGTGGCCGTGACAGTGGGCACACGACCACCCTGGACGGCCGGGGCGTAACTACGCTGGTCACATGGTCAATCTGACGCGCATCTACACCAGGACCGGCGACAAGGGCACCACTGCCCTCGGTGACATGAGCCGGGTCGCCAAGACGGACCTCAGGATCTCGGCGTACGCCGACGCCAACGAGGCGAACGCGGTGATCGGCACGGCGATCACGCTGGGCAATCTGGAGGAGGAGGTCGTCAAGGTCCTCGCCCGCGTCCAGAACGACCTGTTCGACGTGGGCGCGGACCTCTCGACGCCGGTGCAGGAGAATCCGGAGTTCCCGCCGCTGCGGGTGGAGCAGTTCTACATCGACAAGCTGGAGGCGGACTGCGACCGCTTCAACGAGCGGCTGGAGAAGCTGCGCTCCTTCATCCTCCCCGGCGGCACTCCGGGGGCCGCGCTGCTGCACCAGGCCTGCACGGTCGTCCGGCGCGCCGAGCGTTCGACGTGGGCGGCGCTGGAGGTGCACGGCGAGACGATGAACCCGCTGACGGCCACCTACCTCAACCGCCTCTCCGACCTCCTCTTCATCCTCGCCCGCACGGCGAACAAGGACGTCGGGGACGTGCTCTGGGTCCCGGGCGGGGAGCGTTGACGCTGACGAGATCGAGCGGCCCGCGTCCTTCCCTTTCCGGGACGGCGCGGGCCCGCGGTGTTCATGGGGCCTCGGCCACGTGCCGGGCGAAGACGCACGTCAGCCGCCCGCCCGGCGCGCCGGAGTCGTGCAGGCGTGCGGCCAAGCGGACGTAGCCGCAAAGGAGTTGGGGCGCAGGAAGCCGGAAGCAGACTGGTCCAGACCTCTTGACCCGTGGTCCAGACCTTTCTATTCTCGCGGCACCGTGGGCGTGAAGGCTCAGTCATGCCCCTGACACCCCCAAGAGGGAGGCGCACCATGCGCTTCAGACACAGGGCCGCGGCGGCGTTCGCGACGCTGTTGCTCCCGCTGGCCGGACTCGTCGGCCTCGCGAGCCCGGCCCAGGCCGCGACGACCGCCACCGCCAGCTACACCAAGACCCAGGACTGGGGCACCGGCTTCGAGGGCACGTGGACGGTGAAGAACACCGGCACCACGACCATCAGCTCCTGGACGGTCGAGTGGGACTTCCCCTCCGGCACGTCCGTCACCTCCGCCTGGGACGCGGACGTCACCTCCGCCGGCACCCACTGGACCGCCAAGAACAAGTCCTACAACGGCTCGATAGCCCCCGGCGCCTCCGTCTCCTTCGGATTCAACGGCTCCGGCACCGGCTCCCCCGCCAACTGCAAGCTCAACGGCGACAGTTGCGACGGAACGACCGTCCCCGGCGACGCGGCGCCCTCCGCGCCGGGCACCCCCACCGCCTCCGGCGTCACCGACACCTCGGCGACGCTGTCGTGGAGCGCGGCCACCGACGACAAGGGCGTCAAGAACTACGACGTCCTGCGCGACGGCACGAAGGTCGCCACCGTGACGACGACCTCGTACACGGACACCGGCCTGACCGCCGGCACCGACTACTCGTACACCGTCCAGGCCCGTGACACCGCCGACCAGACCGGACCGGTCAGCGGCGCGGTCGCCGTGCGCACCACCGGCACCACCACTCCCCCGCCCACCGGCGGCGACAAGATCAAGCTCGGCTACTTCACCGAGTGGGGCATCTACGGCCGGAACTACAACGTCAAGAACCTGGTGACGTCCGGCTCCGCCGCGAAGATCACGCACATCAACTACGCCTTCGGCAACGTCACCGGCGGCAAGTGCGTGATCGGCGACTCCTACGCCGACTACGACAAGGCCTTCACCGCCGACCAGTCGGTCAGCGGCGTGGCCGACACCTGGGACCAGCCGCTGCGCGGCAACTTCAACCAGCTGCGCCAGCTCAAGGCGAAGTACCCGCACATCAAGGTGCTGTGGTCGTTCGGCGGCTGGACCTGGTCCGGCGGCTTCGGTGACGCCGCGAAGAACCCGGCCGCCTTCGCGCAGTCCTGCTACGACCTGGTCGAGGACCCCCGCTGGGCCGACGTCTTCGACGGCATCGACATCGACTGGGAGTACCCGAACGCCTGCGGTCTGACCTGCGACACCAGCGGCGCGGCGGCCTACAAGAACCTCATGCAGGCGCTGCGCGCCAAGTTCGGCTCGAACAACCTGGTCACCGCCGCGGTCACCGCCGACGGCTCCTCCGGCGGCAAGATCGAGGCCGCCGACTACGCGGGCGCCGCTGCGTACGTCGACTGGTACAACGTGATGACGTACGACTTCTTCGGCGCGTGGGACGCCAAGGGCCCCACGGCCCCGCACTCCCCGCTCACCTCCTACAGCGGCATCCCGAAGGCCGGGTTCACCACGGCCGACGCGATGGCCAAGTTCAAGGCGATCGGGGTGCCCTCGAGCAAGCTGCTCATCGGCATCGGCTTCTACGGGCGCGGCTGGACCGGCGTCACCCAGGACGCCCCCGGCGGCACGGCCACCGGACCCGCGGCCGGCACCTACGAGCAGGGCATCGAGGACTACAAGGTCCTCAAGACGTCCTGCCCGGCCACCGGCACGGTCGCCGGCACCGCCTACGCGCACTGCGGCAGCAACTGGTGGTCGTACGACACCCCGGCCACCATCGGCTCGAAGATGGCGTGGGCCAAGACCCAGAACCTGGGCGGCGCCTTCTTCTGGGAGTTCAGCGGCGACACGAGCAACGGCGAACTGGTGAGCGCCATCAGCAACGGCCTGAGCTGATCCGTCCCTTCCCCACCCCGCCGCGGGCGGCCTCCGGGCCCGTCCGCGGCGGGCTTCTTCATACGCTCCGAAAGGCGGGCTTCTTCATACGCGCCGAAAGCGGGGCGGGCTACGCCACGTTCACCCCTCCCAGACTTCGTCCGGGGGGACCCCCACCCAACGATGAACGCGGCTACGCCACGTTCACTCGTTGTCCGGGCGGGGCCGCCTCCAGCCAGGCGAGGAAGCCGGTCAACGCGTCGTCGCTCATGGCGAGTTCGAGGCGCGTGCCGCGGTGCAGGCAGGTGAGGACGACGGCGTCGGACAGCAGCGCCAGCTCCTCCTCGCCCTCGGGCAGACGGCGGCCGGCGACCTCGATCGCCGCGCGCTCCAGGGTGCGCCGCGGCCGGTAGGCGTAGGAGAAGACGCGGTACCACTCGATGCGGTCGCCGTTGTAGCGGGCGACGCCGTAGCTCCAGCCCTTGCCGCTGGTGTCGGGTTTCTCCGTCACGTCCCAGCGCAGACTGCAGTCGAAGGTGCCGCCCGAGCGCTGGATGAGCCTGCGACGCAGGCCGAAGACGAACAGCCCCAGCACCACGAGGGCGACGACGATTCCGCACACAGTCAGAGCGAGGACCATCGGCACCGACCTCCTCGTCTCCTAGGTACCCGTACAGGTAACGGAACGGAAAAATCATCCAGATTTGCCTCAGCCGCGGCGGGCACCGGATCGCTCCGGTCCCAGCCGCGGCTGAGTGACGTCATCGCACGGCGCGCTGGGGTCAGCGCGCCGCCGCTGCCCGCAGTCGTACGTCGGCACGGCGCAGCGCGTGGGCGTCGGCCTCGGCCTGCGCGCGCTCACGCGCCCGCTCCGCGCGCTGGACATCGATCTCGTCCGAGAGCTCGGCGATCTCTGCCAGCAGGGACAGCTTGTTGTCCGCGAACGAGATGAAACCGCCGTGCACAGCGGCGACGACCGTTCCACCATCACTCGTACGGATGGTCACCGGGCCCGATTCCAGCACACCGAGCAGCGGCTGGTGACCGGGCATGACGCCGATGTCGCCGGACGTGGTGCGCGCGACGACCAGGGTGGCCTCGCCGGACCAGACCTCTCGGTCGGCCGCGACCATCGCGACGTGCAGCTCAGCAGCCAAGGGTGGCTCCTCGGGTCACCACCCGGCGGGTCTGCCGGGTGTTGGTTACAAGTCTAGTAGGCGTGAGAGAGGGGGCGGGACGAACCCCGCCCCCTCTGACATGAGCACAGCTCACGGTGAGCGCGAGGCTCAGGAGACGCCCAGCTCCTTGGCGTTCTTCTTCAGGTCCTCGAGACCACCGCACATGAAGAAGGCCTGCTCGGGGAAGTGGTCGTACTCACCGTCGCAGATCGCGTTGAACGCGGCGATCGACTCGTCCAGCGGGACGTCCGAGCCGTCCACGCCGGTGAACTGCTTGGCGGCGTGGGTGTTCTGGGACAGGAAGCGCTCCACGCGACGGGCACGGTGGACGACGAGCTTGTCCTCCTCGCCGAGCTCGTCGATACCGAGGATCGCGATGATGTCCTGCAGGTCCTTGTACTTCTGCAGGATCGTCTTCACGCGCATGGCCGCGTTGTAGTGGTCCGCCGCGATGTAGCGGGGGTCCAGGATCCGGGACGTGGAGTCCAGCGGGTCCACGGCCGGGTAGATGCCCTTCTCCGAGATCGGACGGGAGAGCACCGTCGTCGCGTCGAGGTGGGCGAAGGTGGTGGCCGGCGCCGGGTCGGTCAGGTCGTCCGCGGGGACGTAGATCGCCTGCATCGAGGTGATCGAGTGACCGCGGGTCGAGGTGATGCGCTCCTGGAGCTGACCCATCTCGTCCGCCAGGTTCGGCTGGTAACCCACCGCGGACGGCATGCGGCCGAGCAGCGTGGAGACCTCGGAACCGGCCTGGGTGAAGCGGAAGATGTTGTCGATGAAGAACAGCACGTCCTGCTTCTGGACGTCGCGGAAGTACTCCGCCATCGTCAGACCGGCCAGGGCGACGCGCAGACGGGTGCCCGGGGGCTCGTCCATCTGGCCGAAGACCAGCGCGGTCTTGTCGAGGACGCCGGACTCCTCCATCTCCGCGATGAGGTCGTTGCCCTCACGGGTGCGCTCGCCGACGCCCGCGAAGACGGAGACGCCCTCGTGGAGGTTGGCGACACGCATGATCATTTCCTGGATCAGCACGGTCTTGCCGACGCCGGCGCCACCGAACAGACCGATCTTGCCGCCCTTGACGTACGGGGTCAGCAGGTCGACGACCTTCAGGCCGGTCTCGAACATCTCGGTCTTCGACTCGAGCTGGTCGAACGCCGGGGCCTTGCGGTGGATGGACCAGCGCTCGCCGTCGTAGGACTCGTCGACGTTCAGCACCTCGCCGAGGGTGTTGAACACCTTGCCCTTGGTGAAGTCGCCGACCGGGACGGAGATACCCGTGCCCGTGTCGGTCACCGCGGCCTGGCGGACCAGACCGTCGGTGGGCTGCATGGAGATGGCGCGGATCACGCCGTCGCCCAGGTGCTGGGCGACCTCCAGGGTCAGCGTCTTCTTCTCGCCCGCGTTCGCCGGGTCGGCGACCTCGACGTGCAGGGCGTTGTAGATCTCCGGCATCGCGTCGACGGGGAACTCCACGTCGACGACCGGGCCGATGACCCGGGCGACGCGGCCCGTAGCCGTCGCGGTCTCAACAGTGGTGGTCATTAGCGGTCACTCCCCGCGGTCGCGTCGGCCAGGGCGCTCGCGCCACCGACGATCTCGCTGATTTCCTGGGTGATTTCGGCCTGGCGGGCCTGGTTGGCAAGCCGGGTGAGCGTCTCGATCAGCTCACCGGCGTTGTCCGTGGCCGACTTCATCGCGCGCCGCGTGGCGGCGTGCTTCGAAGCGGCCGACTGGAGCAGCGCGTTGTAGATACGGCTCTCGACGTACCGCGGCAGCAGGGCGTCGAGGACGTCCTCCGCCGACGGCTCGAAGTCGAACAGCGGCAGGATCTCGCCCTGGGGCTTGTCCTGGGCCACCTCTTCGAGACGCAGCGGCAGCAGCCGGGCGCCGAGTGCGGTCTGCGTCATCATCGAGACGAACTCGGTGAAGACGATGTGGAGTTCGTCCACGCCGCCGTCCGCCGTGTCCTTCTCGATCGCCTCGATCAGCGGGGCCGCGACCTTCTTGGCGTCCGCGTACGTGGGCTCGTCGGTGAAGCCGCCCCAGGACTCCGCGATCTTGCGCTCACGGAACTTGTAGTGGGCGACACCGCGGCGGCCGACGATGTAGGTGTCGACCTCCTTGCCCTCGCGCTCGAGACGCTCGGTCAGTTGCTCCGCGGCCTTGATGGCGTTGGAGTTGAAGGCGCCGGCCAGACCGCGGTCGCTCGTCATGAGCAGGACCGCGGCACGGGTCGGGTTCTCCGCCTCCGTGGTGAGCGGGTGCTTGGTGTTCGAACCGGTACCGACCGCCGTGACCGCTCGGGTGAGCTCGTTCGCGTACGGCGTGGAGGCCGCCACCTTGCGCTGCGCCTTGACGACGCGCGAGGCGGCGATCATCTCCATCGCCTTCGTGATCTTCTTGGTCGCGGTGACGGATCGGATGCGACGCTTGTAGACCCGGAGCTGGGCTCCCATGAGTCAGGTCCCTTCCGTCGTCACTTGCCGGAGGTGGCAGGGGCGTCCTCGCCGAGCAGCTTGCCGTCCGAGGTCTCGAACTGCTTCTTGAACTCCGCGATGGCGTCCGCGACGGCCGTCAGCGTGTCGTCGGACATCTTGCCGCCCTCCTTGATGGAGGTCATGAGGCCCTGCTCCTTGCGGTGCAGGTACTCCAGGAGCTCCTTCTCGAAGCGGCGGATGTCGGCGACGGGGACCTCGTCCATCTTGCCGGTGGTGCCGGCCCAGACGGAGACGACCTGGTCCTCGGTGGCCATCGGCTCGTACTGCGCCTGCTTCAGCAGCTCGACCATGCGCTGACCGCGCTCCAGCGAGGCCTTCGACGCGGCGTCCAGGTCGGAACCGAAGGCGGCGAACGCCTCCAGCTCACGGTACTGGGCGAGGTCCACGCGGAGACGGCCGGAGACCTGGCGCATCGCCTTGTGCTGGGCCGAGCCACCGACGCGGGAGACCGAGATACCGACGTTCAGGGCCGGACGCTGGCCGGCGTTGAACAGGTCGGACTCCAGGAAGCACTGGCCGTCGGTGATGGAGATGACGTTGGTCGGGATGAACGCCGAGACGTCGTTGGCCTTGGTCTCGACGATCGGCAGACCGGTCATCGAGCCGGCACCCAGGTCGTCGGAGAGCTTCGCGCAGCGCTCCAGCAGACGGGAGTGCAGGTAGAAGACGTCACCCGGGTAGGCCTCACGGCCCGGCGGGCGGCGCAGCAGCAGCGACACGGCACGGTAGGCGTCGGCCTGCTTCGACAGGTCGTCGAAGATGATGAGGACGTGCTTGCCCTCGTACATCCACTGCTGGCCGATGGCCGAACCGGTGTACGGCGCCAGGTACTTGAAGCCGGCCGGGTCGGACGCCGGGGCGGCGACGATGGTCGTGTACTCCAGGGCGCCGTTCTCCTCCAGCGCGCGGCGCACGCCGGCGATGGTGGAGCCCTTCTGGCCGATGGCGACGTAGATGCAGCGGACCTGCTTCTTCGGGTCGCCCGAGCGCCAGTTGTCGCGCTGGTTGATGATCGTGTCGATGGCCAGGGCGGTCTTGCCGGTCTGGCGGTCACCGATGATCAGCTGACGCTGGCCGCGGCCGATCGGGGTCATCGCGTCGACGGCCTTGTAGCCGGTCTCCATCGGCTCGTGCACCGACTTGCGCTGCATGACCGTGGGGGCCTGCAGCTCGAGGGCGCGGCGGCCGGACGTCTCGATCTCGCCGAGGCCGTCGATCGGGTTGCCGAGCGGGTCGACGACGCGGCCGAGGTAGCCCTCGCCGACGGCCACGGAGAGCACCTCACCGGTGCGGGTGACCGGCTGCCCCTCCTCGATGCCGGCGAACTCGCCGAGCACGATGGCACCGATCTCGCGCTCCTCGAGGTTGAGGGCGAGGCCGAGGGTGCCGTCCTCGAACTTCAGCAGTTCGTTGGCCATGGCCGAGGGCAGGCCCTCGACCTTCGCGATGCCGTCGCCGGCAAGGGTGACCGTACCGACCTCCTCGCGCGAGGCCGCGTCCGGCTGGTACGACTGGACAAAGGTCTCCAGTGCGTCCCGGATCTCCTCCGGCCGGATCGTGAGCTCCGCCATCTGGGTTCCCTGCTCTCCTTGTTGGGCCCGAAGTTTCACTTTGGGGGGATGGGGACTCCCCCCTGAAAGAGGTGAATCCTCTGCACGGCCCAACCAGGGCCGTAAGTACGTCTTGCTTATGAAGTTGCTGCTAGCTCGCCAGTCGGCGGCCTGCGTCCTCGATGCGGTCCGCGATGGAGCCGTTGATGACCTCGTCGCCGACCTGCACCCGGATCCCGCCGATGACTTCGGGGTCCACGTCGATGTTCAGGTGCATGCGGCGCCCGTAGAGCTTCGCCAGGACGGCGCCCAGGCGCTGCTTCTGCGCGTCGCTCAGCGGCACCGCCGAGGTGACCACGGCCACCAGACGGTCCCGGCGCTCGGCGGCCAGCCTGGACAGGGAGTCCAAGCCCGTCTCCAGGCTACGTCCCCGCGGCGCGCTCACAAGACGCACCACCAGACGCTCGGTCGTCGCGGCGGCCCGGCCGCCGAGCAGCCGGTGCAGCAGCTCGACCTTGGCCGGTACGGAAGCCTTGCGGTCGGTCAGCGCGGCGCGCAGCTCGGTGTTCGAGGTGAGGATCCGGCCGAACCGGAACAGCTCGTCCTCGACGTCGTCGAGCGTGCCCGCCCGCTGGGCGGCGGTGAGGTCGGCGATGTTCGCCAGCTCCTCGAGCGCGTCCGCCAGGTCGCGGGACTGCGACCAGCGGGAGCGCACCATGCCGGACACCAGGTCGGCGGCGGGACCGCTGACCTGGCTGCCGAACAGGCGCTGGGCCAGACCGGCCTTGGCCTCACCGGACTGCGCCGGGTCGGTCAGGACCCGACGCAGGCCGACCTCGCGGTCGAGCAGCGCGGTGACGGCGGCCAGCTCGTCGGCGAGCGAGCCGGCGTCCACGGACGTGGAGTCCGTCAGCGCGTCGAGACGCTCGCGTGCGGCTGCCAGGGCCTCGCGGCTCGCTCCGTTCATCGCGTGGCCTCGGCCTTCGTCGCCTTGTCGTCGAGCTCGTCAAGGAAACGGTCGATCACACGGCTCTGCCGGGCGTGGTCCTCGAGGGACTCGCCGACGAGCTTGCCGGCCAGTTCGGTGGCGAGCTTGCCGACGTCCTGGCGCAGCGCGGACGCGGCGGCCTTGCGGTCGGCCTCGATCTGGGCGTGACCGGCGGCGACGATCTCCTCGCGCTGCCGCTGGCCCTCGGCGCGCATCTCGGCGATGAGCGCGGCGCCCTGCTCCTGCGCCTCCTGGCGCAGACGCGCGGCCTCGTGCCGGGCCTCGGCGAGCTGAGCCTTGTACTGCTCAAGGACGCTCTGGGCCTCGGTCTGCGCGGCCTCGGCCTTCTCGATACCGCCCTCGATGGCCTCGCGACGCTCTTCCAGAACCTTGTTGATGTTCGGGAGAAGCTTCTTGGCGAGGAAGCCGAAGACGATGACGAAGGCGATGAGGCCGATGACGAGCTCGGGGATCGGCGGGACGAGGGGATTCTCCATCTCCTCGGCCGCCACAATGAGCAGCTGGCTCATTTCGGTGCCTTTCGTCTAGTCGGCTGGTGGTGGATCTGTCAGATCACTTGCCGTAGACGAAGGGCATGACCAGACCGATCAGGGCCAGCGCCTCACAGAAGGCGAAGCCCAGGATCTGGTTGGCGCGGATCAGGCCGGCAGCCTCGGGCTGACGGGCCAGGGCCTGCGTGCCGTTACCGAAGATGATGCCGACGCCGACGCCGGGGCCGATGGCGGCAAGGCCGTAACCGATGGAGCCGAGCGAACCGGAGACAGCAGCAAGGGTCTGGGACATGCCAGTTCTTCCTTTTCTTTACCGGACCGGTGGGGGTTGGCCACCGGACGAATAGGGGGTGTGAGGGCGCTCAGTGGTGCTCGGCGAGCGCACCCTGGATGTAGGTGCAGGTCAGGAGCACGAAGACGTACGCCTGCAGGGCCTGGATGAAGAGCTCGAAGGCCGTCATCACCACGGTCATGATGAAGCTGACGCCGGCGTAGGCGATACCGACACCGTTCAGCAGGTACCAGCTGGCGATCGTGAAGAGCAGCAGCAGCGTGTGACCCGCGAACATGTTCGCGAAGAGTCGGACGGCGTGCGTGAACGGGCGGACCAGCAGGTTCGAGAAGAACTCGATGACCATGGCGAGCGGGAGCACGGCGCCCAGGGACTTGTCGTAGCCGGTGACGTTCTTGAAGAAACCGACGAAGCCGTGGCGCTTGAAGGTCAGCGAGACCCACAGGACGTAGACGACCAGGGCCAGGACCGCGGGGTAGGCGATGATCGACGTGACCGGGAACTGGGCGACCGGGATGACCGACCAGAGGTTCATCATCCAGATGAAGAAGAACAGCGAGACGACGAGCGGAACGTACTTCTCACCCTCGCGCTTGCCGATCGTCTCGTAGACGACTCCGCGCCGGATGAAGTCGTAACCGGCTTCGGCGACCATCTGCAGCTTGCCCGGCACGACCTGCGGCTTGCGGAACGCCGCCCAGAAGAAGCCGATGATGATGACCGAGCCGAGCAACGCCAGCAGCATCGTCTTGTTGAAGTACACGTTGCTGTTCGCGTCACCCCAGATGGGCTCGAACAGGAACGAGTGCAGGCCGGGGGCCGGGAAGCCACAGCCGTCGAAGATGTGGCAGTCGGTCTCGAAGGCGAGCACCTGCGTCGGGTCAGCACTCACCGCGGGCTCCTTCAGCGTGGCGCATAGGTACGGCAACCTCGTTGTGTCGGCGCGGCGCGCGGCCGCGGTTCGGCACCGGACTGGTGTTACGGATGTGGTGGCGGCTGTGGGGCATCAAGCCTCGCGATCGATCAGGCGTCAGCTCGGATGCCCGCGCCCGCGATGCCGCAGTTGGCACCGGACGATAGCAGGATCTCTCGGACGTCTTTATCCCAGCCCTATCCCTCACGACGAGTGCTCCGACTTTTCGGGCTCGACATAGAGGATCTTCGACTTCATATGGGCACGTGTCTGTGCGGCGATCCACGCGAGCGTGCCGACGAGCAGCGTGATCGCGAAAGCTTTGGGGTGGAACAGCGTCGTGTTCTTGAACACGGCCATGAAGACGAACAGCAGCAGGATCTGGGCGGCGTACAGCATCAGCCCCATGGCCTGGAACAAGTGCGGAAGCGATTTGGCGGTGCGCTGCAGAGCGTAGAGCCCCAGTCCCATGAAAAGGATCACGACCAGCGTCGCGACGACCGCCCCGATCGCCCCCTTGCCGCCGGCGACCACAGCGCTGACACCGACGGCGATCGCGCCGACGGCGGCTGTGGGCACAGCGGCCTGGAGCAGGTTCCGGGCGTCAGATGACGGCATGGCGGCAACTCCGCTTTTCACAGGGGGCAGGGGTGTCGTCATGGACGAGCGTAGTCCCGGGGTGAGAGGGAACCTCACGGCCAAGGGACCGTCGCAGTGCGGTCCTTCGGCTTTGTCCGGGGTTCTCGTGAACCGTATCACAAACTATTTGATGCGGTCTTTACCAAGCGGGTGTGCTTGCAGTCACACATGAGAGTGACCCTGCGCGTCTGTGCAGAAACAGCGCCGACTTGTCTGGTATTGGGCGGCTTTGCTCCCCCACGACTTGGCAATGCTCTAGTCAGATTCTTACCTTGCGGCCGTCAGCCCGACGTCCCGGCCTTCCGCCGGTCCAGCGAGCGGGAACGGCGGCTCACGGCGGTCGCCCCGTTGACTCCCGAGGTCCCGGCGGCGACCGGAGTCGGCGGCTCCTCCTCGGCCACAGACGCGTGCGCCGGGGTGGACGCGGCCTCGGCGACCGCCCTGCGCCGGCGGTAGCGCGGCGGTACGAAGGCCTCCGCCCAGCGCGGCGCCCGCGGGGTGAAGCGCGGCAGCAGGAGCAGCACCAGCCCCAGCGCGCTGAGGATCACCACGCTCAGCACGATCCACATGGAGGCCGAGTTGACGGAGTACGCGAGGGCGCCGAAGGCGATCAGGGCCGACCAGAAGTACATGATCAGTACCGCCCGGCTGTGCGAGTGGCCGATCTCCAGCAGCCGGTGGTGCAGGTGGCCGCGGTCGGCCGCGAACGGAGACTGGCCGCGCCAGGTGCGCCGCACGATCGCCAGCACCAGGTCGGCGGTCGGCACCGCGATGATCGTCAGCGGCAGCAGCAGCGGGATGTAGACGGGCACCGTCTGGTGCACGGCCGCCTTCTCGGACCCGACGAACAGCTTCAGCGCGTCCGGGTCGACCTGTCCCGTGATGGAGATCGCACCCGCGGCCAGCACCAGGCCGATCAGCATCGAGCCGGAGTCGCCCATGAAGATCCGCGCCGGGTGCATGTTGTGCGGCAGGAAGCCGATGCACATGCCCATCAGGATGGCCGAGAACAGCGTGGCGGGCGCGGCGGCCTCGATGCCGTACGAGTACCAGATCCGGTAGGCGTACAGGAAGAACGCGGTGGCGGCGATGCACACCATGCCGGAGGCGAGGCCGTCGAGGCCGTCGACGAAGTTCACCGCGTTGATGGTGATGACGACGAGCGCCACCGTCAGCAGGGTGCCCTGCCACTGCGTCAGCGCCACGTTGCCGACGCTCGGGATCGGCAGCCACAGGATCGTCAGACCCTGCATGACCATGACGCCGGCGGCGATCATCTGGCCGCCCAGCTTGATCAGCGCGTCGATCTCGAACTTGTCGTCCAGCACGCCGATCAGCCAGATCAGCGCGGCGCCGGACAGCAGCGCCCGCGGCTCGCTGGACTTGGCGAAGACCTCGCTGAGGTTGGTCAGGTGGTCGGCGACCAGCAGGCCCGCGCACAGGCCGAAGAACATCGCGATACCGCCGAGCCGCGGGGTGGGTTCCCGGTGCACGTCGCGCGCCCGGATCTCCGGCATCGCCCCCGCCACGATCGCGAACTTCCGTACCGGCCCTGTCAGCAGATACGTCACCGCGGCCGTGATGCAGAGCGTCAGCAGGTATTCACGCACGGGCTTCCCCACAGGTCTCGCTGGCCATCACAGCCCCACACCCTAGCGACGGACGCATACCAGTGGGGACTTCCGGGTAGCGACGATGGTTGCACGTGCGGCTGTGTCCTCGGCTCGCGCCCCGGTCGAACCTCATGTGCACGCCGGTGCGGCTGCCCCCGCTCAGCCGGAGTACGGCGGAAATCTACCGGCCAGCTCGCGTACCTCCTCACGCGCCTTCTGGCTCTCCACCTCGCCGCGCAGCACGCCGGCGAGCAGACCGGCGACGAACGCCATCTCCCCCTGGCCCATGCCCTGGGTGGTCACCGCGGCCGTGCCCAGCCTGAGGCCCCGGCCGTCCCCGTGCGGCAGCGCGCAGCAGTCCAGGAGCATCCCGGCGGCGGCCAGCCGCCCGCGCGCGGTGCGTCCGTCCACGCCGAGCGGCGCGGGGTCGGCGGTGATCAGGTGGGTGTCCGTGCCGCCGGTGGTCACCACCAGCCCCTCGGCGGCGAGTTGGGCCGCCAGGACCCGCGCGTTGGCGACCACCTGGTGGGCGTACGCGGCGAACGCCGGTGTCGCCGCCTCGCCGAAGGCGACCGCCTTGGCGGCGATGGTGTGCATCTGGGCGCCGCCCTGGGTGAAGGGGAAGACGGCCCGGTCGACCCGCTCGGCGAGGTCGGCTCCGCACAGGATCATCCCGCCGCGCGGCCCCCGCAGCACCTTGTGCGTGGTGGCGCAGACGATGTCGGCGTACGGCACCGGGCTGGGCGCCGCCTTCCCCGCGACGAGCCCGATGGGGTGGGCGGCGTCGGCGATGAGGAACGCGCCGACCTCGTCGGCGACCTCGCGGAAGAAGGCGTGGTCGATGTGGCGCGGATAGGCGATCGACCCGCACACGATCGCCTTCGGCCGGCGGGTGCGGGCCAGGGTGCGCACCTGGTCGTGGTCGATCAGGCCGGTCTCCGCGTCCACGCCGTAGCCGACGAAGTCGAACCAGCGGCCGGAGAAGTTGGCGGGCGAGCCGTGCGTGAGGTGGCCGCCGTAGGGCAGGCCGAGGGCGAGCACGGTGTCCCCGGGGCGCAGCAGCGCCGCGTAGGCGGCCAGGACGGCCGACGAGCCGGAGTGCGGCTGCACGTTGGCGTGCTCGGCGCCGAACAGCTCCTTGGCCCGCTCGACGGCGAGGCGTTCCGCGACGTCGACGATCTCGCAGCCGCCGTGGTAGCGGGCGCCGGGGTAGCCCTCGGCGTACTTGTTGGCCAGCGGCGAGCCGAGCGCGGCCAGCACGGCCGGCGAGGTGAAGTTCTCGGCGGCGATCAGCTGGAGCGTCGTGGACTGCCGGTCGAGCTCGCCGAACAGGATGTCGGCCAGTTCCGGGTCCTGCCGCCGCAGGACATCGGCCTCGCGCGTAGGGGTGACCGGCATGGTGTGCTCCGGGGGCGTCGACGGTGACGTACGACCAATGTAGGCCCGCCGCCGCCGGCGCGCCCGGCCGCGACGTCCTCCCGGGTGGCCGGACGAGCCCCTTGACACCCGCCCGGCCCTCCGCACCACCCGCACGGCCGCCCCCGTTGGGCCCCGTCACACCCATACCTGCATCCGCGCCCGCACCCGCACCCGTGCTCGCGCCCGCGCCCGCGCCCGGAAGCGGCGTACGGCGCACGGTACGGGCGTGTCTCCGGCCGGGTCTGTGCAGCCGGGTCCCTGTGCAGCCCTGGCGAGCCTCCAGAGCGTCGAGCCTCCGCGGCGGAAGCGCCCGCCGGCGCACACGGGTCGTGGAACTCGCCCGCCTCACCCGCCCCGGCCGCCAGGCCGCCAGGCCGGAAGGCCGCAGGCCGCAGGCCGCCAGGCCGGAAGGCCGCAGGCCGCAGGCCGCCAGGCCGGAAGGCCGCAGGCCGCAGGCCGCCAGGCCGGAAGGCCGCAGGCCGCAGGCCGC
>NZ_JBIRUY010000038.1:0-49939 GCF_044335305.1 Streptomyces sp. NPDC020490 | reverse complement strand
CGCAGGCCGCCAGGCCGGAAGGCCGCCAGGCCGCAGGCCGCCAGGCCGCAGGCCGCAGGCCGCCAGGCCGCAGGCCGCCAGGCCGCAGGCCGCCAGGCCGCAGGCCGCCAGGCCGCAGGCCGCCAGGCCGCAGGCCGCCAGGCCGGAAGGCCGCCAGGCCGGAAGGCCGCAGGCCGCAGGCCGCAGGCCGCCAGGCCGCCAGGCCGGAAGGCCGCAGGCCGCAGGCCGCAGGCCGCCAGGCCGCCAGGCCGCCAGGCCGGAAGGCCGCAGGCCGCAGGCCGCAGGCCGCCAGGCCGCCAGGCCGCAGGCCGCAGGCCGCAGGCCGCAGGCCGCAGGCCGCCAGGCCGCAGGCCGCAGGCCGCAGGCCGCCAGGCCGGAAGGCCGCCAGGCCGCAGGCCGCCAGGCCGGAAGGCCGCCAGGCCGCAGGCCGCCAGGCCGCAGGCCGCCAGGCCGCAGGCCGCCAGGCCGCAGGCCGCCAGGCCGGGGTGCCGTCTTCTGGGGGCCTCGCGTAGCGCTCGGTGCCGGTGGGGTCGGGTGGCGGCGTGTGTGGCTGGGCGGGTCACATGCGGGCCGGTACTCCCGTGAGGGCCGTCACCACCGGGTCCAGGGCCTGGTGTATCTCGTCGCCGACGGAGCGGAAGAAGGGCAGCGGGGCGCCGTAGGGGTCGTAGACCTCGTCCGCCTCGGCCGTCGGGGCCAGGAGCCACCCGCGTAGCGCGGCGGCCGCGCGGACCAGGGCACGCGCGCGCGCCACCACGCCGTCCTCCAGCGGGGGCAGGGTGGCCGGGTCTATCGCCTTCACCAGGCGGGTGAACTCCTTCAGCGTGAAGGTGCGCAGGCCCGCCGAGTGGCCCATGGAGATGACCTGGGCGCGGTGGTCGCGGGTCGCGGTCAGCACCAGATCGGCCATGATCACGTGCTCGTCGAGGAGTTCCCGGCCGACGAAGCCGGAGGGGTCCGCGCCGAAGTCGGCGAGGACCTGCTCCGCGTTGGCCTCCATGGGCGCGCCCTCGTGGCCCCAGGTGCCGGCGCTCTCCACGATCAGCGCGCGGCCCAGGATGCCGAGCCGCTGGCTCACGTAATGCCGGGTCAGCCGCTCGGTGATGGGCGAGCGGCACACGTTGCCGGTGCTGACGTGGAGGATCCGGAAGCTGTCGCGCGGAAGCCCCACGAACGTCGTGGTGATCTCCGCCGCGCTTTCCCCGTTGCCTATGCCACGCCCCGCGTCGGGGGACGTCAATTCGCCACCTCGAGGTCGGGTACGACCTTCCGCAGCTCGTCGGCCGACAGGGCGCCCGCACGCAGCAGCACCGGCACCCGGCCGCTGACGTCGACGATCGAGGACGGGACGTTGCCCGGGGTGGGGCCGCCGTCCAGGTACACGGACACCGAGTCGCCGAGCATCTCCTGGGCCGCGTCGCAGTTCTCCGGCGCCGGGTGACCGGTCAGGTTCGCCGAGGACACCGCCATCGGGCCGACCTCGGTGAGCAGTTCGATGGCGACCGGGTGCAGCGGCATGCGCACGGCGACGGTGCCCCGGGTGTCGCCGAGGTCCCACTGCAGCGACGGCTGGTGCTTGGCGACGAGCGTGAGGGCGCCCGGCCAGAAGGCGTCGACCAGTTCCCAGGCCAGCTCGGAGAAGTCGGTGACGAGACCGTGGAGGGTGTTCGGGGAGCCGATCAGCACCGGCGTGGGCATGTTGCGGCCCCGGCCCTTGGCCGCCAGCAGGTCCGCCACCGCCTCCGAGGAGAACGCGTCGGCGCCGATGCCGTACACCGTGTCCGTGGGCAGCACCACGAGCTCGCCACGGCGGACGGCGGACGCGGCCTCACGCAGACCCGTCGTGCGGTCGGTCGCGTCGTTGGTGTCGTATCGCCGTGCCATATCTAGCGGGCCTCCTCGTACACGAAGTACACGTACTGCGGGATCGAAGTGTCGGGCGTGCTCACGGCAGCGCCTTACGCGCGGTGGCGAACCGCGGGCGGTTGTTGAGGTCGGGGTGGTCGGCCGCGTCGGCCCAGCCACGTTCCTCGGTGAAGATCCACGGCACCTGGCCGCCCTGGGTGTCCGCGTGCTCCACGACGACGACGCCGCCGGGGCGCAGCAGCCGGTGCGCGGTGCGCTCCAGGCCGCGGATCAGGTCCAGGCCGTCCTCCCCGGAGAACAGGGCGAGTTCGGGGTCGTAGTCGCGCGCCTCGGGAGCGACGTACTCCCATTCGGTCAGCGGGATGTAGGGCGGGTTGGAGATGACCAGGTCGACCTGGCCGTCGAGGTCGTGGAAGGCGGTCAGCGCGTCGCCCTGGCGCAGGTCGACGCGGGAGCCTTCCATGTTCTTGCGGGTCCACCGCAGGGCGTCCTCGGACAGCTCCACGGCGTGCACGCGGGAGCGCGGGACCTCCTGGGCGAGGGCGAGCGCGATGGCACCGGAGCCCGTGCACAGGTCGACGATGCAGGGTTCCACGACGTCCATCGCGCGGACGGCGTCTATCGCCCAGCCGACCACCGACTCGGTCTCCGGCCGCGGCACGAACACGCCCGGTCCGACGTGGAGTTCGAGGTAGCGGAAGTAGGCCCGCCCGGTGATGTGCTGCAGCGGCTCGCGCTGTTCACGCCGGGCGATGACCTCCCAGTAGCGGGCGTCGAAGTCCGAGTCCTTCACGGAGTGCAGCTCGCCCCGCTTCACGCCGTGCACGAACGCGGCGAGCTCCTCCGCGTCGTTGCGCGGCGAGGGCACGCCGGCGTCGGCCAGCCGCTGGGTGGCCTGTGCCACCTCCGCGAGCAGCAGGTTCACGCAAGTCCTCCGTGTCGTACTCGTCCGTGCGTCGTGCGTCTCGTGCGTCTCGTGTCGTGCGTCTCGTGTCGTGCGTCTCGTGTCGTGCGTCTCGTGTCGTGCGTCTCGTGCCGTCTCCCGCGTCCGGCGCCCGTGCGCCGCTACGCGGCCGCGAGCTTCGCCGCCGAGTCCGCGTCGACGCAGGCCTGGATCACCGCGTCGAGGTCGCCGTCCAGGACCTGGTCCAGGTTGTACGCCTTGAAGCCGACGCGGTGGTCCGAGATGCGGTTCTCCGGGAAGTTGTAGGTGCGGATCTTCTCGGAGCGGTCGACGGTGCGGACCTGGCTGCGGCGGGCGTCGGCGGCCTCCTTCTCCGCCTCCTCCTGCGCCGCTGCGAGCAGCCTGGAGCGCAGGATACGCATCGCCTGCTCCTTGTTCTGCAGCTGGCTCTTCTCGTTCTGGCAGGAGGCGACGACTCCGGTGGGAATGTGCGTGATGCGCACGGCGGAGTCGGTGGTGTTGACGGACTGGCCGCCCGGGCCGGAGGAGCGGTAGACGTCGATGCGGAGGTCGTTGGGGTTGATCTCCACGTCCACCTCCTCGGCCTCCGGGGTGACCAGGACACCGGCCGCGGAGGTGTGGATACGGCCCTGGGACTCGGTCGCCGGGACCCGCTGCACGCGGTGCACCCCGCCCTCGTACTTCAGGCGGGCCCACACGCCCTGGCCGGGCTCGCTCTGGCCGCGGGTCTTCACGGCGACCTGGACGTCCTTGTAGCCGCCCAGCTCGGACTCGGTGGCGTCGATGATCTCGGTCTTCCAGCCGACCCGCTCGGCGTAGCGCAGGTACATGCGCAGCAGGTCGCCGGCGAACAGGGCGGACTCGTCGCCGCCGGCGCCGGCCTTGATCTCGAGGATGACGTCCTTGTCGTCGCTGGGGTCGCGCGGGACGAGCAGCAGACGCAGCTTCTCGGTCAGCTCCTCGCGCTGCTTCTCCAGCTCCTTGACCTCGGCCGCGAAGTCGGGGTCGTCCGCGGCGAACTCGCGCGCGGTCTCCATGTCGTCGCCGGTCTGCTTCCAGGAGCGGTACGCGGCGACGATCGGGGTGAGCTCGGCGTAGCGCTTGTTCAGCTTGCGCGCGTTGGCCTGGTCGGCGTGGACCGACGGGTCGGCGAGCTTCTTCTCCAGGTCGGCGTGCTCACCGATGAGTTCCTCGACGGCCTCGAACATCTTGGGCTCCTGATACTGCTCGGAAGGGGAAGGCGGGCGACCAAAAACGCCGGTCCAGGCCGCCCCTGGGCAGGGGCGCGGCCGTGGACCGGCGGAATGGGGCTCGCTACTTCTTGGAGCCGGCGGCAGCCTTGCCGAAGCGGGCCTCGAAGCGGGCCACACGGCCACCGGTGTCGAGGATCTTCTGCTTGCCCGTGTAGAACGGGTGGCACTCGGAGCAGACCTCGGCCCGGATGGTGCCGGACTCGATGGTGCTGCGGGTGGTGAACGACGCGCCGCAGGTGCAGCTGACCTGCGTCTCGACGTACGCGGGGTGGATGTCGCGCTTCAAGGTGTCTCCTAGGTTTCGGGAGGGCGCCGGGTCGCCGCCGCGGGATGCGACAGGCGTGAACCGGAGCCGACGTACCAGTCTGCCAGGACTGGCGCCATCCCCCAAAACCGGGGGGCGGGGCGTTCTATTCCGCGTGCGATTCGCGGCCGGTCGGTGGTCGTTCCGCCGGGGGCGCCGTCAGCCGACGACGCCGCCTGCCTCGCCGGTGGCCGTGCCCGTGGTGGCGCCCGCGGGGATCGTCCCGTCGTTCTTCAGGGCGTCCCAGACCTGCTGGGCCTTGGCCTCCTCGACGATCACGCGGTTGGGGTTCGCGGGGTCGTAGCGCACCGGCAGGGTGACCATCCGCATGTTCCGGGAGCTGATGCCCTTCATGCCGTCCGCGAAGGACATCAGCCTCTCGACCGAGCCGAGGTGGGAGTCCGCGGTGAGCGCGCTGGTGGCGGTGTCGGCGAGGTCGTACAGCTTCTTCGGGCTGGTGAAGACGCCGAGGTCCCCGACCCGGTCGACGAGCGCCTTGACGAAGGCCTGCTGGAGCTGGATGCGGCCGAGGTCGGAGCCGTCGCCGACGCCGTGCCGGGTGCGGACCAGGCCGAGGGCCTGCGCGCCGTCGAGGGTGTGGGTGCCGGCCTTCAGCCTGAGGTGGCTGTCGGGGTCCGCTATGTCCTTGGTGGTGGTGACCTGGACGCCGCCGAGTTCGTCGATCAGCTTCTCGAAGCCGGCGAAGTCGACCTCGAGGTAGTGGTCCATACGGATGCCGGTGAGGGATTCCACGGTCTTCACCGCGCAGGCGGCGCCCCCGGTGGAGTACGCGGAGTTGAACATCACACCGGAGGCGGCGTCGTGCGTGACGCCCTTGGTGTCGGTGCACTCGGGGCGGTCGATGAGGGTGTCGCGCGGGATGGAGACCACGTCGGCCTTCCGGTGGCCCTTGTGGACGTGCACGACCATCGCGGTGTCGGAGCGGGCGCTGCCGTCGTCCGCGCCGCCGCCGAGCTTCCGGTTCCGGCCGGAGCGGGTGTCCGAGCCGAGGACGAGGATGTTCTCCGAGCCGTTGTCGGCCTTCGGGGGCCGGGCGGTGCCCAGGGCCCGGTCGATGTCGACGCTTCTGATGTTGCCGTTGAGTCTGAAATAGACGTAGCCGGCCCCGGTGCCGCCGAGCACGGCGATGCCGACAGCGGTCCAGGCCATCAGGATCAGTGCTCTGCGGTGCTCGCTGCGTGGCTTGCGGCCCCTGGCGCGGCGGCTGGCGCGGCGGCGTGGGCCGTTCGTGGCGCTCTCACCCGTTGTGCCGGACTCCGGCGTGCTCTCGGCGGTCAATGTTCTCCTCGCGTCTCCTCCGGTCGGTTACCCCTTGCTGCCTGGGACAGGCCTGGTCGAAACAACACGTACCGCACCATCGTCACCCCACTCGGGCAGACGGGGAAACCCGGGAAAAGGTTGCGCGACGCACTGTGCCCGGCCTCGGGGGAGGCCGGGCACGGTGGGTGATGGCGTCAACGCGAGTCGACGGAGAGCCGACGGGGTCAACGGGGACGGGCCCCGTTCACCTCGGGACTCAGCCCCAGATGTCGTACTGCTGGTATCCGGTGCCGACCGAGATCCGTGTGGCGAAGATCTCACTGGTCGCCTTGCCGGTGCCCGGGTTCAGGTAGAGCGTGCCGCCGGACGTGCGGGTCAGGAGGTCGGCCTTGCCGTCGCCGGTGACGTCACCGACGGCGTCCAGCTTGTTGTAGCCGCTCCAGGTGCGCACCTTGATCCGGCTGGAGAAGCTGGTGCCCGTGCCCTTGTACAGGTACACGGAGGAGTCGTTCCGGTTGCGGGCGATCAGGTCGGCCTTGCCGTCGCCGGTGAGGTCTCCGTGGCCGACCAGGACGTCGTACTGGTTCCAGCCCGAGCTGGAGCCGACCTTCACGCGGGAGCCGAAGGTGCCGTCGCCCTTGCCCGGGTAGATCCACAGGTAGCCGCTGGAGTCCACCGAGAGCACGTCGGGCAGGTAGTCGCCGGTGACGTCGCCGGGGGTGACGATGCGGGTGCGGGTGGTGTTCCAGCCGGTGGCGATCTTCTTCGTGGACCACGCCTGGTTCGACCGGACGTAGCGCGTCCAGTAGACGTCGCCGGTGGCGGAGACCCGGTACACCAGGTCCTCGATGCCGTCCCGGTTCAGGTCGGTCTGCAGCACGACGTTGACGCCGGACCAGTTGCCCCAGGACTCGCGGGCGCCGAACGAGGTGCCCTTGGAGTCCTTCTCGTAGCCGGTCTTGGTGGAGGAGTTGCGCACCAACAGGTCGGCACGGGAGTCGGTGTAGCTGAGGTTGGCGTCGTCCACGCGCGCGTACGCGGCGCCGACGTAGGTGCTGACCTTCGAGAAGACGCTGTAGGCGCCCGCGGCGACGCAGTCCGTCACGCCCCAGGAGACGACGCCGACGATGCGGTTGTTGACAACCAGCGGGCCGCCGGAGTCGCCGTTGCAGGCGGAGGTGGTGCCGGTGTCGCTGCCGGTCGCGGGCTTGCCCGCGCAGACCATGTGGCCCTTGACGAAGTCGGAGCCGTAGTAGCCGGAGCAGGTGGTGTCCGACTGCATCGGCAGCGTGGCCACCTTCAGCGTCGGGGAGATGTCCTGGCTGGTGGAGCTGGTGCGGCCCCAGCCGTAGACCTTGGCGCTGGTGCCGGCCGCGTACGACGCCGTGTCGCCGGACGTCGTCATCCGGATCGGCGTGCCCTTCGCGTGGGTGTCCAGGGTGAGGACGGCGATGTCGTTGTCGATGGTCGCCGCGTTGTACGACGGGTGGTTCCACTGCCGCAGCGGCAGCGGCAGCGGCAGCGAGACGGTGCCGCCGTGCAGGTCGGTGTTGCCGTAGGCGTCGGTGGTCGGCAGCTGCGAGGTGCCGCTGAGGACGGCGCCGTAGTTGTACCAGTCGTAGCCCTTGACGCAGTGCGCGGCGGTGAGGATCTTCGTCGGCGCGACCATGGCGCCGCCGCAGAAGAAGCCGAGGTCGTCGCTCGTGTCGGTGGTGCCCCGGTCGTCGTAGTACCAGAGCTGGACCATCCACGGCGCCGAGGTGATGGTGGTCTCGGTGCCGCCGATGATCTTCGGGTCGACAGTGGAGGTGGAGGTGCTGGTGCTGCTGGTGCTGCTGGTGCCGCTGGTGGTGCTCGCGCTCAGCGAGGACTTGGACGTCGACGCGCCGGCGGTGTCGTCGCCGGCGAGGGCGCCCGCGACGCGCTTCTCCAGCTCGGCGACCGACACGGAGCCGCCGACGGGCTTGACGGTCGGCGTCGGCACCGCGGTGGCCGCGTTCGCCGGTGACGTCAGCAGCGCCGCGGCGACGGCGGCGGCGACGCCCGCCGCGGCGACCGGCAGGGCAAGACGTATCCGGCGTCTGTGGCGACCGCTTCCGGACAGGGGGTGGACAAGGAGGTCCCCCCCCCACAGAGATGAGAAATCGTGGGACGCCCGATGCGCCGCCCTTCTCTCAGCGCAAAAAGGCCGTCTCCTGTCACTCGTGTGACAGGAGACGGCCGGTGAGAAGCCTGTGCCTCAGTCGCCGTTGGGCGTGGGCGTCGTCTTCTGGATCTGCATCAGGAACTCGATGTTCGACTTGGTCTGCTTCATCTTGTCGAGGAGCAGCTCGATCGCCTGCTGCTGGTCGAGCGCGTGCAGCACCCGGCGCAGCTTCCAGACGACGGCGAGCTCCTCGTTGCCGAGCAGGATCTCCTCCTTGCGGGTGCCGGAGGCGTCGACGTCGACGGCCGGGAAGATGCGCTTGTCGGCGAGCTTCCGGTCGAGCTTGAGCTCCATGTTGCCGGTGCCCTTGAACTCCTCGAAGATCACCTCGTCCATGCGGGACCCGGTGTCCACCAGGGCGGTGGCGAGGATGGTCAGCGAACCGCCGTCCTCGATGTTGCGGGCCGCACCGAAGAAGCGCTTCGGCGGGTACAGCGCGGTGGAGTCGACACCACCGGACAGGATGCGGCCGGAGGCGGGCGCCGCGAGGTTGTACGCACGGCCCAGACGGGTGATCGAGTCGAGCAGCACGACCACGTCGTGACCCAGCTCCACCAGGCGCTTGGCGCGCTCGATGGCGAGCTCGGCGACCGTGGTGTGGTCCTCGGCCGGGCGGTCGAAGGTCGAGGAGATGACCTCGCCCTTGACCGACCGCTGCATGTCGGTGACCTCTTCCGGACGCTCGTCGACGAGGACGACCATCAGGTGGCACTCGGGGTTGTTGTGCGTGATCGCGTTGGCGACCGCCTGCATGATCATGGTCTTGCCGGTCTTCGGCGGGGCCACGATCAGACCGCGCTGGCCCTTGCCGATCGGCGACACGAGGTCGATGATCCGGGTCGTCAGCACACCCGGGTCGGTCTCCAGGCGGAGCCGGTCCTGCGGGTAGAGCGGGGTCAGCTTGTTGAACTCCGGGCGACCGCGGCCGTGTTCGGGCGCCATGCCGTTGACGGAGTCGAGACGGACCAGCGCGTTGAACTTCTCGCGCCGCTCGCCTTCCTTGGGCTGGCGGACCGCGCCGGTGACGTGGTCGCCCTTGCGCAGGCCGTTCTTGCGGACCTGGGCGAGGGAGACGTACACGTCGTTCGGGCCGGGCAGGTAGCCGGAGGTCCGGATGAACGCGTAGTTGTCGAGGATGTCCAGGATGCCCGCGACCGGGATCAGGACGTCGTCCTCGGCCAGCTGCGGCTCGGCGATCTCGTCACGGCCGCGGCGGCCCCGGCGGTCCCGGTAGCGGCCGCGACGCCCGCGACGGCCGCCCTCGAAGTCGTCGTCGTCCTGCGGGCCCGCGCCGCCGCGGTCCTGACGGCCGCCGCCCTGCTGCTGGCTCTGCTGCTGGCGCTGCCCGCCCTGCTGCTCGTCACCCTTGCGGCGGTCACCACGGTCACCACGGTCACCACGGTCACCGCGCTCGCGGTCACCACGCTCGCCACGGTCCCGGCCGCGCTCACGGCGGTCGCGGCGGCGGCCCTCGGCGCCGTCACCGGCGTCGCCCTTGGCATCGCCCTGCTGCTGCGTCTGGGCCGGGGTCTCGGCCTTCGGCTCGCTCTTCGCCTCGGCGGCGACGGTCTCGGCGCCCGCCGGGGCGCCGGCCTCGGCGGTGGCGCGGCGGCGACGGCGCTCCGCGGGGGGCTCGGCACCGGCCGGCTGGCCGGGGATCTCGATCTGCTGCTGGGCCACGGCCTTCTCGGCGGGGGCCTCGGCGGCCTTCTCCGCCTTGGCCGGGGCGGAGGCTTCCTCACCCGTACGGGTCCGGGAGGTGGCGCGGCGCTTGGGCTTGGTCTCGGTGGCGGCCTCGGTCTTCGCCGGGGCGGCAGCACCTCCCCCGGCCTGCGCTTCCTTGATGACCTCGATCAGCTGGCTCTTGCGCATGCGCGCGGTGCCCCTGATTCCGAGGCCGGAGGCGACCTGCTGCAGCTCGGCCAGCACCATGCCCTCGAGGCCGGTACCGCGGCGCCGCCGGGAGCCGGCACCGGTGGCAGGCGCGGAGGCGTCCGTGGCGGGCGCGGCAGCGGTCTCCTCGACACGTGCGCCCATCAGATCGGTGGTGTCGCTCACGAAGGGTCCTTCCCTGGAGCGGACGTCGGCCTGTCTGGCTCGGCGACCGGTTGTGCTGTCCGGCAGTGGTCCTTGCTGTGTGGACCGTGCCGGGGCGGTGGTCCGCCAAAGCGGCGGAGGAAATATCTGGTGATGGCGCTTCCCAAAGCCGTGGCACCGAGTGTCCGTGTCACGTGGCTTGGTCGCACCTGCTCCGGAGCGTGCCCGGCAAGTCGCTCAGTGCCCGCGTACGAGGTACTGCCCACGTACGTCGTACGGAACACAGTGCGGCTTGGGAGGCTCCCGGAAGAATGTCTGTCCCGGACGGGGACACGAGGCACCTCGCCATGGTGGGGTCGGGTGCAGACTTGAGGTTAACACTACCGGATCCAACAAACATTCCCCCTCTCGAAATCCGGCAACCGTGTGTCAGGGCGCGAGCGGCAGCACGCACGCGCCCCGGGCGTCGAGCTCGAGCCTGTTCGCGGCCCAGCCCTCGCCTGCCAGATGAGCCACCTTGTCGGCGTTGTCGGCGTCGACGAGCGCCAGCACGGTGGGTCCCGCTCCGGAGATGACCGCCGGGACCCCGTCGGCCCGCAGCCGCTCCACCAGCGTCGCGCTCTCCGGCATGGCGGGGGCGCGGTACTCCTGGTGCAGCCGGTCCTCGGTGGCGGGCAGCAGCAGCTCGGGGCGCCTGGTCAGGGCCTCGACGAGCAGGGCGGCACGGCCCGCGTTGGCGGCGGCGTCGACGTGCGGCACGGTGCGCGGGAGCAGGCCGCGCGCGGTCTCGGTCAGGACCGGCTTTCCGGGCACGAAAACCACCGGAACGATGGAATCGGCGGGCTCCATCCTGATCGCACGGGCGGCGCCGGCCTCCATCCAGGAGAGGGTGAAGCCGCCGAGCAGACAGGCCGCCACGTTGTCCGGGTGACCCTCGATCTCGGTGGCGAGCTCCAGCAGCGCCGCGTCGTCGAGCCTGGACTCGCCGCCTATGGTCACGGCGCGCGCGGCGACGATGCCGGCGCAGATGGCGGCCGAGGAGGAGCCCAGGCCGCGGCCGTGCGGGATGCGGTTGGCGCAGACGATCTCCAGCCCGCGCGGCTGCCCGCCCAGCAGGTCGAAGGCGGTGCGCAGGGAGCGTACGAGGAGGTGGTTCTCGTCGCGCGGCAGCGTCTCGCTGCCCTCGCCCGCGATGTCGATGTGCAGCCCGGAGTCGGCCACCCGGACGACCACGTCGTCGTAGAGCCCCAGCGAGAGGCCGAAGGCGTCGAAGCCCGGGCCGAGGTTGGCGCTGGTGGCGGGGACGCGCACCCGGACGGCGGCGGCGCGGAAGGCGGGACCGGCCATCGCTCGATGACTCTCCTTGAGCTGCGTGACTGTCGAAGACATTCGATGCGTACGGAAGGGAACCCTCGGGCCGTACGGACGGCGCGGCGCCGTCCATATGCGCGGGCATATGCAGCGGGCGGGTTCGGTACAGCCTATCGAAGGAAGGTTCTGTGGCGACATAGGGCGCACAGGAGGCGCACGATGCGTGTCGCAAGCCCCCTGTGCACCCGCGTGCTGTTTGGCTCAGAACCTACGCGAGACCGAGGCGCCCGGGCCCTGGAAACCGCCGGCCGGGGCGCTCGGGGCTATGCGAGGCCGAGGCGCTCGGCCGCCGTCACCGCGTCGACGGGGACGGTGACCGGCTGCGGCGCGCCGGCGACAGCCCAGTCGGGGTCCTTCAGACCGTTGCCGGTGACGGTGCAGACGATCCGCTGGCCCGGGTCCACCTTGCCCTGCTCGGCGGCCTTCAGCAGACCGGCCACCGACGCGGCGGACGCCGGCTCCACGAAGACACCCTCCTGCGCGGCCAACAGCCTGTAGGCGCGCAGGATCTCACGGTCCGTCACCTCGTCGATGAGGCCGCCCGACTCGTCCCGCGCCGCCAGCGCGTACTGCCAGGACGCCGGGTTGCCGATGCGGATGGCGGTGGCGATGGTCGACGGGTCCTTGACGACCTCGCCGCGCACGATGGGCGCGGAACCGGACGCCTGGTAGCCCCACATGCGGGGGGTCCTGGCGGCCAGGCCGTCGGCGGCGTACTCCTTGTACCCCTTCCAGTACGCGGTGATGTTGCCCGCGTTGCCGACCGGCAGGACGTGGATGTCCGGGGCGTCGCCGAGCATGTCGACGATCTCGAAGGCGGCCGTCTTCTGGCCCTCGATGCGCACCGGGTTGACCGAATTGACCAGCGCCACGGGGTAGTTGTCGCTCAGCGCGCGGGCGAGGGTGAGGCAGTCGTCGAAGTTGCCGTCGACCTGGAGGATCTTGGCGCCGTGCACCAGCGCCTGCCCCATCTTGCCGAGCGCGATCTTGCCGCGCGGCACCAGGACGGCCGAGACCATCCGCGCGCGCACGGCGTAGGCGGCGGCGCTCGCCGAGGTGTTGCCGGTGGAGGCGCAGATGACGGCCTTGGCGCCTTCCTCCTTGGCCTTGGAGATGGCCATCGTCATGCCGCGGTCCTTGAAGGACCCGGTGGGGTTGGCGCCCTCCACCTTGAGGTGGACCTCGCAGCCCGTGCGCTCGGAGAGCACCTGCGCGGGCACGAGGGGCGTGCCGCCCTCACGGAGCGTCACGACCGGCGTGGTGTCGGACACCGGAAGCCTGTCCCGGTACTCCTCGATGATTCCGCGCCACTGGTGGGTCATTGCTGGTTACTCTCCTTCAACCCGCATGATGCTGGCGACACCCCGCACGGTGTCGAGCTTGCGCAGCGCCTCGACGGTACCGCTGAGTGCGGCGTCGGAGGCCCGGTGGGTGACGACGACGAGAGAGGCCTCGCCGTCCTTGCCCTGCTGCCGAACCGTATCGATCGACACACCGTGCTCGGCGAACACGGTGGCCACTTGGGCGAGAACGCCCGGTTTGTCGGCCACGTCGAGGCTGATGTGGTAGCGCGTGACGACCTCGCCCATGCCCGACACCGGCAGCGCGGCGTACGCCGACTCGCCGGGCCCGGTCGAACCGCTGAGCCGGTTGCGGCACACGGCCACCAGGTCACCGAGGACCGCGGAGGCGGTCGGGGCGCCACCCGCGCCGGGACCGTAGAACATCAGCTGGCCGGAGGCGTCGGACTCCACGAAGACGGCGTTGTAGGCGCCGCGCACGGAGGCGAGCGGGTGCGTGAGCGGGATCATGGCCGGATGCACACGCGCGGTGACCGACTGGCCGTCCTCGGCCCGCTCGCAGATGGCGAGCAGCTTGATGGTGCAGCCCATCTCCCTGGCCGAGCGGAAGTCGGCGGAGGTGACCTCGGTCATGCCCTCGCGGTAGACGTCGTCGAGGCGCACGCGGGAGTGGAAGGCGATCCCGGCGAGGATCGCGGCCTTGGCGGCGGCGTCGTAGCCCTCCACGTCGGCGGTCGGGTCGGCCTCCGCGTACCCGAGAGCGGTGGCCTCGTCGAGGGCCTCCTGGTAGCCGGCGCCGGTGGAGTCCATCTTGTCGAGGATGAAGTTGGTCGTGCCGTTGACGATGCCGAGCACCCGGTTGACCTTGTCACCGGCCAGGGACTCGCGCAGCGGGCGGATCAGCGGGATGGCGCCGGCGACGGCGGCCTCGTAGTACAGGTCCCGGCCGTGCTGCTCGGCGGCGGCGTGCAGCGCGGCCCCGTCCTGGGCCAGCAGCGCCTTGTTGGCGGAGACGACGGACGCGCCGTGCTCGAACGCGGTGGTGATCAGCGTGCGGGCGGGCTCGATCCCGCCGATGACCTCGACTACGACGTCGAGGTCGCCGCGTTTGACCAGCGCGGTGGCGTCGGTGGTGACGAGGGAGGGGTCGATTCCTTCGCGGACCTTGCCGGGCCGGCGTACCGCGACGCCGGCCAGTTCCACCGGGGCGCCGATGCGGGCGGCGAGGTCTTCGGCGTGCGTCGTCATGATGCGCGCCACCTCTGAGCCGACGACCCCACAGCCCAGCAGCGCCACCTTCAGCGGACGCGTACGCATCATCCGACCTCGTTTCCTCATACCGTCTACGGTTCGACCAGTCTCACTCACCGGACCGGATTTTCTGCCCTTGGTCCGGATTCTGAGACATCTATTTCATTTGTACGGGGGCGGAAGACGAAGATCTTCCCGGAGATCTTCCCGGAGCCCGCTACCGCCCTCCGCCACCGGGTCTGCGGGCCGGCGGGCCCGCGGGTCTGTGGGTCTATGGGTCTGTGGGTCTATGGGTCTGTGGGTCTATGGACTCACCCGACGTCGAGACGCAGCAGATCCTCTTCCGTCTCGCGCCGCACGATCACCCGCGCCTCCCCGTCCTTCACGGCGACCACGGGCGGACGCAGCACGTGGTTGTAGTTGCTGGCCATCGACCGGCAGTACGCCCCCGTCGCCGGTACGGCGATCAGGTCACCGGGCGCGATATCGGCCGGCAGGAACGCGTCCCGGACCACGATGTCCCCACTCTCGCAGTGCTTGCCGACGACACGCGCGAGCATCGGCTCGGCGTCGGAGGCGCGGGAGACGAGGGCGACGCTGTACTCGGCGTCGTACAGCGCGGTGCGGATGTTGTCCGACATCCCGCCGTCGACGGACACGTACGTCCGCAGCCCGTCGAGCGGCTTGATGGTGCCGACCTCGTAGAGCGTGAAGGCGGTCGGACCGACGATGGCGCGCCCGGGCTCGACGGAGATCCGCGGCGTACGCAGCTTCGCCGCCTCGCACTCCCGCCCGACGATCTCCGTCAGCGCCTTGGCGATCTCGTGCGGCTCGCGCGGGTCGTCGTCGCTGGTGTACGCGATCCCGAGCCCGCCCCCGAGGTCGATCTCCGGCAGCTCGACACCGTGCTCGTCCCGGATGTCCTTCAGCAGCCCGACCACCCGGTGCGCGGCCACCTCGAACCCCGACATGTCGAAGATCTGCGACCCGATGTGCGAGTGGATGCCGATCAGTTCGAGCCCGTCGAGCTGCAGCGCCCGCCGCACGGCCTCGGCCGCCTGCCCCCCGGCCAGCGGGATGCCGAACTTCTGGTCCTCGTGGGCGGTGGCGATGAACTCGTGCGTGTGCGCCTCGACACCGACGGTGATCCGGATCTGCACGCGCTGCCGCTTGCCCAGCTCCCGCGCGATGTGCGCCACCCGCACGATCTCCTGGAACGAGTCGAGCACGATCCGCCCCACGCCCGCCGCAACGGCCCGGGTGATCTCCGCCGTCGACTTGTTGTTCCCGTGGAAGGCGATCCGGTCGGCCGGCATCCCGGCGGACAGGGCAGTGGCCAGCTCCCCGCCGGAGCACACGTCAAGATTCAGCCCCTCCTCGTGCAGCCAGCGCACCACGGCGCGCGAGAGGAACGCCTTGCCGGCATAGAAGACATCGGCCTCCTGCCCGAACGCGGTACGCCAGGCGCGGGCCCGCGCCCGGAAGTCGGCCTCGTCGAGCACGTAGGCGGGCGTGCCGAACTCCTCGGCGAGCGTCTTGACGTCGATCCCGCCGACGGTGACGACCCCCTGCGCGTCCCGGGCGACGGTCTGCGCCCACACCTTCGCGTCGAGGGTGTTCAGATCGGCGGGCGGCGCGGAGTAGTGCCCCTCGGGGAGGACGTCGGCGTGACGGGGCCCGGCGGGGTGTGCGGAACGGCTCATGTCTCTTCGTGGGCTTTCTCAGAGGTGTTCGGGTGCGTCGATGCCGAGCAGGGACAGGCCGCCGGCCAGCACCGTCCCGGCGGCTTCGGCGAGCGCGAGCCGGGCCCGGTGGGCGGCCGAGGGTTTCTCCGCCCCGCGGGGCAGCACGGCGGGCAGAAACGCGAGCACGGCGTCGGCGACGGTGACGAGATGCCGGGCGAGGCGATCGGGGGCGCGGTGGGACGCGGCGGCTAGGAGGACGCGGGGGTGGTCGGCCAGGGCGGCGGGGACTTCGACACCGGGGAGGGGGCCGGGCTGACTGCGGAAGCCGAGGTCGGCGGCGTTGCGGGTGAGGGCACGGGTGCGGGCGTGGGCATACCGCACCCGAAAGAGGGGATTGCTCTCACGCTGGACGAGCAGATCGGCGGTGATCCGGGGCCGGTCATGGACGGCGGGATGAAGCAGGGCCCAGCGCGCGGCGTCGGCCCCGAGCGGAGCGGGATCCTCGGACGCCGGAACGGGCCGGAGATCGACAGGCTCACCGGCCCCGACCTCGACGACCTTCAGGCGACCCCCCTGCGAACCGACGATCCGCCCGACCGCATCGGCGACGACGGCGGCCCGCACCTCACGAGGAATGCGCAGCTCGACGACGTCCCCGCCGAGGGCGTCGGAGTGCCCGTACCCCTCCCCAAGCCGCAGAATCTCCTCGACGAGCCCCGCGGAGGCGCTCCGCCGCAGGCACAGATTGAGAAACCCGGGCCCGGTGACAACGACATCGGCGACACCGTCTGTGTCCGCGAGATAGGGCCGCAGGATCTCGGCGACCCGAAGTGGCGGCTGGCCGGCCGGCCGGGCGAGCTGCAGGGCGATGTTGGTGGCGTAGTCCCCCCGCCCACCAGGCCCGGGCGCCCCGACAACGGCACGTGCAGGCACGGCCACGCTCAGCTCCCCCGCGTCCACAGCACGACGCACCGCGCACAGCACGGTACGGGAGAGCTCGCCGGGGGTCACGGGAACAGGGTAGGCGAGGAGGCGGGTGGGAGGGCGACCGGGAATCGAGGGGTCCGACATGTGGACACGCAGTGCTGAAGCCGCCCCTTCCGAGTCCGCCGACCCGTGATCGACCGACCGCCGGCTGACGGCTCGCCGCTCAGCAGTCAGCCGCCGGCGCGCCCGGCGCGCTCAGCCTCACCGAGGCCGAGCGCCCGCCCCAGAGCATCGTCGGAGTCACCGTCTCCCGTGGCTCCCCCCACCTGCCGCCCACTCTCGATCAACTCGACGACGACACGAACGAGTTCGGCGGGGTCGAAGGGCTTGGCAAGGAAGGCGTCGATACCGACGTCGAGGCCGCTCTCGATCTCGTAGGAGGTGCAGGCACTGACGATGGCGACGGGCAGATCACGGGTCCGCGGATCGGCACGCAGCTGGGCGGCGGTACGCAGACCGTCGAGCCGGGGCATGACGACGTCAAGGGTGACGACATCGGGCTGCACCTCATGGACGACTTCCAGACACTCGGCACCGTCGGCCGCGGTCACGACCTCAAGCCCTTCCAGCTCGAGGTTGACCCTGATCAGCTGCCGGATGACCTTGTTGTCGTCCACAACAAGCACCCGGCCCGAGGCGCCTGGCACAAATCGAGAGTAGGTCGGGACCGGCCACCGCGTCCGGGTTTTGCCCACTTCCACCCCGTGCGGGGGATGCGCGACCGCACGGCGACGCGACGAAACCCGTTCATGAACACCCCTCCGGAGCTGGTAGTGTTCTACCCGTCGCAGCGCACACCGCGCAGCCGACACGCCCCCGTAGCTCAGGGGATAGAGCAACGGCCTCCGGAGCCGTGTGCGCAGGTTCGAATCCTGCCGGGGGCACTTCGCCTCAACCAGCAGAATGATGCGGTTGACCAGCGCAGACGCCATGTATGAAGAGCGGGAACCAGTCTCACTGGGTCCCGCTCTTTGTCGTTGGTACGCGCTGATCGCGATAGACCTGCGCTAGACAGCCGCGCCCCTCCGCCTTGTGGCTATGTGCATCCCTGCGAGAAGATCACGACGATTCTTTGCCGCTAGGGGGGCCGAAGGTGCGGACGAGGTCAGAGGTGGTTCGGGCCGTCGAAGCCCGATGGAGGGAAAGCCTCCGATGGGCGGCGGCAGCCGTCGCCACGGTTCTCGGGACAGCGGGTGCCCTACTACTAATACTGGGTCCGATCTCGTGGTTTGTGGCTGGCAAGACGGTGCAGCACCTGTCAGGAACCGATCGAGCTGATGCGATTAACGCCGTCCGGCAAACAGTCCTAGCTGCCATAGCCGGCGCAACGGTCTTCGCTGGCCTTGCATACACAGCACGCACATATCATTTGTCACGCCGAGGACAAGTTACTGACAGGTATCGGGCTGCAGTCGAGAATCTCGCATCGGACAAGCTGGAAGTGCGCCTGGGAGCCGTCTACAGCCTCGAACATGTGCTGTCCGAGTCCGCGGTGGACCACGAAGCGATCGTCAGAGTGCTGGCAGGGTTCGTAAGGCACAACACCCACAGGGGCGCGACAGACCCCCTTCCAAGGCTTCCCGAGCAGCGGAACGGACTCCAGGCCACATTCGATGAGAGCCCCGAACTCTCCGCAGACATACAGGCTGCGGTCGGGGTTTTGGCTCGTCGCCCAAAACGGCCTGAACCCCGACGCCTCGATCTTCGCCATGCGAAGCTGGCCAAGCTCAGCCTGCGACACTTCGAATTCGAATCCCCGCCACGCCTGGAGTGGATGTTCCTCACTGCAGCAGACCTTCGCCAAGCTGATCTACGAGGCGTGGTTATGAAGGGTAGCATTCTCAACACCGCAGACATGTGCTTTGCATGGCTTATCGACGCACGATGTGATGGAGCAGCCATGCATAGAGTTGACCTGCGTGGTGCCTTGTTGGAAAAATCAACGTTTGTCGAAACAGACCTTGCCGGGGCAGACCTGCGGGAAACCCGTGGTCTGACAGCTCAGCAACTCTCCTCAGCATTCATCGATGCCGAGACCCGTCTACCTGACCATTTGGTGAATGATCCCTGGGCGGCCGCAAGACTAGCCGACTGTGTTGCGTGGGCGGAGGAAAATCGTGCAAATACCTGCCCACCGCCCACGCCGCAGCCGCAACCGCCAACCTCAGCATCTAGTTGAGGCCGAATGCGCCTGACGTTCACTCCATGTATTGAAGTCGACGCTCAATCTTGCCAGGCGAGCTCCGCCTCGATCTTCCTGTTCATCACCTCTTCTTGACCGTAGATGCACCCCTCGTAGACGCGGTGGATCACCTCGGGAGAGTTGCCGACCCGACGAGCGACCTCAGCCACGGGCACGCCAGCATTCAACCAAGTCGTGATACAGGTGTGCCGCAGGTCGTACGGCCGCCCCCCGAGGATCGACGCCTGAAGGTCCGGGGGGAGGGCGTACTCCCGAGCGTCCCGCCACACGCGCCAATAGGTGCTGCTGCCCACAAGACCTCCCCGCTCGTTCGTGAAGAGCCGCCCGTCCTTGGCCGTGCCGAACTCCTTCAAGTGGGCGCGGAGCATGGCCACGAGCGGCGGGGGATCGGGACCGGCCGGTCTTCCTTGGCCTCTCTCGACTTCAGGCCGCGCTTGTCGTGGCGCTCTCCGCTGTCTGTCCACTGCTTGCCAGACACGGGGTGCGTGTCGTGGAGCGTCAGAACGCCCCACCCCTTCTCTGGGAGGAAGCAATCAGCCTTCCTGAGTCCCACGGCCTCACTCGGGCGGAGCCCCGCGAAGTACATGACCGCATAGAAGCCCACCAGGCGCCGACCCTTCTTGCGGTCCCATGTCCCAACGTATGAGACCGATGCAAGGAGTTGCGCAGCCTGCGTCTTGTTCACGAGAACACGGGGGTCAACACGGTCCGATGAGGAACTCTTCACCTTCTTGATGGCAGCGAGGGGGTTCTCCGTCAGTAGCTTGCGCTCGATGGCGTATTCAACCGCCGTGTTGAGCGCGCGTCGGCGACGACGGGAGGTCTCCCCCGCCGCGGGGGTGCCGTCCAGTTGCAAGGAGATCCGGTACTGAACATCGCGGAGAATCTTCGGGTCTTCCAGCGAGGAGACGAGCAGCGATTTCTTGGAGATCCACCCGTAGGCGTCTTCAAGTTCCTCCGGCGGGTCATGTTCGGCGTTCTTGGGAATGACCGGCCACCGGAAGACGAGGCGCAGCTCTTCCGGTGACGGCATCTTCTGTTCCTGCTCCACCAGCGCCAGCGTCACCGCGGCGATCCCGTCGGCGATGCTCTCACGGGTCTTGGCCGCAGCGGTTGGCCAGCGCATCGCCATGTACTCGCGGCAGAACGCGAACCAGGGAAGTTCCTCACGAGCTTGCTCCGCAGCGGCCTCGACCCGTACCTCGGATTCAGGCAGACCGTCGGCGATGCGGAATGCCTCGCCGCGGCGTATTGCCTGCCACAGTTCAGATCTGCGGCTCTCTGCGAGAGCCACCGTGGCGAAGGTGGCGCTACTGACCTTTCCTCCAACTTTCCAACGGAGTTGGTAAGGACGGGTCTTGCTCTGCGCCTTGGACACCTTCCACAGGCGGACGTCGAGCGAAAACCCTTCCGGGGCCCAGCCGTTGTTCTGCTCGGCCCCGTTGTCGCTGTCCTGCGTCACGCGCTCTCCTCCAGTGTCTGGAGCCACCGACTCAGTTCGGACCGGCGGATGCGCACGGCGCCGTTGGGGAGCTTGATGGACTTCGGGCCCTTCTTGTACTGGCGCCAGCGGTAGAAGGTCGCTCGCGGTACGCCAATCTCTTCGATCACTTCGGGGATGGTCAGCATCTCGTCGCGGGGCTTGGCCACGACTCCTCCTTGGGCGAGAGAGCAAGGGAAGGTGGTGGGACCAGCCGAGAGCCGCCACAGAAACCACGAAAACCACAGAAACCCTGGATTGACGGGCTGACCTGCGGCGATGCCGCACGGTGGGGGCTGCCACAGAAATCGCGGAAAGTTCCACAGAAATAGATGGCCGGCCCGGTGGGGCAGGCGCCGGGCTATTTCGCGGGGTGGAGCCGAACCACTGAGTGAACACACGTACGGTAACGGTTGCTTGACGGGCCGCCTGGCTCACCCGTGATGCCGTTCGCCCAGGAAGAGGGCGCCTCGGGGTCGTTCACCAACGCTGACCTACGTACGTTGAGTCAGCGTACGCACACTCTGAGTGGACGGTACTCATCACGCGGGGTGACGATGGAGCCGAGTCAGAAGCGGTATGGCGAGGCTGGTGCGCGGGAGGTGGCCGACGGTGGCCTACGACAACACGGACGACGGAGTTGCGGAAACGACGACACGGGGAGCGGGAGCGGGAGTCTGCACCGAGCCGGGCACGTCGGACAGTCTGCGCACCTTCGGCGCGTTCCTCCATGCCTTACGGGAACACGCGGGCCTGAGCCGCGAGGAGTTCGCGGACCTGGTCGACTTCTCCAAGCACACGGTCGCCTCGATCGAGCAGGGGCGGCGGATGCCGGACCGCGACTTCGTGGAGCGCGCGGAAAAGGCTCTGGGCAACACGGGGGCGCTGCGGAGGGCCGCGCCACATCTGTCGCGGCAGGCGGGGCTGGCGAGTTGGTTCCGGCAGTGGGCACGCTTGGAGACGCAAGCAGTGACCTTGTGGACCTACGAGTGCCGGGTGATTCCCGGGCTGCTCCAGACCGAACGGTATGCGCGAGCGGTGACAGAGAGCGTGCCGCCCGTGAAGGACGAGGAGCGGGTGGCAGAGCAGGTTGCCGCCCGGTTGGAGCGTCAGCACCTGTTCGAGCGCAGGCCGCCGATCGCGTTCAGCTTCATCATCGAACAGGCGCTCATCGAGCGCGGTACGGGTGGCCCCGACGTGATGCGGGAGTTGCTCGACCATCTGCTGGAGCGGTCGATGCAGTTCAACGTCGAGTTGCAGATCATGCCGAGATATCAGCCCGATCATGCTGGGTTCGACGGTCCGTTGAGACTCCTCGAAGCGCAGGACAACAAGTGGTTCGGCTACGCGGAGGGCCAGCGTGGCGGCATGCTCGTCTCGTATCCGAAGGAGGTCAGCATCATGCTCCAGCGGTATGCGAAACTGCGCTCACAGGCTCTCAACTCCGAGGACTCCAGGGGCCTGCTGAAGCGACTTCGAGGAGCGCTATGAGCAGCATCGACGAACGGGCTTGGTTCAAGAGCAGCTACAGCGGTTCCGACGGCGACGACTGCGTCGAGGTGGCGAAGGGCAGCCAGGCCATCCACGTCCGGGACTCCAAGGATCAGCAGAGCCCCGAGCTCACCCTCTCCCCCACCGCGTGGAGCGACTTCGTCACCTACGCCGCTCAGGGCTGACCCGCACGCAATCAGCAGCGCCCCGCGCCGGACCCTTCCGGCGCGGGGCGCTGGCCTGGGCCGGCCAGGTACCACTGCAACCAGCGCGGCTGCCGGTGAGTCTCACTTCGTAACGAGGAGTGGAGGCGCAGGTGGACGAGCGCAAGTCCTTGTTGAGCAGCGACCCGGATGAGCACGGCTCTCCTCTTGGGTGGAGGGCACTGGCGGTCGTCGTGGCCGTCGTGGTGTGGGTGGCGTTCGGACCGCTTGGGCCCGTGTGGCTCTATGTTCTCGGCTGGGCGGTGGCACTGGCTGCGGTGGACGGTCTCTACAGGCTGGTACGCCGCCAGGGCTGGGCCGTTCCTTCGCCGGGCCGCCTCGTGGCTGGGCTGCTGCGGCTCGGTCCGGAATCGCGGCTGGTGGCCCCCCGTTGGGCCAGAGTCCGATTGGTTGCCGCGGGTTTTCTGATGTTCGCCACCATTGCCGGATACATGGGCTGGCAAGCTGGTCAGGAATACCGACTGCTGGCGAACCTCCGGGACCAGGGCCGCAGGACCGACGCAACCGTGGTCGAGATCACCGACCGGTCGGAGGAAGGCCGGGCGCTCTCCGTGACCGTACGCTTCGGCACACCGTCCGGGGCCGTACGCGCGGATGTCGATGTCGTGCCCAACTCAGCAAACGATGCGGAGCCGGGGGCGAAGATACCCGTCGCATACAACCCGGCGCGCCCCACTGAGGTCCGCCAGCTTGCGTACCTCGACGGACGTGAGGCCGACGGAATTCGGCAGGGTTCGATCGTGATAGGGCTGCTCGCAGCGGGCTTTCTGGTGGGCACCATCAGGGAGGTGCTCCGTACCAAGCGGCAAACGGAATCAGGCAAGACGCCGGGTACCCACAACCCAAGGACGTGAAGGGCCCGACGCGCATCGTGATCACACCGTCCAGCCGCAGGTGGACCGGGCACCTCGGCCGTCCGGGCCTGCCTGGGCAGCCGCTTGACCGGCGCCCGCGTGGCGCGTGTCCTGACGATCCTGCAGGCAGAGCCCGAACGACTGTGGCGATCAGGAGAGATCGCTGGACTCCTCGGCGACGTCACCCTCGTCACCGCCTGTCGCCTGCTCGCCCGCTGGACCGAGAGAGGAATAATCGAGAGAGTCCGCACCGGCCGCTACGCGGCAACCACACAGATGCCGACCCGCCTTCACTCGGTCACCACCAATGTTCAGGTCCAGGGCACCCGGAAATGCCGTCCGGCCTCACAGACTGTGTTCGTTCATGAGGCGCATCAGGTTCCGCTTGCGCTTCTGGGCGGTGCGCAGGGCCGTGACGTACGCGGTGAACTCGTCCGGCGTGCCCAGGCGACGGTGGCAGTCCCGGATGCTCAGCAGCAGCCTGACGAGTTGTTCGTAGACCGGGTTTCCGGTCTGCTTGGTGAGCGGCTCGGCCAGGCGCAGGTAGACGCCGAGCGCGTCGGCGGGACGCTCGGCCCGTGCCTGGTCGGCGAGGGCGAGCCACTGCCTGTCATCGGCTCCGGTTCGGGTGGCTGCCTGCCAGGCGGCGTCGATGTCCTCGTCGTCGAGCAGGGCATCAACCAGGACCGGGCCGCCGTACGGGCTCTCTTGCCGCCGCTCCGCGTCGGCGCGCAGCAGGTCCAGCGCTCCCTCGCGCTCGGTCCGCCAGCAGTCGCCTGCCTGCGCGGCGGCCCTCAGCTGCCGGTACGCAAGCAGGGTGCGGCGGGCACCGAAGTGGTCGCGGCGAACGGCGAGGGCCTCCGACAGCCGGTCCGCCCGCGCATAGCGGTCGCAGAGGTAGTCGACAAGGGCGGTGTCGACGGCGGCGAGGTCCCGGGTTTCCCGGATTCCACGTTCCGCCCAGCCCAGGGCCTCCTCGGAGCGCTGAGCGGTGTCCAGCTCGCGGGCGATGACCAGGTGCGTGTGGCCGTTCGGTGAGAGGTCGGCCGCGTGCACGGCGATCACCGTGTCGACGTCGCCTCCCGCCTTGGCAAGGCGCTCCATCAGGTACTTCTCCGCCAAGCCGCGACGGTTGCCGCGCCACGCCTCGACCGCCGACTTCCGCAGGACCGCCATCCCCTCGCCGCCGAGGACGTCCTCGTAATCGAGCGGATCGATGTCGGTCAGTCCGTCGTCGAGGTCGGCGAGCGCATGGCCGACCAGCCAGCGCGCGAGTTCCACGGGGTCGGGGCGTGCCGCGCGGCACGCGTCGAGGTGGGCGCCGGCGAGGTCTGCACCGATCTGCCCGAGCCAGCCGTCCGAGTCGTCGACGCTCTCAACTGCCTCGGCCAGCAGCCGCATGGCCTCCCGCGCCAGGGTGATCGCGTCGGCTGCCCGGCCGGAACCGGTCAGCGCCCTGATCGCCGACACCGCCTGCCCGGCCTGGTCGGCATAGGCGCGGGCGTCGGCGTACTCGACGTACCCGTACCGCGCGAACGGGCCGATGTCGAGCAGGTCGCGGATACGGGCCCGGACCGTGGCATGGTCCCCGCGGGCGCTCGCGGCACGCAGTTCCAGGCGGCGCCGCACCTGCTGGTCCTCGTCGATCTGTTCCCGCAGCACAGCGAGCAACTCGTCCTTGGACAGGGCGGAGAGCCACCCGTCGAGATCCCGGGCACGCTCCCGGGCCGCCCTCCGCTGCCGTGGCAGGCTCTCCCGCTGGGCGAGCACCGTCAGGCCGAGGGCGACGAGGTGCTTGCAGAAGTTGCCCTCCAGACCGTAGGGGCAGTCGCATTCGCCGGCCAGGCCGCCGGGCCCGTCCAGGGTCAGCTGGGCCTCGTACCGCTCCGTGCCGTGGACGCTCGCGGTGACCCAGCCGTCACCGACCTCGACCCCGGACACCGCGTCCAGGTATCCGAGCGCGCGCTCGTAGGAACGAGCACCGGCCAGCGCCTTGAGGTTGGCCTCGGTGAGACTGCCCATGGTTTCCGCCTGCTCCGGGTGATCACTTGACAGTCCGCCAGCCTAGGGCTGTCAGGAGGTGCAGACCGACAAGTTCGGCACGTTCGGCACCTCGCCCGCCGATCCACCGCCCATCCGGGAGACCCCAGCTACTGCCAGGCGCGGACGAGATCTTCAGGTCCCCAGTGGGCCGTGAGCGGCAAGCTGCCGACCACTCCGCTGCGGGACACCGCGATCAGCGGCGTGTCCGGCCCGGCACCGGGCACCGCGAGGACGTCCCGGGCCAGAGTGTCGTACTCACGTCGGCCGAACGGCTGGGACTCCAGCCATTTGATGGAGCCGACGAAGTGCACCGCGCCCGCCACGGGTTCACGGTCGGTGCCCACCAGGTCGATCTCGGGGTTGTTCTGCCGGTTCCACCAGCCGCCGACCGCTTCTGTCTCCGGCCATCGCTCGTCGGGCAACGCGGACTGGGCGAGCGCCCCGGTGAAATCCGCCCGCTCGGCCACGGCGTAAACACAGTTCCGATATTACGTAGATTGAATCTTACTTAGACGTTAGCTCGCCTTCTGTGTGGGCGTGACCCCGTCGGGAGGCAGTGGACGGGCACTCACCGGAAGGGGTCAGCTTCGTTGGAAGAATTCGACCTCTGCCAGGGCCAGGTGACGGCCAGAGGTCAGGCCCACGGGTGAGCGCAGGGTCAGGCGTACCATCTTCACGTCGCTGATGCCGCTGGGGATGGTCTGGGGGCCGGGTTTGTCGCTGAGGGTGAGTTGCTTGTGCTGCTTCTCGCCGTCCTGCGTCGTCACCTCCAGGTCCATCTGGAGAGCGCGCGCCTCGCGGGTGTATCTCTCCGGCTCGGCGGACGGGCCGTTGGTGATGATCAGGTCTACCAGGCGGAACGGCTTGCGGAAGGTGTATGTCACCGAGGCGCCCGGCGCGGGTGCGCCCCAGTAGCTGTTGCTCAGCCCGTCCGTGGTGTTCTTCGCCGGGTGCCGGGGGGACTCGGCGCTCGCCTCGATGTCCACCGGGGTGATGGGCTGGGCCTTGCCCAGTTTGTCTCGGGTGTCCTGGAACAGCGCGCGTCCGGCGGGGAGCAGGAGAAGACCGCCGGCGCACAGCGCCACGACCACTGCCGTGATCACCAGGAAGCGGACAGCCCGGCCCGAACTCGCCCTTGTCTTGCGGCGGAACGGCCACACGGTCCGCCACCATGGCAGCGGTTCGGGCTTCGCGGCGGGGTTCAGCGGGGCCGCACAACGCCGGCAGAAGCGGCGGTCCGGTGGATTGGGTGTACCGCAGGAGGGACAGGGCACGCCTGCCACCTCGTCGGGCACTTCCACGGGGCGTACGACGGGGCGGGGAGCGACCGGCTTCGCGGGGCGCACGGCCTGGATGGGCTGGATGGGGGCGGGGGTCGGCGGCTCGGGGGTGGGGGTGGCTTCGTCTGTGCGGGGGGCGTCGGTGGTGTGGGAGGGGCTGTCGTCAGCGGCAGGCGGGTGGGGGGCGGGAGCGGGAGCGGGGGGTTCGGCATCGGCATCGTCGGGGGCGGTGCGGGGGGCGGGGGTCGTCGTTGCGTCCTGGGCGGAGGCGGGCACAGGGGCCCCGGTATTGCTGCCGCTGGCGCTGTCACCAGAGCGTGGGATCGCGGCAGGGTCCGTGGTCGCCCTCCGCGCCTCACCGGGGCCGCGGCCCGTCAGCCGTGTGCGCAGGGACGAGCCGCGGCCGGGCGCGAAGGGCGGCGGCTCTGGAGCCGACGGTGACGAGGACGTGCCCGGGGTGGACGGCTCCTCGGGCGTGCTCGGTGGCGGCGGGTCCGGGGACGGGTCCGGTGCCGTCGTGTCCGAAGGCGACGTAGCCTGGGTCGGTGTGCTGGTCGACCAGCCCAGGTAGGTGCCGCAGTTGCCGCAGAAGTCGTCTGTGGGGGCGTTGGACGCACCGCACGCGGGGCAGGCGCGCATGGCGTCACCTTCCTTCGTCGGTGGGGTCGTCGGTGGGTGGGCCGGGGAGGAATTCCAGGCGGCAGGTGGTGTGTATCGGGCACATGGTGGTGACGACCTCGCGGATGCGGGCCGGGTCCGGGTCCGGGTGCGCCTCGGCGTCCGGCCATACGCGGACCAGGATCTCGGCGGGGGGCTCCGGGGGGAGGTCGGTGCCGGGGGTGTTGGACCATACGGCGGTGCCGTCGTCGGTGACCTGGGCGTGGACGCCGAGGGTGAGTCGGAGGGCTTCGGTCAGGCCGCGTCTGGTGCCGCGCCAGCGGTGGAGTTCCACGGCGCGGAGCACTGCCTCGCGGCGGCGTGGCAGCGGCCAGCGGGGGTCGTGCGCCGCGCCGACCCAGGCGGCGAGCCAGGTGAGGAAGTCGGGTGGGGTCACCCGGGGATCGAGGTAGGCGGGCAGGTTGTCGAGGGTGGCGAAGACCGGGGCGAGGACGGTGTCGAGGCCGGCGGTGAAGCGTTGCGCGAAGTCGTCGTCGGCGTAGAGGGCGGGGAGTTGCTCACCGATCGGGTACCGGCTCGGGAGGCCGGGGATCGCGGCGCGGCTCATCCGCGTGCCTCCGGTTCCACGGCCGTGACGACCACCTGGTGCTGGTGCGAGAAGACCAGCGCGCCCGGCGCCACGTCGATGCGGTCCGTCGGTGCGCCGCGTCGCCCGGTGATCGGGTCGGCGGGGAAGAGCTTGATCTCCTCGACGAGTGTGTTGCCGGTGGCGCGTTGGAGGACGCCGAAGACGTCGCCGTACTGGACGGGTCGTCCGAAGGGCCAGCCGGTGCCGTCGGGGCCGCCGACCAGGGGGTTGAGGTGGCGGAACAGCGCGGCGAGTGCCGCGTCGCGGACGCGGTCGGTGTCGGCCGGGGCCGCCGCGAGCCTGGCGACCACGGTGACGCCCTGGTAGACCGGCGGTTCGACGACGAGGCGGGTGCCGATCAGGCGTCGTTCGTCGAGGCTCCTGGTGATCGCCCGGAGCACCTGGTCGGAGGGGATGAGCTGCTCGAAGCGGAGGCGGTCGTCGCCCTCGTCGGCGACCGCGTCCGGCACCACCAGGACCCGCACCGCGCCCGGACCGTCGGCGGCGGGCAGGCAGCGGACCCGGCGTACCGAGGGGGCGGCCTGGCGGCTGATGATCTCGTAGTCCTCGGCGGTGACCGCGCGTTCCTGTATGCGCAGGGCGTCCGGCGCGCGCAGCTTGGCGTTGGAGACGGTCTCGCCGGCGACGCCGCCGCGTGCCGCCTCCCGGTTGACGACCCGCGCCACGTACGGGACGGAGCTGCGCAGTACGGAGATCGCGCCGCGCGCGACGTTGCCGGCGGGGCCTCCTCCGGTGCGGTAGCGGGCCACCCGTATCCGGGCGCCCTTGGGCGGTACGGCGCCGCACTGGCGCAGGGTGCCGTCCGGTTCGCGCAGCGCGGGTGGGAAGGTGAACTCGCCGGTGGTGGCGTTGACTTGGACGTGGCGGTCGGCGGGGCCGGAGCGGCCGAAGTGGTCCACGACGTCCCAGCGCTGCCAGCCTTCGGGCGAGGACACCTCCAGCACCGGGGGTTCGCCGTCGAGGAGGACGGGCGGGCGGCCGAGGCGGAACGTCTGGCCCGGGACCCCCTCGGAGGTGCCGAGCGGGACGTCGGTCTCGGTCTCGGCCTGTTCGACGGACATGGTGCCGCCCACGGTGAACACCGACGCCTCGCGCACCGTCGGGGACTCCGAGTAGAACGGCTGGCCCGGCTCCGCCTCGGTGACCCGGCAGCGCAGCCAGCCGGCCCGGGTCCCGCCGATCACCGACGCCGTGTGTCCGGGCGGTACGTACACGACGACCTCGCCGGGCCGGTTCAGGCCGCCGGTGGTGTCCTCGCCGGTCTCGCATGCCTGCCAGCCGCCGCCGTCCCACGCTTCCCACACCAGCGGGGGCTGGCGGGGGTCCACGCCGATGCCTTCGACGCGGCTGTCCAGGCGCACGGCGACGACGCAGCGCGGCACCGCGGCCGGGAGGCCGAACAGCAGTGCGTCGCCGGGCTGGGGTGCCGCCTGGAAGACGGGTATGTGGCGGCCCTCGGCCAGTTCCCCGGTCCGGTCGGTCTGGTCGCCGGTGCGGGGCGCGGTCACCAGGCGTGTCAACTCGGATGGGATGATGCGCAGTTCGTCGGTGGTCGTGAACACCACGGCCTCGTCGCTCTCGCCGCCGGCCGTGGTCACCTCGGTGCCCGCGGGAAGCGTCACCGTGTCGGGCTGCGGCGCCGACAGCCAGAAGTCGACCTCGGCCACGGCCGCGGCCGGCGGGAACAGGCGGATGCCGAGCAGGTCGAGGAACGCGGTGTAGTTCTTGTCCGGGACCCGGTTCAGCCGGTACAGCAGCTGGTCCACGAGGTAGGCGAACGTCTCGATGAGGGTGACGCCCGGGTCGGAGACGTTGTGGTCGGTCCACTCCGGGGCGCGCTGCTGCACGTACCGCTTCGCCTCGTCGACGAGTTGCTGGAACCGCCGGTCGTCCAGGTTGGGGGAGGGCAGTGCCATCAGCCGGCGCCCCGTTCCTCGGCCCCCTCCTCGGAGGGGATCGTGTAGAAGGGAAAGACCAGGTTGCGCCGGTCGTTGGTGGATCGCAGGGTGTAGTGCACGTCGATGTAGAGGGTGCCGTCCTCGACGGCGTCGTAGGCGACCACCACGTCGTCCACCGCGATGCGCGGCTCCCACCGCTCCAGGGCCTCGCGCACCTGTAGTGCGATACGTCCGGCGGTGGCGCCGTCGCCGGGCGCGAAGACGTAGTCGTGGATGCCGCAGCCGAACTCGGGGCGCATCGGGCGTTCGCCGGGCGCGGTGCCCAGGACCAGGCGGATCGCCTCCTCGATCTCCCGCTCCCGCTCGACCATGCCGATCCCACCGGTCGGCCCGACCCGCATCGGGAAGCCCCAGCCGCGGCCGATGAACCGTTCGCTCATCACACGCCCCCGATCAGCACGGTCGGGTCGCCGGCCGAGATCATCGCGCCGCACGTGGTCTTGTCGCGCATCCGGGCGGCCGGGAGCCCGCCGATGAGGACCTGGCCCGTGGCGAGGGCGGCCGGGTCGGGCATGATCACATTGCCCGGTCCCAGGGCCAGGTGCGGTGGCAGCGCGCAGGTGTGCAGGCTGCCCACGACTGCGGCGGGACGGCCGCCGATGAGCACGCTCGCGACCGCCGCGGCCGCGCCGGGCGGCGGCGTGGCGATCACGCCGCCGTGGTTGGTGGGGTCACCGGAACGGGCTGCGGCCGGCATGCGGTGCTCCTTTCGTCTTTCGTCTTTCATCGTTCATCGGTTACGGATTGGGACTCGCCTCAGTTGATCCGGAGCAGCTTGGCCTTGAGGACGCCCAGCAGGCCGCCGTCGATGGTGACGTCCGTCCTGCCCGTGACCTTCACCGAGGCGCCGTCGATCCGGACCGCGGCCGTGGCCTCCAGGTCCACCTGCCGGCCCTTGACGGTCACGTTGCCCTGCCGCGCGTCCAGGGTGATGCCGGTGCTGTCGAGCACGACGGAGGTGAGGGGGCTGCCCCGCCCGGCGTTCACCGTCAGCTCGATCCGGTCGCGCCGGTCGTCGAGGCGTACTTCCAGGCGCTCGTCGCCGGTCACGAGTCTCAGTCCGGACGGGCCCGGTGCGGCGGCGTCCAGCAGTTCCACCCGGTGTCCCGAACGCGACACCACGGAACGGCGGTTGACCTTCCCGGTCGTCCTGTCGATGAGCGGGACGTCGTGCGGGGAGGGCTTGTCCACGCCGTTGTAGAGGCCGCCGATGACGTACGGGCTGTCCAGCAAGCCCTGTTCGAAGCCGACCAGGACCTCGTCGTTGACCTCGGGGCTGACCACGCCTCCGCCGCCCTTGCCGCCCCACTGCACGGTGCGCACCCAGTCGGTGACGTAAGTGTCGTCCAGCCAAGGGAACTTCAGTCGTACGGCGCCGTTCTGGGCGCCGCCCGGTTCCCGTACGTCCGTCACCACGCCGATCGCCAGACCGGGGATGCGCGGGCCGCGGCTCGGCGCGTTCGCCCCGGTCACCAGGCCGGTCAGGGAGCGGTCCGGGCTGGCGCTGACCCACACCGTGGTCCGGTAGCCGCCGTGCGGTTCGATGACGTGCCGCACCGCGGTCGCCGTGTACCGGCCGGAGAAGTCCTGCCCGACGTTGCCGAGCGCCACGGGCCTGCCCGCCCGTAGCCTGGGGTTGCCCTCGGCCTCCGCCTCCAGTTCGGCGAATCCGGCGCTGACGTGAGCGGCGGCGGCGTCCGCGACCGCCTTCGTCTCGGCCTGGGTGCGGTACGGGGTGTCCGTGACGGTCAGTTTCGTCGACCTGCCGAACCGGGAGGCGCCCGCCGTCGGACTCAGCCCCGGCACCACCGTGCCGCTGGTCACCGACGCCTTCCGGGCCACCAGCGGCCGCTTGGTGGTGACGTCCCAGCCGCGCACCTCCACCTGGGACGCGCCGTCCGCGGCCGACAGCGAGGCCCGCAGCGCCAGCAGGTTGCGCCCGTACTCCAGCACCATGGGGTTCCGGGTGGCCGGGGTCGACGGCGCGGGCGCGCCGGACGCCTTCTGCGGCCTGGTGAACTGCAGCAGCCCCTGGTCGTCGACGCGCACCTGAGCGCCGTTCTCCCCCGCCAGGAAATGCAGGAAGTCCCAGTCGGACACGTTCGCCTGCGACAGCTGCCGGTAGGTGACCGGCGCGGCTTCGACCCTGCCGCAGGCCAGCCCGGCCCCGGCGGCCACCTTGCGGACGATCTCCGCCGCCGTCATGTCGCGGTACGCCACCACCTTGCGGCCCCGCTGGAGGCGGTGCGCCTTGGAGTAGGCGCGGACGACCGTGAAGGAGCCGGTGCGGTCCCGGTCCAGTTCCAGGGCGGTCACCTCGCCGTTGAACAGCCGCTCGCGCACCTGCCCGGACACGGTCACCACCGACACCTTGAGCGGGGTGCCGATGGTGATGCCGGTCGCTTGGAGGAACTCGTGGTCGGGGTCGCGGAAGGTGAGCACCGCGGCGTCCGGCAGGCCGACGTTCTCGTCCACCACGCAGTTCACCAGCTGGGCGGCCCAGATCTGCGGGAGTTCGCCGGGCGCCTCCACGACGGGGTCCGCCGCGAACGACCGGCCGCCGCGCGCCTCGGGTGTGGTCACTGGTCCTCCTCAGCGCCGGTGTCGCGCAGCCCCGGCACCACCAGTTCGGTGCCGGGCACGAGAGCCATCGGGTCGTCGATGTCGTTCGCCTCCGCGATGACCCGCCAGGCCGTCGCGTCGCCGTACTCCCGCCAGGCGAGCAGCGCCAGGCTGTCGCCCGCCACGAGGGTGTGCGTGCTGCGCCCGGTGCGCGCGCCGGACGTCGGGTTCTGGCCCGGCGCGTCGACGCTCGCCTCCTCGATGGACAGCGCGCAGGTGGCCCGCAGCGGCTTTCCGTCCACGTCGAACAGCGTGTACGTCACCGACAGGCTGGAAAGCACACCGTCGAACGACGTCGTCCGCGCCGTGCCCCACTCGAACCGGACCCATGGGCTGGCCGGCTTCTTGCGGCCCAGGCTCGCCGGGGTCGGCACGCACGCCTTCATCAGCTTCTCCACCGCCAGCTCCACGGAGTTGTCGTGGGTGGCGGTGGCGTCCAGGAACACCTCGAGGCTCAGTTGGCGCGGGCCGCTCCCGACGAACTCGGGCAGCGCCGACTGCCCCGCCATCCGCGAGGGGGACCGCCGCCACTCGGTGGTCTTGCGCAGTTGCAGGGTGGAGGGGTTGAACTGCAGGTTCAGCCGCGCGATCGTCCCGCCGGGTTTCGCGCCGACGGAGGCCGGGGGCTCCTTCAGGGTCAGCTGGGCCCTGGTTCGGCTGGAGCGGGCTGGGGACACGGCGGGACCTCCTTCCGGGTGACGGACACGTGCTGGTGAACGGGTGGGTGAGTGGGGGCGGTTCAGGACGGGCGCAGACCCTGGTGGGCGATCTCCAGGGTCTCCACCGCCGCGCGGGAGTCGGCGGGGTCGAAGGACGGGCCCTGCCAGCGCACCGGGACGATCCCGAGCACCTGCCAGCTGATGATCCGGGTCAGGTCCGGTCTCAGCGCCGCGATCTCGCCGTCCTTGGGCTCCACCCGCTTCAGCGTCTCGTCGAGCCAGCGGGCGATCTTCGCCGTGTCGGCGGTGACGGGCCGGGTGAGCGTGATGTTGGTCCAGGTCACGCGGCCGGGGAGCTGCCAGGTGAAGCCGTTGTTGCCGCCTTCGGCGTAGGTCTCCATCTCGACCTCGGCGCCCATGCCGGAGCAGGTGTGGAAGGCGCCCAGGTCGTTGCCGCCGATCGCGAGCCGGAAGAACACGCTCGTCGCGAAGATGCTGTCGGTCATGCGTCCGTCACTCGTCCGTCGGTCGTCGTTCAGTCGGTCAGGCGGTCAGTTCGGTCAGTCGGTCACTTGTCGGTCAGGGGGTCGTCGCCTGTCGCGTGCCCTCAGCGGCGTCCGTCGTAGGGGCGGCCGGTGCGTTCGCGGCCGCGCCGCAGTTCGGTGCGCAGCAGCCGCGACACGGGGTCGAGCAGGCGGCGCGCCAGGTCGTCGAGGTCGAGGTCGGGGCCGGGGTCGTCCTGAGGGGTTCCGGGGCGGCGGGCGGCCGAAGCCGTGGCGGACCCGGCCGACGGCTGCGACCGGCCGCGTGCCGGTACCTCCTTGACCTGTACGCCCGGAACGCCCTTGAGCAGGTCGGCACCGCCCGTGCCGGTGGTGTCGCGCTGAACGGAGGCCGCCGGCCCAGTGGTCGGCCCGGGGCCCGGCGCGACGGTACGTGGCCGGACCACGGGGACGGCCGCCGCCGTTGCCGGGGCGGCCGACGGGCGGTCCGGGAGCGGCGGCGCCTGCGGGCCGGTCACCGGCAGGGACTTCGCCGGTACGACGGCGGTCGCCGGGCTGAGCGGCGCGGGACGGACCACCGGGGCGCGCTGAACGGGAGCTGCGGGGGTGGCGGTCGTTCGTGCGCCCGTGTCCTTGTCCTGCGGGCCCTGTGGGTCCTGTGGGAACTGGGGGACCAACTGTGGTCCGACGTGCGCGGTCGTGGTCCGCTGGACGTGCGGCCGCGTCGGCGCGGGGGCGGGGGCGGACGGGCGGGGCGCCGGATGCCCGGAGTCCCCGGCGGCCGGTGAGGTGCTCGGCGAGGTGTCGCCCGGGGAGGCACCCGGTGCGGCAGGCCAGCGCGCCGCCACCACGGGACGGCCGCCGGAACGGGCGGCCACGGGCGATGCCGCTCCTTCCGGGGTCCGGGTGCTCAGGTTGAGCGGGCGGGCGGCGAGCAGCGCCAAGGCGCGGGGCTCTGCCATGGCTGAGTGTGCTGCGGAGCGGGTCACGGTGAGCGGGTACGGGCCTGCCGGGTCGGCAGGCCGGGCACCGCTGGTGCCCGAGGCCACGGCCCTGGCCACGACCACTGGGGCCGGGGCGCGGGGGCCCTGGGACCGTTGCCCGCCGGAGCCCGGGCCAGCGGAGGCTGTGGCCGGCGCGCCCGCCGGTGCCGGGCGGTCGGCTGCGGCGCCCGGGGGCGATGTCACCAGCGGCGTGGCGGCCCCGTGCGCGTGCTCCGCGGGAGCTGCCTCGGTGGTATGCACCGTGGCGGAGTCGTCCGTGAGGCGGCGCTGGACATCGGCCGCCCCCAGCAGCGGGGCTTCCGCGCCCGGCGCGCGACGGGGCGCGGAACCGGCGGGCGGGACCAGCGGAGCGGTCGCGGGGTTCTGGTCCTGCCGTACCGGAGCACGTTGGACGTCCGGGCCGGACCCCGTACGGGAGGCGCGGGCACCGGACGGGGTCGCAGCTGGCAGCTCGGCGCTCGGCGGAAGCGCGGACAGGGGCGCGCCCAGGCCGCCGCGGGCACGTGCGCCGGTGTCGCCGGGAGCGGAGGGCCGACGGGGGGCGTCGGCCGGGGGCGCGGGTGTCGTTCCCTTCGCGCCGCTCGTACCGTCGTCGTCCGGCCCCGGGGTGTCGGCCTGGCGCTGGACTACGGGCAACGTCGGGCCTGACGCGGCTGCGGCACCGGTTGCGGCACTGGTCAAGGTGGCGTCCTGCGGCAACGGCATTGCCGTGGCGGGCAGTTCGTTCAGTGGGGCGCCCAGGGGCGGGCGGCTGCCCGCGGGTGTGGCGGTGCGCTGTACGAGGGCGGTGGAGCCCGTGCTGGTACGAGGCGGTGCCGCCGTACCGGAGGCAGCAGGAGTGGTGGTGGCGGTGTCGGGCGCCGCGGCGGCGGAGGGGCGCACCGCGGCGACACGGCGCACAGGTCCGGACGGGCGCCGGGCGACGGTCAGTCGGGGCCCCGACGGGCCGATCCGGACTGCCGGTCGGCCCTCGGTCGGGCCGGTGGCACGGGACGCATCCGACCGCCCGGCCTGCCGCGCGGGCTCGGGCCCGGTCACCTCCGTCGCGGCACGCTGGACGGCGGGACGGGACGCCTCGCCGCCGGAGCGGGCGGGCCGGGTTGCCGTCGCTCCGTCGGTGGCGCGTTGCACGGCCGGGGCCGCGGGCGTACGGCCCCCGGAAGCGGCCGGCGCCCGGGAGACACGACCGGAGTCCGGCCCGGACGCGCCGGGCGGTGTCTCCGAGGTGGCCCGGCTCGCGGCCCTGTCGGCGGTCCCGTCGGCGACCGCGGGCGGAACCACCGCCACACGTCGGAGGAGTGGAGTCGTGGAGGCGGCCGGCCGACTGCCGGTGTCGGCGGGGAACACGACCGGGCCGGCGCCCGGCTGCGCGGCCCGCCGGGCTACGGGAACCGACGGGGAGAGCACGGCCGGGGAGTCCGAGGGCGTGAGACCACGGGTCCGGGGAGCGTTGTCGCGCGAACGCCCCTCACCCGGAGCGCTGTTGTCATCGGAACCGCCACCGGAGGGCCGTACGACGGAGGACGAACGCGAGCCGACCTCCGCCGAGCCGAGCTCCGCCGAGCCGGCCTTCCGTTCCGCCGAGTCCGTCCGGCGGGCAACCGGCGGCGTCGGGGCGGCCGTCCGCCCGTCCAGGGTCCCGGATTCAGGGACCCCGTCCCCCGAGTCGTCCGCCCCCTCCGGCCGCAGTGCCCTGAGCAGCAGCGGTCCCCCGGCGGTGTGGGTGGGCCGGGGAGCCGCCGGGCGGGTGACACCGCGCACCAGGCCGGTCGGAGCGGCCGGGAGCAGCGCGTGACCGAGGCCGCTGTCGAAGGACGGGTTCTGCCAGGCGGCCAGGCCCGCGCGGAAGGCGAGGCCGTCGCTGACACCGAGCGGGGCGCGGGACACGGTGAGTTCCGGCGCGGCAGTACGGCGCCATCCCCCGTCCCAGTCGGCGGGCACGGAAGGACCCGCGTCGGCGGGCCCGGAGGGACCCGGATCACCCGGCGCGGAGGAACCCAGGCCACCGGGCACCGAGGACCCCGGACCGCCCAGCAAGGACGAACCCAGACCGTCGGCCACCGACGCCCCCGAACCGCCCGGCCCGGAGGCACCCGCGTCACCCGGCACGCTCCGGCGACCCGCACGCGCGCCGGACTGGCCGTGTCCTGCGGCCCGGCGGCGTAACCAGTCCCGCCATGCCATGTCCTCAACCGCCTTCGTTCACGCGGGTGTTGATACGGGCGATCTCGGCCACCCACTGCCGCCGCTCGTCGTGGGTCAGGTCGAGGATCTCCTCACGCGGCCAGTGGAAGTGATAGGCGATGTACGCGACCTCCTCCCGGAGCCGGGGAAGGGCGTACGTCACGATTCCCCCAGGCGCCCACCCGAGAGGTCGACCTCGAAGCCGCCCTCGCAGTGCGGGCAGGTCACCGCGGCACGGGTGTGGCCCTCGCTGTTGATCCGGCGGTAGAAGTCCTGGAGGAAGGCGACGTCGGTGGCGTACATCCGCTCCACGATCCCGGCGTGGACGTCGGTGATCGTGCCGAGCCGGGTGATCACCTGGCCCAGCAGCACCACGCTCAGGTACGCCGGGTTCTCCTTGACCCGCAGGTCGATCTGCGGACGCAGCTCGTCACGGGCGGTGGCCAGGCGCATCGCGCCGTGCCGGTGCACCGTGCCCGCCTCGTCCACGTAGCCGCGCGGCAGTTCGAACTCGAACTCGGTGCGCAGCCCGTGGTCCTCCCGTGGCGGCGGGGCGGCGGCGGGGACCTCCGCCGCCTGCTCCGCGGCCTGGGCGGGCGCCGTCATCGCGAGGATCTCGTCCAGGTTGCCCGCCGTGACCGTACGACGCCTCATTCGACGGTGATCTCCTCGAACACGATCGTCACGGACTCGGTGGCCGGAGACGACTCCCCCGCCTTCAGCGACGGGCCCTCCCACCGGGACACCCAGCCCTGCATGAGCTGGATGCGCCGGACCGTGTTGAGCTCGGAGTCCATGATCTCGATGGTGAGGTTCTGCCGTGCGGAGGACACGGCGCCCTTGTTCAGGGTCTCCTTGATCCACTTGGTGAACTCGCTGCTCTTGTCGAGTCCCCGGGTGATCGTCACCTCGCCGGCCTGCCGGGCGCCGGGCTGCTTGCGGATGATCTGCATGCCCCGGTCGCTGACCTGCTTGACCTCTACGACGTCCTCCTCGACGGTCAGTCCGCTGATCTCCTGGATCGACTCGACCCGGTAGCCGCCCAGTTGCACGCCGAAGACGTGGGTGGAAAGAGCATCGCCCTCTGCCATGACTGTCTGTCACCTTCCCTTGCCGAACCCGCGGGTCACTCGTCGATGAGGCTGGTGCTGTCGGAGAACTGGGCCAGGCGGAACACCACGAACTCCGCGGGCTTGACCGGTGAGACGCCGATCTCGCAGACGACGCGGCCCTGGTCGATGGACTCCTGCGGGTTGTTGTCGCGGTCGCACTTCACGTAGAACGCCTCCTCGGCCGTACGGCCGAACAGCGCGCCCCGGCGCCACTCCTCGGTGAGGAACGCGGTGACGTTGCGCCGGATGCTGGACCACAGCCGGTCGTCGTTCGGTTCGAAGACCACCCACTGGGTGCCCAACAGGATCGACTCTTCGAGGTAGTTGAAGAGGCGGCGCACGTTGAGGTAGCGCCAGGCCGGGTCGGAGGAGAGGGTGCGGGCGCCCCAGACGCGGATGCCGCGGCCGGGGAAGGCCCGTACGCAGTTGACGCCGATCGGGTTCAGCAGGTCCTGTTCGCCCTTGCTGAGCCGGACTTCGAGGTCCACAGCGCCGCGGATCACCTCGTTGGCGGGCGCCTTGTGCACACCGCGCTCGGCGTCGCTGCGCGCCCAGACGCCGGCGATGTGACCGCTCGGCGGGACGGTGGTGTTGCGTCCGGCGGCCGGGTCGAAGACGCGCACCCAGGGGTAGTAGAGGGTGGCGTACCGGGAGTCGTAGCCCGCCTCGTCGTTGCGCCAGGCGCGCACCTGCTGGGCGCCCAGGCCGGGCGGGGTGTCCAGGACGGCGACGCGGTCGCCCATCTGCTCGCAGTGCGAGATCACCGCGAGCTGCACGGTGCGCACGCCCTCGGCGTCGATGTCGCCGCGCTGGTAGGCGCTCATCAGGTCGGGCACCGCGACCATGGTGATCTCGTCGATGGTCTCCAGGCCGCCGAACCCGGTGCGGGCGGCGGCGTCGCCGACGTACTCGGCCGCGTCGAGGCGGGCGACCTCGCCGGAGCCGTTCGCGGCGGGCGCGGCCGGAGCGTCGGGCACCGCCAGGGTCTGGGCGGCGGGCCTGCTCTGCGCGGCGCCCTGCTGCTCGGTGACCTGGATCAGCTTGGAGGCGCGGGCCTGGGTGACCAGGTAGCCCTTGACGTTCTTGCGGGTGGAGGCCTCGTACATCTCCACCACCTGGTCGCCCTGGCGGACCAGGAGCTTGAAGCGGTCCTCCGGCGGGTTCTCGCCGTCCGGGTCGGCGACCTCGACCGTCACCCCGGTGACGCCCGGCCGGGCGGCGACCAGGAAGCCGCCGAGGGCCACCGGCTCGGCCGCCCGGTCCGCGCGCCGTCCGCCGTCCGCCGCCGGGGCGGAGGTGTCGTCGGCCCGGCCGCCGATCCGCACGATGTACGCGGCGCCGCCGCCGTTGGTGAAGTAGCCGTAGACGGAGAGGGGCAGGTAGGCGCCCTCGGTGAAGCCGCCGAAGAGTTGGGTGTACTGGTCCCAGCTGCTGACCAGCGTCGGCGTGTGGAACGGGCCGCTCTCGGCGAACCCGACGAACGCGGCGACGGCGGTGCCGACCCCTTCGATCGGTCGGGCACCGGACTGCACCTCCTCCACGTACACGCCCGGGGTGAGGTACGTCGGCATGCTCGCTCCTTCGCGTCCTGCGGGTCGGTCACCTGTGTCCAGGCCGAGTCTGCGCGGGGGTCGGCCGGGCCGACAGGGACCCGCGGACCTGGACGGGGGCAGGACCGCTGCCTTCCGCACCCCGGCGGGCCGTCCGGGCGTCACCCGTCCTTGCCCTCCCGGTGCCCGCGCGGACCTGGAAAGTCCGCCGCCCCGCACGGTCCACTGGGGGCCGCAGCAGGGGTGCGCCGACGAGGAGGCAGCGGATGCGGACGTCCAGGGCGCAGAGCGAGCAGGCCGAGCCCCGGCAGCCGGCGCGTGGCCCGGCCTCCGCCCGGCGGGAGACGCCCTCGGCCGACGCCGCCGTGCCGCCCCCGCTCACCGCCGCCGCGCTCCGCGCGGCACAGCGCGGCGCGGGCAACACCGCGGCCACCGGCATGATCGCCCGCCGCGCACGCACCACGCCCGCCCCGGAGCAGCCGGACGCCGGCGGGGTGGACGAGGTCCTGCGCTCGGCCGGCCAACCGCTTGCCGCGCCGGTGCGCCAGGAGATGGAGTCGCGGTTCGGGACCGACTTCTCCGACGTACGCCTGCACACCGGTGCCGCCGCCGCCCGCTCGGCCCGCACCATCGGGGCCCGCGCCTACACCTCCGGCAGCCATGTCGTGATCGGCGACGGAGGAGGTGACCGGCACACCCTCGCCCATGAACTCACGCACGTCGTCCAGCAGCGCCAGGGGCCCGTGGCCGGCACGGACAACGGTGCGGGGCTGAGGATCTCCGACCCTTCCGACCGCTTCGAGCGGGAGGCGGAGAGCAACGCGCGCCGCGTCATGAGCGGCGCCGCCCCGACGACCCGGGATGCGGAGCGGTCCGCACCGTCGGCCGAGCGGGTCCAGCGGCGGACGGTGCAGCGCTGGACGGAGCAGGCCACCCAGAACCAGGTGGCCATGAAGGTTTCGGCGGGCGGCCTGTTCGCGGTCGCGAGCGCCGGCGCCACCTCGGTCTGGGTACGGGTCGGAACCCCGCAGGACGCCGTCTCCCCGGCGTTGCGCGCGACCAGCACACCGCCGCAGGACCTCTTCGGCACCGGGAACTACCAGGAGCACCAGCTCGCCCGGCAGATCCTGGACGACTGCCTCCACACAGCGGAAGAGATCATGCACAACGCCGCGGGAGAGCTGAAGGACGGTTCCCTGAACAGCAGCGTGCGCACGGGTGCCGGGCTCAAGCCCTTCGGTACGTCGGACGAGCTGAACCGTGAGCGGGCGGGGGCTTTCGACGGGGCGACGGATCGCCACGCCAGTCCGGAGGTCGGACAGTCCTACCTGATGATCGCGATGGATCCGGGAGACCTGGTCATGTCGCAGTACCACGCGGCCGCGGTCGTGGGACTGGACGGAACGGACACGGTGACCATGGAGGCTTTCGCGGGCAGCGGGCAGACGACCCCGGATCCCATGACCTACACGATCGGCACGGTGAACTCGTTCCACGATTACTGGACGGGCGCCTACTACGGCCCGAATTATCCCGGTGTCACCATGAAGACGGTGGTCATCGTCAAGCGCGGAAGGGGGCCGCGCGTGCCGGCGGGCCAGGAGCAGCCGGCCAACCCCAACGTTCCGTGAGGCCGTGATCAGGCCGACGCTCCGAGAGGCCGTGATCAGGCGCCGGTGGCCACCGCCAGGTAGGGGCCGAACTCGCTCTCCAGGACCAGCCGTCCGAGCTTGCGGTACTCCTGGGCGACCGCCGTCACCAGCTGCCGCATGGTGAGCGGGCTGCCGGACTCGGCCGCGAGGTAGGCCGCGGTCACCGCGCAGGCCCGGATGGATCCGCCGGCGAGTTCGAAGCGGTCGGCGCAGAACGCGAGGTCCAGGTCGCCGGCCCGGGGCAGGCGGTCGCCCAGGCAGCGCTCCCACAGGTCGAGGCGCCGGCCGGAGTCGGGCACCGGGAAGTCGGCCACCACGTCCAGCCGCCGGGTGAACGCCTCGTCCAGGTTGGCCCGCAGGTTGGTGGTCAGCACCGCGATGCCGTCGAACGACTCCATGCGCTGGAGCAGGTAGGCCGACTCGATGTTGGCGTGCCGGTCGTGCGCGTCCTTCACCTCCGAGCGCTTCCCGAAGATCGCGTCGGCCTCGTCGAAGAGCAGCACCGCGTTGACCGCCGAGGCCTCGGTGAAGATGCGCTCCAGGTTCTTCTCGGTCTCCCCTATGTACTTGTCGACGACCGTGGACAGGTCCACCACGTACAGATCCATGCCCAGTTCGGCGGCGACGACCTCGGCGGACATGGTCTTGCCGGTGCCCGACTCGCCGGCGAACAGCGCGATCACGCCGCGTCCCCGGCCGCCGCCGGGACGCATCCCCCACTGCCCGAGCACCTGCTCGCGGTGGCGGGCGCGGAGCGCGAGTTCGCGCAGCCGACGGTGGGTGGACGGCGGCAGCACCAGGTCGTCCCAGCCGACGCCCGGCTCCACCCGGCGGGCGAGCCGGTCGAGCCCCGCGCCGTTCTGGGCGCGTACGGCGCTGCGCAGGTCGTCGGGGCGGACCGGGCGGCCCGCGAGGGCAGCCGTGCGCACCGCCACGTCGGCGGCCCGGTGCAGCTGCCCCGAGTCCAGGCGGTGCGCGGCGACCGCCTCGGCGAGCGCCTCGACGTCACCGGTCGCGAGACCGTCGCGGGAGCCGTGACCGCGACTGTCACGGGAGCCGTGACCGTGGCTGTCACCGGAGCCGTCAGCGTGGCTGTCACCGGAGCCGTCACCGGAGCCGTCACCGTGGCTGTCACGAGAGCCGTCACCGTGGCTGTCACCGGAGCTGTCGCTGGAGGTGTCACCGAAGGTGTCGCTGCCGGCCGCCCGTTCAAGGGCGTACCGCCAGCGTGCGGCCTGCCGCTCGGGGGACGGCGCCGGCACGTTCAGGACGACGGGGGTGTCGGCCGCCCACTCCGGGGCCCAGCCGACGGTGCCGTGCGTGAGCAGGGGAATCCCCCGCAGCGCCGCGCACAGCGCCCCGAGTGTGCGGGCCCGTTCGGCGGGTTCCGCGGGCAGCGCCTCCAGGGGGCCGAGGACGACTCCGGCGCCGGTGAGGCGGGCTTCGCGGGCGGCGACCCGGGCGAGTTCCGGTACGTCGCCGGGGCGCCGGGCGAGCGCCACCGCGTCCAGGACGAGCGGACGCAGCCCGGCCGCGCGCAGGGCGGCGGTGGCCAGCCCCGCCGCGTCGCCGCCCCGGCTGCGCAGATGGACGAGGCCGACGCCGGTGCCGACCGCGGCCGCCGTGCGGTGGACTTCCGCCGCCTCGGCGGTCGGGTCCTCGCGGGCCTCGCCGAGCACCCCCGCGAGCCGGGCGTCGGGCCGGGCACTGCCCAGGAGGTGCCCGGTGACCCGGTCGGGCACCACCAACACCCTTGACAGTGGCGGAAGTTCGGGCTCGGTGACGACCACCAGGCCCCCCTCGGTCAGCGGCGCCCCGGGGGCGAGCCGGAACCGGGCGGGCGCCGCCCCGGCGAGCCCGCACAGTTCCAGGGCCAGCCCGACCGTGGGCCTACGGCGTGTCAGGTCGTCGTTGAGGTAGCCGTAGAGCCGCTCGAAGCGCGCGTCGAGGTCGGGCGCCAGCGCGACCAGGAGCAGGTCCAGGTCCAGCGGGGACAGCCCGAACCGCCGGGCGAGGCCGTCGAGTAGGCAGCCGGCGGGCGGCTGCCACGGCTCGTGCCCGGGTACGGCGAGGCCGCCCGGCTCGTCCAGGATGCGGGCGGCCGCGTCGGGGGTGAGGTACTGGCCGCGGTACGGGTCGTCGGGGTCGGGGTCGGCGGCTCGACGGACGGCGACGGCGTGGCGTACCCGTTCCTCTACCAGCCTCAGCCGCGACCAGAGGTGTTCCACATGTTCCACATCGGTGGATGCGGATACGGCGCCAGTGATCACGGGTTCGACGGTGTGCGTCATGACTGGCGGTCCCCCCGGCGGCGGCGGGCGGGGGCGGGGCCCCGCCCGCGCGGGCCGGCGAAGCCGTCCGGGCCCGGGTCGGTCGCCTCCCGGTAGCGCAGTCGGCGGCCCGGCGTCGCCTCCCCGCCCTCGCTCCGGGCGGCGGAGCGTACGACGAGGCCTTCGGTGACCGGCGGTGCGGTCGCGCTGGTCACCCCGGCGAGCGGCGCCCGTGCCCGTACCTGGAGGGATGCCTTCATCTCCCCGCCGAGCGCCGACCACACGTCGGCGGCGGACGGCGCGTCAGCCCCGGCCCCGACGGTGTCCAGGGCCACCGTCAGGCCGAGTTCGGCGAGTGTGCCGGTGAGCAGCCGGGCGGGCAGCGTGCCGGTGGCCACCAGGGTCGCCAGCACCTGCGAGAGCAGCCGGTGTTCGTCCTGCGGGCGGTTCGCCCACGCGGTGACCAGGTACGTCAGCTCGAACCAGCGCGGCGGGGAGCGCCGTGCCACCAGGTGGCCGTCATCGTCGTACACCTCTCCGGTGCCGCTGCCGCGCCGGGTGGCGTCCTCCCGGATGTCGTAGAGGAAGACGCAGACGGTGGGGGCGCTGCGGCGGGCCGCCCAGTCCCGGGTGGGGGCGTCGAAGACCACCTCGACGCCCGACGCCTCCAGCCCGGACTCGCCGAGCAGCCGGCGCAGCCCCTCGTCCACCTCGTGGATCATCGGCGGGTCACCTCGTCGGGCGGCTGGATGCTTCCGCTGACCACCAGGAAGTCGGTCTTCACGGGCGAGAAGCCGGGGCCCTTGGCGGTGATGACGCGCGGCCCGGTCTGGTCCTTGGCGAGGATGAGCAGCTGGCCGATGAACGTGCCGTCGGGACCGGGGACCGTCGGCGCCGCCGCCGCGGTGATCCCCGGCTTCCAGGTGAACCGCACCGGCGCTCCCGGCGGGAAGTCCTTGCCGCGCACGGAGGTGACGAAGCCGGGCTTGCCGACCTCCGGCACCGCGACGATGCGCGGCTGGAGGATGCGCAGTCGCTGCCGGGCGGTGTTGTCGCTCTTGTCGGCGTCCGTGCCGGTGGTGGTGAGCACGCCGGTGACGCGGCCGGTGAGCGCCTTGTCGGGGCTCAGGACGACCCGGACGACGGTGCTCGCGCCCGGCTTCAGGTCCGGCAGTGCGCACACCCAGGACCGGTCGCAGCCCTCCGGCGGGCCGTTGTCGGGGATGCCCGCGGGCAGGCCGATGCGCAGCCGCAGCCCGGTGGCCAGCGCGTTGCGGCCGTTGCGGACCGTGTAGGTGACCACGACGCGCCCGCCGACGTAGCCCGGATTCGGCTGCGCGGTGACCTTCACCCCGGGTCCGGCGTCGGGCGCGGGCGGCTCGGCGGGCACCGTCGGGGGCGGAACCGTCGGGGTCGGGACCGGGATCGGGATCGTCGGGGTAGGGGTCGGGGTCGGCGGGGGTGTCGCCTCGCGCACCGGGATCACGGTTCGGCCGGCGTTGTCGCTGGGCTCGGGGTCCAGGACCGTGCCGGTGACCGACCAGTCGACGGGCTGGTCGCCGGCGGTGAGGCCGGTGAGGGTGACGTTCACCGTGACGGTGCTTCCGGGCCGCACCACGCCGACGTCGCACTGGTAGGCGGCGGCGTCGCAGGTGCCGCCGGGCCAGGTCACCCCGGCGACCTGCACGCCGGCCGGCGGGACGATGGTCAGGGTGGTGCCCGGGGAGGCGGCGGGGCCCTTGTTCACCAGGTCCACACCGACCGTGACGGACTTGCCGACCGTGACCTGGGGGGTGCTGCCGGGCGCGTGCACGGCGAGGTCCACGGACTGCTGGACGCTGGGCTCCTTCTGCCGGCCCGGCAGGTTGCCGGTGAGCGGAGTGAGCTCGCCGGATTCGACGTCCAACAGGCTCAGTTTTTCCGGGCTGTTGACGGCTACGGCGGCCCGCGAGCTGATCACCAGGCTCTTGCCGTCGGCCGTCCAGGCGGCGTCACGCGGCTGGAACGGGCCGGTCGCCGAGGTGTCCGGCAGTTGCCGGCCGCAGGCGCCGGGCAGGCCGCGGGCGGCGGCCGGGGTCAGCACCTGGCAGTCGTCGCCCGTGAGGGAGGTCAGGAGGATGCCGTCGCGCTCGTCGATCCGGCCGCCGCCGCTCTTGCGGTTGAAGGCGACGGCGGTCCCGTCGGGCGAGAACGCCGGGCTGTCGTCGATGACCTCGCAGGCGCCGGGGCAGATCGCGGCGCTCAGGTCGCGCTGCTGGTCGAGGTGGGCCACCGGCACGGTCCAGATGTGCTTGTTGCCGCCGGTGCCGTTGATCACCTCGCTGCGGGTGAAGGCCAGTGTCCTGCCGTCGGAGGACCAGGTGGGCTGGGCGTCGCGGCCCGTCTGCTCCCCGGCCGGTGGGGTGATCTCCCCGGTGATCGCGCCGGTGGCCACGTCCGCGACGAGGATGCGGCTGGGCCCGCCGACGCCACCCGGCGAGGTCCGGGTGAAGGCGAGGTACTTGCCGTCCGGGGAGAACGCCGGGTCGGTGTCCCAGTCCGTCGCTCCACGTCCGGCGAGCGGCAGCGGCGCCGCGCCGGAGCCGTCGGCGTCCGCCGTCCAGATCCGCTCGATACGGCCTTCCGGGCCGTCCTCGAAGCGGGTCACCACGATCCGGCGGCCGTCGGGCGTGTAGCTCTGCCGCTCGGTCCACGGGTCGTACCCGGACGCGGGCTGGAACAGCGGGTCCTGGGCGGGATCGGTGTGGGTGTCGGCCGCCGGGTCCTCCTCGAGGATCGTCAGCCCCAGATCGCGCGGGTCGGAGCCGTCCGACCGGGCGTCCTGCAGCGTCACCACGTGCGGGCCGGACGCCGAGACGCGCTCGACCACCGCGCTGCCGCCGTCGAGCGGACCGAGCCAGGTGACCGAGGAGACCTCCCGGTCCTCGCTGAGCACCACCGAGGGGGTGTCGGCGGAATGCGCGGGCACCCGGAACACATGGTCCCAGTCGCCCTCGCAGGAACACGTGCGGTCGGGGCTGAGGAACAGCACACCGTCCCCGTCGGGCAACCAGGCTGCCCCGTGCGTACGCCAGCCCGCCTGCTCACCCGCCAGCAGCGGCCCGTCGGTGGTCCCGTCGGTCACCCGCAGCCTGGGGCCGGACTGCCCGGGCGCGGCGGCCGTGTACGCGATCAGGTCCTTGTGGGTGGCGTCGTTCACCGGGTTCCACACCGGGTCGGCGGCCGTGCCGTTCGCGGGGTCGGTGACCCGGATGACGGTGCCGCCGGCCAGCGGCCGTACGTAGATCTGCTCACCGGCCAGGGCATCGGTGTCGCTCGCGTACGCCAGCCGCCGCCCGTCCGGGGAGACCGTCGGGCACTCCTCGTTCGCGGGGGTGTCGGTGAGCCGCGTCAGGCCGGTGCCGTCGGTGCGCACCAGCCACAGGTCGCGCTGGGTCCCGCCGCCCGGGCCGCCCGGCTCGGCCGCGTCGAAGACCACGGACTTGCCGTCCGGGGTCAGGCGGGGGTGCGCGGCGTCCATGCCGCCGGTCAGACGCCGTACGGAACCGTCGGCGGACCGCAGATAGATCTGCGGGGTCCGTTCGTCGCGGAGGCTCGCGAAGACCGTCTGGTCGCCGAGGGCGGACGGCTGGACGTCCTGGTGGGCCGGGCCCGCGCCGAACAGCGGGGTGCTGGTGGTGCTGCCGGTCACCCGGCCGAGGCTGCGGTGCCGGGTGCCGGCGTAGGCGATCCGGGTTTCCGCGCTGCCTGCCGCCGCGGCCCGCGGTGCGGACTCGGCGCTGCCCTGCCCGGATGCCCCCGCCACCGCCAGCAGCGGGACGAGCAGCAGCAACGCCATGCCGAGTCTCCCCGGGCGGTACCGCCCGCCGGGGCCACCGGTTCCCATCGAGATCCCCCTCGCGGTCTGCTGCGGCACGTGGATGTGCCCCCGCCACCCTGCGACGGCCGCGCGCGACGCGGCAGGGCGGCGGGGCCGTGCCGGGGGAAACGAGCGGTGTGTTTTCGGGCAGCGCAGGCGCACCTGGCTCTCGTCCCCGACGTCTCAGATGAGCCCGTTCCGCAGCGCGTAGCCCACCGCGTGCGCCCGGTTGCGGAGTTGGAGGCGGGTGATGATCTCGTGCAGGACGTTCTTGACGGTCCGTTCGGAGTACGCGGTCTTGCGGGCTATCTCCGCGGTGTCCAGGCCCTCCGACACCAGGCGCAGCATGTCCGCCTCCCGTGTGGTCAGCGTGGACAGGGACAGGCCCCGCGGATCGAGCGGCGAGCGCTGAGCGGCGCCGACGTGGCTGAGCAGCTTGCCCAGCAGGTCGCCGGGGAGCACGCCCTCGCCGTTGGCGGTCGCCAGCACCAGGTGGGCCAGCCGGTCCTGGTCGGCCTCGCCGCGTCGCAGTACCGCCGCGACGCCGCACTCGATGACGCGTTGCAGGGCGTCGGAGCCGAGGGTGCTCACCACGAGGCCCACGCGGGTGGAGGAGTTGAGCCGCAGCCGGTTCAGCAGCTCGGCCACGTCGTCGTCGACGTTGTCCACGACCACCAGCGACACCTGGGCCTCCTCGGCGGCGGCTTCGGTGAGCAGGTCGACCTCGGGGCGCTGGCGCAACTGCTGCACGACGCCGACGCGCAGGACGGGATCGGCGGCGTAGAGGGCCACGGTCACCCGCTCCGGCCGGCCGGTGCGAGAGGCCCAGTGCGCTAAGCCGGTGGTTGCGGACTCGTATGACGTGGGGGCGGACATGGCGCGGCTGTTCTCCTCTGTGCAAGGTTCGGGGGGGTACCTGTCCGGAGTTCGTGGGACAGGATCGCTGGGCCCGCCAAGCGCCGGAAGGCGGCGCACGGGAGCCCCTCGCACGACTTCAACAGGTCGGTACTGAGGATTAGTTGACGGTGGCTGTGCAGGCACCACGACTGCCCGGACGTTGCCCTCGCGCCCCTCGGCGTACACCCGCCGGTGTTCCTACGGTGGTGCCGTGACGCCTTCTGCAGCCTCTTCCGGTCCCGGTGCGCCCGGACTCGACATCCCGGTCGTGACGGTGGTCCCGGGCGGCACCGCCACGACCAGTCTGACTGTCCGCAACGACAGCGACATCGTCGAGGCCTACAGCCTGGAGGTCGTCGGGGACTGCGCCTCCTGGACCACCGTGGAACCCGCACGGGTCTCCCTCTACCCCGGCACTTCCGAGACGGTGACGATCCGGCTGGAACCGCCGCGCTCCCCGGAGATCCGGGCCGGCGAGATGCCCCTCGCGGTACGGGTCCTGCCGACGGAGCACCCCGAGGCGGTACGGGTCCCCGAGACCACGGTGCACGTGGCGGAGTTCCACGAGCTGCGCACCGAGCTGCTCCCGCGCCGCCGGCGCGGCTGGCTGCGCGGCCGCTACCGGCTGGCGGTGCGCAACGGGGGCAACACCCCGGTCCAGGTGGGCTTCACGCCCGGCCAGGCGGGCGAGGAGCTGGCGTTCGCCTTCAGCCCGGCCGAGCCGAAGCTGGAGCCCGGCGAGTCGGCCGAGGTCGGGCTGCGGGTCCGTACGGGCAAGCCGGTGTGGTTCGGCGCCCCGGCGGTGTGGCCGTTCACGGTGGACACCGCCGAGACCGGGGACCGGGAGGGGGACCGGCCGGACGAGACGGTCCACCGGCCGCCGCTGGACGCGGAGTTCGTCCAGATACCCATCTTCCCCAAGTGGCTGCTCGCCCTGCTGGCGGCGCTGCTCGCGCTGCTGCTCGCCTGGTTCGCGCTGGTCCGTCCGGCGGTGCGCAGCGCCGCGAAGGAGGCGGCCAACGAGGCGGTGCAGCCGCGCCCCACGCCCGCCGGGGAGCAGGGCGGCAACGGGCAGCAGCCCGGCGTCGGTTCCGGCGGCGGTGCGACCGCATCGCCCGGCGCCCAGGGATCGGGCCAGGGTCCGGGGTCCGGATCGGGCGGCGACGGCACCGCGACCGGCGACGGCACCACGGTCGGCGGCGGTCAGCAGAGTTCGGCGACCATCGATCTGAAGACGGCCGGCGGGGAGACCAGGACCGGTACCTACAAGGTTCCGGAAGAGAGCGTATTCGGCGTAACGGACATCGTTGTCGCCAACTTCCAGGGTGACGAAGGGGTATTGACGATCACCTTCGGCGACCGCAAGATCACCACAATCGCCCTGGAGACCTTCCGCAATCAGGACTACCACTGGGTCACCCCCATCAAGATCCCCGCGAACGACACCGTGACCATCGAGGTGACCTGCGCCAAGCCGGGCACTCCGGCCACCGGTCGCCGGGCACAGGGATGTCACGAGGTGCTGAACGTGAGCGGTGTGCTCAGCAGCACCAAGCAGTGAATCCGCCCTCAGACTTCCCGATCATTCTTGATCAATGCCGAGTACATCTGTAAAGAGCGCCAAGTGGTTCCGTCTGGAAATCGATAACCCAGGTCTGAAAACCGGCACCCGCACCGATGACGGCCTTTCCCGTCCCTCCACCGGCAATCACACGCTCCGGCACCACGCCCCCACTCCCGCCGGCCGTACGACACGCCACCGCCCCGAGCCCGCGCAGCGACCGCCGGTGACGGCCGCATCGCCGGGGTGCGGGTGTCACCCGCACCGATCGAGAGCCCACGGCAACGGGTGGCCACGGCCCTGACGTGGCCGGCGCCGACGCGGCCCCGTCCCGAGCGGTGACACCCTCCGCCCCTCCGCGGCTGCTACGCCTTGCACCGCCGGCAATGCGTAAGCCCCCGCGCTTCCGCGTCCTCTCGGGACATCTGCTCGATTCCCCCGAACGTCTCCGGTTTCCCGTTCAGCGCAGGGCAACTGGTGTCGGTGTGATACGAGTCTCGATGGATGCCGATGCGTACGTGCACTTCGTTCATGGAAGTCCCGCTCTCCTCGTGGATTCCGTGTCGCCGTCGAAGCGGCCCGATTCCCTCAACGATTACGTCCGGCCGCGGCAACGTCCGAAACCGGCCGATCAGCGCCTCCCCCGCCGCGGCCTCCGCCTCGACTCCGCTCGACCTGTCCGCAGTTCTCCGAACAGGAGCAATTGAGCCGTTTCCAACTTGGCTGAGCGGCTGACCAGTTGGCGTGGGGGTGATGTTCCGGAAGAGGTGAAGCTCCTGGTAGATGGGTTGTCGACCAA
>NZ_JBIRUY010000037.1:67505-109103 GCF_044335305.1 Streptomyces sp. NPDC020490 | reverse complement strand
CTCTTGGAGATGCCGGTGTCCGCGCCCAGGGCTCTGACCAGGTCGTCCACGCTGCGGGTGGACACTCCGTGGACGTATGCCTCGACGATGACGGCGTAGAGGGCCTGGTCGATACGGCGGCGGCGTTCGAGCAGGCTGGGGAAGAAGCTGCCGGTGCGAACCTTGGGGATGGCCAGGTCCAGGTCTCGGCCGGCGTGGTCAGCACCTTGTCGCGGTGACCGTTGCGCCAGGTGGTACGGGTCTCGGCGTGCTCGCCGGGCTCCGCGCCGATGTGGGCGGTGGCCTCGGCCTCGATGAGTTCCCGCAGGATCCGCTGGGCCAGGACCCTGATCAACTCGATTCCGTCCGCCGTACGCAGTGACTCCATCAGCCGGAGTAAGTCATGCTGGGACAAGGCCATCGCGTCACCTCTCTCAACGAGCTTCTCTACTCGGAGAGTTGCGCGATGGCCACCTCATGACCAGGGGCTATGCGGAGATCGCTGCTACACCACTCGGTGGGACACCATCCTCGGCCGTGGTGGAATGGCTGGCGGGCCGGACGAGGCGCACGTCCGTTGAGGACGAATCTACAGACCTCTTGGACCTCTCTACCAGCAGTGGTAACGCAGGCAGGCGTGCCAGACCCGTGCCAGATCGTGCGGGGAACCACGGGGAGCACCGGGGAACTGGTCGACCGCCCGCCAAGCGGCAACACCACTCAGCCGCAGGTCAGCAGGGCTTGCCTCCCTAGACGACCCTAGCTTCCCAAGCTGAGAGCGCTGGCACACGGACACACGGCCGGCGGCGTCGTCACCCAGGCTGATGCCCAACTAGCCAGGGTGCGCCAAGTCCCGCAGGTCGCCGTACTCGTCGAGCCTCCACCGGACGCCGGCGTTGTCTGTGAAGTGAAGGGCCGGACGGTGGCGGTCGACCTCGGCAAACATGGAGCCGGACATGAAGAGGTAGATACGCCCAGCCCCGACCAGTGGGACGGGCACGTTCAGCCGTGGCCCGTCTGAGACTACGGTCAAGCCCCTTCGAAGCAACTCGGCCTCTACAGCTGCCGACGCCTCCTCTGTCTCCTGGTTCCCGAATCGGACTGTGACCTCGTGAATGGGTTCGGCACTGAGGTTGCGCACCTCGATCTTGAAGGTGTCGGGGATGGGCTCACCGTTCGTGTCTGCCGGGGCTCCGCTCTGAACCTCGAGCTCGACTTTCATCTCTACTTGGCGAGCTTGCGCAATCTTGCGGTCGCGAGCAGTAGCGCGAAGCTCAGTACGTTCCAGTGCCAGCGTGGCCGACTGCTCAGCAATGAACCGACGCTGCTCGTCGATCTGGTCCCGCTGGCTCTTCAACGTCCAGATCGTGGCCCCAGCCGCTATGGCGGCGAAGGAGGAACCCACCCACGTAGCGAGATCTCCAGTGTCCACGAAGTCTCCTCAGCCGTAGTTGCACTGGATCATGCCTCACACGGAGCCCAATAGTTGGCGACATCTGTACAGCGGCCAAGAACCGTAACCCCAGCCACCTTTCACGTCCGGCACTGTCCGACGGGACTGCTGCATGATCGGGTGACAGCGGGTTTTATGCAGCCAGAGCTGCGGGTGGCGTTGGGCGGTCTTGCAAGCCGTCGCGGCAGATGTCCGTTGCGTTGCTGTACCTCATCGACCGGATGCGGGCGGCCACCGACGGTATGGCTGGTGAGGGTCCTGATCGCCTTCCGGTACCCGCAGCAGCTAGAGGATCCCCAGGTCCATCGATGGCTGCAACCACAGATCGCAGGAAAGCGTCACTTGCAGTGACCGAGCCCTGTCGCCTCCTTGGAGGGCCTCCGTTGCCGTCACCACCTCAGCCGCCTCTGCCGCCATCTTTGCCACCGCCGCGTGGGCAGTCCGTGGCGGTATGGATACGGCGTACGTTCCGCTCACGCAAAGCGTTGTCGGGCGTCACACAGTGGTTCATCGACTGGGGTATACCGATTGCCCTGGTCATCGGGTTCGTCTGGGTGTTCGGTGCCAGCCGATCCGAAAGGGGTTGGAGCGGCATCTACAGGGCGTTCACGCTCATCGACCCTCCCGTGCACGAATCGTCGTGGGGTGCGTCGGTACTCGGCTGGCTGCTAGTGCCTGCCCTCATTGGTGGAGTGGCCGGTCATGTGATCGCTGCCCGGATGCAGCGGGTCAAGGAGATCGCCACCAATCACCTCTTTCAGCAGAGGGGCCTCAGCCGCCGGCTCAAGTTGCCGGGAAGGATCACCTTTCTTGAGTCACTGCACCTCAAGAGTGCGGTGGACCAAGAGTTCCTGGACCGCTATGTGAGGCGGGCCCACCGGGGAGACTGGAAGAAGGCTCAGGACCACTGGGAGATCCTGGTCCGGGACGTACTCTGCACGGTCGAACTCGCTGAACTGGACCGCACCGAGGCCCTCGAATCCGCCGAGAGCTTCGCCCGCGCGGTGATGTGGATGACCGGCTACCAGGACAAGTGCCTCGTGTGCACCGCGCGCGCCAACCACCCGTGACCCCTCAGGAAGGGCCCTTACGATGCAGACACGAAGCGCCATGGAGATCGCTCGCGCCGCCTTGCGCGAGATCTTTCCCACCGCTCCCGAGGACGGCCTGGACGAGGGGGCACGTCACCTCGCCCGCTGGGGAGTCGAAGGTCACGGAACTCAGCTCGGCAGCTCGGCCGCCGCGCTCATGTACATCGATCTGGCCTGGGCATCACAAGAGGAGCAAGTGCCAGACATCGTCGCTCTGGCCGCCGACGTTCGAGGTGCCGCACGGACCTGGCGTGCGCCATCACAGCGGGGCTGACCATGAACCGCGTGCGTTCTGAGCCGCTCGTTGTCCTGGTCTTTGTCCAGCGCACCGACGGCCGCCACCGTTCACCGCCGTGCGCGCACCCCTCTGACCTGGCCCGCGAACCCCTACGAACGCACCCGGACGGCGACGCGGACAGTTGGAAAGCGTGCGGGTGGGCGGGCCACTTGGATGAAGCCCGCGCGCTTGACATGGTCGAGCCAGTGTGAGGTGATCCACGCACTGTGGTCCTGGTGGGGGAGATGTTGTGTCGAACGTGGTCGTGACGCTCGCAGGCGCTGACTCGCCGGGTGAGCACCTCCAACTGGCCGCCTTAACGACGTTGGGCGCTTGCTTCTTCCTATGGGCGGGGCGGAAGCAACGCCGCACCGGGCGCAGCATCATCGCCCCGAGCGAGACGATCAGGGTCGCCGATGTGCTGATTCCGCCGACAGCGCCAACCCGCGGGCGCCGAGTCGCAGGGTGCGCGTGGATCGTCGTAGGAAGCGTCTTCGTCGTGCCGGCGGTGTTCAACACCGTCGCGGCGATCTATGAACTCCTCGGCTGACCTCCAGCCGCCGTTCTTCCTGCGGTACAGCAGCGAAGTACAGCAACCCCAGCAAGCGACCATGACCATCAGCAACTCTGAGGGACCGTACGGCAGCCTCTATGACCCCCATTGACCGATCTCTACAGAGCTACGGATCAGAAGGTTGCAGGTTCGAATCCTGCCGAGTGCACACTGTGATGTCTCAGGACATCGGAAACCCTCGAACCTACGGGTTCGGGGGTTTCGTCGTGTTCGTGGGGTGCTGGGGCTGGTAGTCGCGGGTGGGGTCGATGATCAGCTCTCGGAGGAGTTCTCCGGTGGTGGCGTTGACGATGCGGACGTGGAGATCGTCGACGAGCAGGATGACGTTGGTTCGGGTGTGGGTTCGTCCGACGCCTATGTGGTGGAGTTTGCCGCCGACGCGGAGGGTGACCAGGCCGGATTGGTCGATGCGGTCGTGGCGGACGCGGGTGTGGGTGTCGGCGTCACGGCTGTGGGCGGGCCGGGCCTTGGGGAGGGTGGCGTAGATCGCTGCCGGGGTCGCGCGGTGGGGCAGGGACCGGTGGGGGCGTTGGTGGTTGTAGGCGTGGGTGAACTGGTCGAGCAGGTCCTGCAGTTGGGGATGCGTGGCGGGCTGGTGGGGCTGGGCGTGTAGCCAGTTCTTACCAGTGGGGCTGGCGGGTGCGGGACCTCACCGTCCGGCAGGGGCATCCGGGGTGCGTGGGGTGCCAGTTGGCGGGGCGCGGGCGCGCCGTGCGGCCACGGCGGAGACGGAGGTCACGGGCACCGGTCCCGCGGGGTCGGCGGCCGCTGCCGCTGCGGAGGCCGGCGGCTGAGTCTGCGGCCGGGGCGGTCGGGGCGGGCGGCGGGTGTCAGTGGGTCCCCCTACGCTCGTGAGTGATGGCACAGGCATGGAAGTGCGCGGGGCTGCGCTGGACGGCGGGCCGTCCCGTGCTGGCTTGGGACGGCGGGTGGCGCAGCGCGCTGGTGCGGGGGAAGCGCGTGGCCTTCGCGGTCGCGGACGGGGGTGGGCGGACATGCGTGGGAGCCAGGGGGCATCCGTGTCCGGTGCGGGCGGGCGTGCCGGGGCGGAGTACGGGGGCGCGGTGCGAGGAGTGCGCGCGGCTGGACCGGGCGCACTCCGTCGCCGCCGACACGATCGCGGACGACCCGCGGCCGTACCGCGTATACCTGGCGTGGTTCGGGCCCGGCATGGTCAAGGTCGGGATCACCGCGGTGGAGCGGGGCTCGGCCCGGCTGCTCGAGCAGGGGGCGGTCTGCTTCAGCTGGCTCGGCGCCGGGCCGCTGATGGCCGCCCGGCGGACCGAGGAACTGCTGCGGGCCGCGCTTCAGGTGCCGGACCGGATCCCGTACGGCGAGAAGCGGGCGGTGCGGTCCCGGTTGCCCGCGTCGGCGGCGGAGCGGGCGGCCGAGGTGGCGGCGCTGCACGCGCGGGCGGTGGGGCTGGCCGGCTGGCCGGAGTCGCTGGCGGGTGAGCCGTGCCGGGTGGTCGACCATGTGGAGGCGTTCGGGATCGCGGGGCTGCCGCCCGCCGCCGGCCTGGTCGGTGAACTGGTCGCGGGCGGGTCGGTGGCCGGCGAGTTGCTGGCGGCGGCCGGGCCCGACCTGCATCTCGCGACCGGGCGCGGGGTCGTCGTGCTCGACACCCGGCTGATGACCGGCTGGGACCTGGTTCCCGCCCCGGACGGGGGCGGGTTCACCGTTCCGGTGCGGGAGTTCAGGGAGGACGTGGGGGTTCAGGACGGGCTGTTCTGACATGCAGGACGGGTCTGAAGGACGGGTCCGCAGGACGGGTCTGCAGGACGGGTTGTTCCGGCCTGCGGGTGCGGGTGATGGTGAGGGCATGAGCGATCACCGAGCGCTGTCCGGGCGGCCGGGCGGACGGACAGCAGTGCAGCCGGGCACCCGCACCCGTACGCCCGCCACCACCGCCCGCACCGAGCCCGCCATTACCGTGCCCACCGCCACCGCGCCCACCGCGCCCACCGCGCCCACCGCGCCCGCCTCCCCCGGGGCGGGCGAGGCCGCCGATGTGCGGCGGTTCTGGGAGCGGCTCGGGGTGCCGGGGCTCGTCGACGTCCACACGCACTTCATGCCGGAGCGCGTCCTGCGCAAGGTCTGGGGGTACTTCGACTCGCTCGGCCCGCTGACCGGCGGTGTCGAGTGGCCCATCACCTACCGGGCGGAGGAGGCCGAACGGGTCGCCCTCATCCGGGAGTTCGGCGTGCGCGCGTTCACGGCCATGCTCTATCCGCACAAGGCCGGCATGGCCGAGTGGCTCAACGGCTGGGCCGTGGACTTCGCCCGCCGCACCCCGGACTGCCTGCACACCTCGACGCTCTTCCCGGAGCCCGGGGTCGAGGCGTACGTGCGGGACGCGGTCGAGGCCGGCGCGCGGGTCTTCAAGGCGCACGTGCAGGTGGGGGCGTACGACCCGGCCGACGAACTGCTCGACCCGGCGTGGGGGCTGCTGGCCGAGGCCGGTACGCCGGTGGTGATCCACTGCGGTTCCGGTCCCGCGCCGGGCAAGCACACCGGGCCCGGACCCGTCGCCCGCGTGCTGGCCCGCCACCCCCGGCTGCGGCTCGTCGTCGCGCACATGGGCATGCCGGAGTACGAGGACTTCCTCGCCCTGGCCGAGCGGTACGACGAGGTGCGGCTGGACACCACCATGGCGTTCACCGGCTTCAGCGAGCGGCTGGCGCCGTTCCCGAAGCGCGCGCTGCCCAGGCTGGCCGGCCTCGGGGACCACATCCTGCTCGGCAGCGACTTCCCCAACATCCCCTACCCCTACCTCGACCAGCTGCGGGCCCTGGAGGAGCTGGGGCTCGGGGACGCGTGGCTGCGCGCCGTGTGCCACGACAACGGGGCGCGGCTGTTCGGGCTGTGACCTCACGTCAACTTCCCACCAGGGAAGCGGCAAGGGATTGCCCAAGCGCCGCCTGAGAGGCGCCTGTGAGTTTCTTAGCAAAATCACAGGTTGTCGAAAGGGCGCTCTCAGAGGGTCCAGACAGTGTGTTCACCATGACCACGACCTCGCCCCAGGGGCGCACCGAACTGCTGAGGCCGGACGGGAGCCCCGTCCGAGTCCTGGTGGTGGACGACGAACTGTCGATCACCGAACTGCTGTCCATGGCCCTTCGCTACGAGGGCTGGCAGATACGCAGCGCCGGTGACGGCACGGGAGCCGTCCAGACCGCGCGGGAGTTCCGTCCCGACGCCGTCGTGCTCGACATGATGCTCCCCGACATGGACGGGCTGACCGTGCTGGGGCGGCTGCGCCGCGAGCTGCCCGACGTGCCGGTCCTGTTCCTCACCGCCAAGGACGCGGTCGAGGACCGTATCGCCGGTCTCACCGCCGGCGGCGACGACTACGTGACCAAGCCCTTCAGCCTCGAGGAGGTCGTCGCCCGGCTGCGCGGACTGATCCGCCGTTCCGGCGCCGCCGACCGGCGCTCCGAATCGGTCCTGGTCGTCGGCGACCTCACCCTCGACGAGGACAGCCACGAGGTCTCGCGGGCCGGCCAGAACATCCACCTCACCGCCACCGAGTTCGAACTGCTGCGCTTCCTGATGCGCAACCCGCGGCGCGTGCTCAGCAAGGCGCAGATCCTCGACCGCGTGTGGTCGTACGACTTCGGCGGCCAGGCCAACGTGGTGGAGCTGTACATCTCCTACCTGCGCCGGAAGATCGACGCCGGACGCGAGCCCATGATCCACACCCGTCGGGGTGCCGGGTACCTGATCAAGCCCGCCGCGTCATGAGCGGGCGACGGCGACCGCGACCGCGGAAGCGACGCGGGGGCCTGCCCGCCCGGACGAAGCCGAGAGCGGGGGCGGGACAGCCGCGCACCCTGCGGACGCGGCTCGTCGTCGCGTCCGTGGTGCTGATCGCCGTCGTCTGCGCGGTGATCGGCACGGTGACGACGCTGGCCCTGCGGTCCCACTTGTACGAGCAGCTGGACGGGCGGCTGAACGAGGTCGCGGCGCGCGCCGCGGGCGGCTTCGGGCCGCCCGGCGCCGGCAAGAACGACAAGAACGCCGTTTCCACGCCGCCCGAGCAGCAGGGCAGGACGGACCTCGCCGAGTTCGTCACGCACGGGCCGCAGCCCGAGGGCACGGTCGCCGCGAAGGTGGTGAAGGGCTCCATCACCGACGGCCGGGTCGGCAAGAAGTCGACCGACAGCAGCGGCGTCACCAACATGGACGACGAGGAACTCGACGAGTCCGTGATCAAGGCCCTCAACCAGGTGGCCCAGGACAGCCGGACGCACACGGTGGAGCTGCCCGGGCTGGGCGACTACCTCGTCAAGTACGTCACCGGGGTCAACGGCGACTACTACGTCGCCATCCCCACCAAGGACACCGACAGCACCATCAACACCCTGATCCTCGTCGAGGTCAGCGTCACCGCCGCCGGTCTCGGCGCGGCCGTCATAGCCGGTTACGTGCTGGTCGGCGTCGCCACCCGCCCGCTGCGCCGGGTCGCCGCCACCGCCACCCGTGTCTCCGAACTCCCCCTGCACACCGGCGAGGTCAACCTCAGCGAGCGCGTCCCGGAGTCCGAGACCGACCCGCACACCGAGGTCGGCCAGGTCGGCGCCGCGCTCAACCGGATGCTGGACCACGTCCACGGCGCCCTGCACGCCCGCCAGCAGAGCGAGATGCGGGTACGGCAGTTCGTCGCCGACGCCAGCCACGAACTGCGTACGCCCCTCGCCTCCATCCGCGGGTACGCCGAGCTGACCCGGCGCGGCCGCGAGCAGGTCGGCCCCGACACCCGGCACGCCCTCGGCCGCATCGAGTCCGAGGCGGGCCGGATGACGCTGCTCGTGGAGGACCTGCTGCTGCTCGCCCGGCTGGACGCGGGCCGTCCGCTGCAGTTCGAGCAGACCGACCTCATCCCCCTCGTCGTCGACACCGTCAGCGACTCCCGGGCGGCCGGCATGGACCACAACTGGCGCCTCGACCTGCCCGACGAGCCGGCCCTGGTGTCGGCCGACGCGGCACGCGTCCAGCAGGTGCTGGTCAACCTGCTCGGCAACGCCCGCAAGCACACCCCGCCCGGTACGACCGTCACCGCGCGCGTGCAGCGGCGCGGACCGTGGATGTGCGTGGACGTCGAGGACAACGGCCAGGGCATCCCGCCGGAGCTGCTGCCGCACGTCTTCGAACGGTTCGCCCGAGGCGACTCGGCGCGCTCCCGCTCGACCGGCTCGACCGGCCTGGGGCTCGCCATCGTGCAGGCCGTGGCGACCGCGCACGGCGGCGCCGTGACCGTGGACAGCGTGCCCGGACGCACGGTGTTCACCGTCCATCTGCCGGCCCTGGCCCCGCAGGCGCCCCGGCCGGCCCCCGAAACGAACCGGCAATCACACTCACAGGCACAGCACAGCGCCACCACATGGGTGCGACAGGACGCTTGACCAGAGTCGATGTCATGCGAACCGACTCTTCTCCCGGCACCCTGCCGGCGCGGGAGCACCTCCCGGCCGGCGACGCCGGTACGCCTGTCCTGGACGTAGTGATCCCCGTCTACAACGAGGAGAAGGACCTCCAGCCGTGCGTGCTGAGACTGCACGAGCACCTCAGGCGCACCTTCCCGTACGCGTTCCGCATCACGATCGCGGACAACGCCTCGACGGACACCACCCCCCTGGTGGCCCGGCGGCTGGAGGCGGACATCCCCGAGGTCCGGTCCTTCCGGCTGGAGCAGAAGGGCCGCGGCCGCGCGCTGCGGACCGTCTGGTCCGCCTCGGACGCCCCGGTCCTCGCCTACATGGACGTGGACCTGTCCACCGACCTCAACGCGCTGCTGCCGCTGGTGGCGCCGCTGATCTCGGGCCACTCCGACCTGGCGATCGGTTCCCGGCTGGCCCGCTCCTCCCGCGTCGTACGGGGCACCAAGCGGGAGTTCATCAGCCGGGCCTACAACCTCATCCTGCGCGGCTCGCTGCAGGCCCGGTTCTCGGACGCGCAGTGCGGCTTCAAGGCGATACGCCGTGACGTCGCCCAGGTGCTGCTGCCGCTGGTGGAGGACACCGGCTGGTTCTTCGACACCGAGATGCTGGTCCTCGCCGAGCGGGCGGGCCTGCGCATCCACGAGGTGCCGGTCGACTGGGTCGACGACCCGGACTCGACGGTGCACATCGTGCGCACGGCGACCGACGACCTCAAGGGAGTGTGGCGCGTGGGCAGGGCCCTGGCCACCGGTTCGCTGCCGCTGGACCGGCTCGCCCGTCCCTTCGGCGACGATCCGCGCGACCGCGACCTCGAGGACGTGCCGAAGGGGCTGGCCCGCCAGCTCGTCGGGTTCTGCGTGGTCGGCGGTCTGTCGACGCTGTTCTACCTGCTCCTCTACAGCGGCTTCCGGGTGTTCTCCGGCTCGCAGGCGGCCAACGCGCTCGCCCTGCTGGTCTCGGCGGTCGCCAACACCGCGGCCAACCGCCGCCTGACCTTCGGGGTGCGCGGACGCGGCGGCGCCGTCCGGCACCAGGCGCAGGGCCTGGTCGTCTTCGGCATCGGCCTCGCGCTGACCAGCGGTTCGCTCGCCGCACTCAACGCGGCGACGTCCGACCCGGCCCACTCCACCGAACTGGCCGTCCTGATCGCCGCCAACCTCGCGGCGACGGTGCTGCGCTTCCTGCTGTTCCGGGCGTGGGTGTTCCCCGACCGCCAGGAGGAGCGGCACTCGGCCGTGGTGGCCTCGCGCACCCCGTCCGCACCGGCCCACGCACAGCAAGCGCAGCCCCAGCACCCGCACGCGCACCCGTACTGGCAGCAGACCACGGTCCCGTTCCGCGCCGGTGAAGCCGCGGACCGCACCCGCACCCGCACCTGGGGGGACGCCACCGTGCAGCTGCAGCCGGTGCGCCCCACCGACACCGACCCGAGGGACTTCCGATGACCACCGACTACGACCGGACCAGCCACGAGGCCGGACCGGGTCCCTCCGCCTGGGGACCACCGACTACGAGCGTGCCGTCGGCGAGCGCGCCGACGACGGACACGCTCACCCCGGCCCCGCAGGAGCCCGTGGCGCCGCCGCCGCTCCCGCCCGCTCCCGCGGCGGGCGAACCGAAGCAGCCGTTCGGGCGTGGACTGTGGCGGGGCCGGCCCGAGGACCCCCGCTGGGCGCGCCCGGCCCTCCTCGGCCTGCTGCTGGCCACCGGCCTGCTCTACCTCTACAACCTCAGCGCCTCCGGCTACGCCAACTCCTTCTACTCCGCGGCCGTCCAGGCCGGCAGCAAGAGCTGGAAGGCGTTCTTCTTCGGCTCGCTGGACGCGGGCAACGCCATCACCGTCGACAAGCCCCCGGCCTCGCTGTGGCCGATGGAGCTGTCGGTGCGGATCTTCGGGCTGAACTCGTGGGCGATCCTGGTCCCCGAGGTCCTGATGGGCGTCGCGACGGTCGCCGTCGTGTACGCGGCCGTGCGCCGCCGGTCCACCCCCGCGGCCGGACTGATCGCCGGCGCGGTGCTCGCGCTCACCCCCGTCGCGGCGCTGATGTTCCGGTTCGACAACCCGGACGCGATGCTGGCCCTGCTGATGGCGCTGGCCTGCTACTACGTCGTCCGCGCGGTCGAGGACGGCCGGACCAGGTGGCTGTTGTGGGCCGGGGTCGCGATCGGCTTCGCGTTCCTCGCCAAGACCCTGCAGGCCTTCCTGATCCTGCCGCCGCTGGCGATCGTGTACGCGGTGTGCGCGCCGGTGCCGCTGAAGAAGCGGTTGGGGCAGCTGGCCGCGGCGACGCTCGCGCTGGTCGTCTCCGGCGGCTGGTGGGTCGCGATCGTCGAGCTGTGGCCGGCCTCCTCCCGCCCCTACATCGGCGGCTCGCAGAACAACTCCTTCCTGGAGCTGACCTTCGGCTACAACGGCCTCGGCCGCCTGAGCGGCGACGAGACCGGCAGCGTCGGCGGCGGTGGCGGCGGGGGCGGCACCGGCATGTGGGGCGAGACCGGCTGGAACCGGATGTTCAACTCCGAGGTCGGCGGCCAGATCTCCTGGCTGCTGCCGGCCGCGCTGATCCTGCTGGCCGCCGGTCTGGTGGCCACCCGCAAGCTGCCGCGCACCTCCGCGACCCGCGCCGCGTTCCTGGTCTGGGGCGGCTCGCTGCTGACGACCATGGTCGTCTTCAGCTACATGGCGGGCATCTTCCACCAGTACTACACGGTGGCCCTCGCCCCCTACCTGGCGGCCGTGGTCGGCATGGGCTCGGCGCTGCTGTGGGAGCGGCGGAGCGAGACGTGGGCGTCGCTCACCCTCGCGGCCTCGGCCGTGGCGAGCGCCGCCTGGGGCTACATCCTGCTCAACCGCACCCCGGACTACCTGCCCTGGCTGAAGTGGCTGGTCCTGGTCGGCGGTCTGACGGCCGCACTCGGCCTGATCTTCGCGGGCCGCATCAGCCGGCGGCTCGCCCTCGGGGCGGCGGCCCTGGGCCTGGTGGCCGCGCTGGCCGGCCCGACCGCGTACACCCTGAGCACCGTGGACAGCGGACACACCGGCTCCATCGTGACGGCCGGTCCGGCGGGTGCGAGCACGATGGGCGGCGGCCCCGGCGGTCCCGGCGGTCCCGGCGGCGGCATGCGGGGCCAGCAGGGCCAGCAGGGCCAGAACCAGCAGAACGGCAACGGCAACACGCAGGGCCAGCAGGGCAACGGCTTCCCCGGCGGTGGCCCCGGCGGCTTCCCGGGCGGCGCACCCGGCCAGCAGGGCCAGCAGAACGGCAACGGCAACACGCAGGGTCAGGGCCAGAACCAGCAGGGCGGCATGCCCGGCGGCCAGACGGGCGACGGCGGCGGCATGGGCGGCGGCGGTGGCGCCGGCGGCCTGCTGAACGGCGCGAGCGTCAGCTCCGAGGCCAAGAAGCTGCTGGAGACCGACGCGGACGAGTACACCTGGGTCGCCGCGGCCATCGGCGCCCAGAACGCGGCGAGCTACCAGCTCTCCACCGGCGAACCGGTGATGGCGATCGGCGGCTTCAACGGCACCGACCCCTCCCCGACGCTGGCCCAGTTCAAGAAGTACGTGGCAGAGGGGAAGATCCACTACTTCGTCGCCGGCGGCGGCATGGGCGGCGGCAACAGCGGCACCTCCGCGCAGATCACCTCCTGGGTGGAGGCCAACTTCAAGACGGTGACGGCCGGTTCGGCCACCTTCTACGACCTCACGCAGAAGACGAGCGGCTGACGGTCCGTCGGACGGAGCAGGGCGGTGGCCTCGGCCACCGCCCTGCTCCGTCTGTCGTCCACCGCCGGTGACCGTCCCACGCGTCACCCACGTCCCCCGCCGCGTTGGCGCGCGGGGCGGAACGGGCAGACTCGGGGGTGGTGGCCGCCCGCAGCCGGGCGGGCGGATGCCGCCACCTGGCATCCTGGCCGGCGAACGACGTCGAGGAAGGTGCGCCATGGTGAGGGCAGCCGAGCGGGCCGGGCGGACCAGCGTCTGGCTGGAGGGCAAGCCCCGCCGGGGAGGCCGCGGCAGCGGACAGCCGTCGGGGCTGGACCGGGAGCGGATCACCGAGGCGACGGTCCGGCTGCTGGACGGCGAGGGGCTGGCCGGATTCTCCATGCGCCGCCTGGCCGCCGAGCTGAACGTCACCGCGATGTCCGTCTACTGGTACGTCGACACCAAGGACGACCTGCTCGAACTCGCCCTCGACGCGGCCTTCGGCGAGCTGGCGCTGCCCGACCCGGACGCCGGCCCCGACGCCGACGAGGACTGGCGCGACCAACTGCGGACGCTGGCCCGGGAGTACCGCACCCTGCTGGTGCGCCACCCCTGGCTGTCCCCGCTGGCCGGCACGTTCCTCAACATCGGCCCGAACTCGCTGTCGTTCTCCCGCGCCGTCCAGCAGGTCGTCCGCAGGACCGGCCTGCCCGTGCACGGTCTGACCGGCGCCATCTCCGCCGTCTTCCAGTTCGTGTACGGCTACGGCACGGTCGAGGGCCACTTCATCGCCCGCTGCGCCGCCGCGGGCATGACCCAGGACGAGTACTTCCGGTACGCGATGAGCGCGGCGACCCGGGCCCCGGAAGCCGCCGAGGTCGTCCAGGAGTCCGCCGAGCTCATGGCGGCCCGCGGCGGCGACACGGTGCAGGACATGCGGGAGAGGGACTTCGCCTTCGCCCTGGAGCTGCTGTTGGCGGGCATCGAGGCGATGGTCGCCCGGGGCTGACCGCTCGCTTCCGGGCGCCGGACCTCCCGCTCCTGGCCGTCGGCCGCGCTGCTCCTGGCCGTCGGCCGCGCTGCTCCTGGCCGCCGGCCGCACGCCTGGCCGCTCGCCGTGCTGCTCCTGGCCCCCGCCGTGCTGCTCCTGGCCCCCCGCCGTGCTACTCCTGGGACGCCAGCCGGGCCGGGAAGCCGCCGGTGGCCACCGGACCCCACTTCTCGGGCGTGACCCGGATGATCGACTTGCCCTGCTTCAGCATGGCCGCCCGGTACTCGTCCCAGTCCGGGTGCTCGCCGGCGATGTTGCGGTAGTACTCCACCAGCGGCTCGACGGAGTCGGGGCTGTCGATCACCTCGGCGGTGCCGTCGATCTGGACCCAGGGCCCGTTCCAGTCGTCGCTCAGCACGATCAGGCTGACGTGCGGGTCCCGCTTGGCGTTGCGCGTCTTGGCGCGCTCGGGGTAGGTGGAGACGACGATCCGGCCGGAGTCGTCGACGCCGCAGGTCAGCGGGGAGCCCTGCGGGCTGCCGTCGGCACGCCGGGTCAGCAGGATCGCGCGATGGCGGGGCCGTACGAAGTCCAGCAGCTCGTCCAGGGAGACGCGGGTGTTGGTCGCGATGTTCGGTGCCATGGCGCCAGCCTAGGACGTCCCGCCCGCCGGCCCGGGACGTGTCGCGCGGCTTCTCGCCGCTCCGCTCAGCCCGGCAGCGCCTCCGTCAGATTGCCGAAGACCGGAACGTCCCGGCGTATCCCGGTCAGCTCCAGGACCCGGCTGGGCAGGCCGCCCGGCGCCGCCACGACCCGCAGCGGGACGCGGCCGGCCAGGAAGCGGTGGACGTCCCCGACGAGGCGGGCGCCCTGGGAGTCCATGAAGCCGGTGCCGGTCAGGTCCAGCACCAGCAGGTCCATCCGGCCGAGGCGGGAGGTCACGGCGGCGGCCACGGCGTCGAGCAGCAGCGCGCCGTTGGCGAGGTCGATCTCGTCGGGAAGGGTGATCAGTGTGCATCCGGGCAGGTCATCGACCCGGCAGAGGGCCAGCAGGAAGGTCATCGCACTCACCTGGCAGACGGCAGACGGACGTCCGGAATCCGGGGGAGGCCACTTCCCGACCTGCCGTCATTCCACCATGCCCCAGGGAGGCTTGAAAAGGGCAGTCGTACCGACGGCCGGGAGGACGTGATCGGCGTGCGGGAGAACGGATAAAGTGCTGTCCGTACTGTGCTCGCAGTCAGGAATGTGCTGCGGAGCTCTCCTGCGCACGGCTTGTCGGCCGTGCATGCCGAAGAGGTTCGTGGTGACTGCGTCTGAATTTTCTGATTTGCCCCCCTTTTCAGCGGGGTTCGAGCTGGCCGAAGCCCTGACGGCGGCGGCACAGCAACTGCACGACACCGTCACCCCCAACAGCGCCATGCGCACTGCGGCCCGTCTGGCCGTGCACCTGCTGCCCGGCGCCGAGCACGCCGGCGTCTCGGTGCTCGACGGCGACAGCCACCCGCGCACGGTCGCCTGGACCGACGAGATCGTCCGCGCCGCGGAGGCGTCGGGCGCGGACGGGGACCGGCAGCAGCCGTACTGGGACGGGCTCTGGCACCGGCCCGTCGTCCGCCTGGACGACAGTGAGACCGAGGAGGGCGGCGGCGGCCTGGCGGGCCTGGGCCTGCGCTCCGCGCTCGCGCTGCGGCTGCGCACCGACCGGCGGCGGCTGACCGTGCTGACCGCGTACGCGCGCCGGCCCCGGGCCTTCGACGAGGCCGCCACCCGCATCGGCCGCCTGTTCACCGCGCACGTCAGCCTGGCCCTGGACTCGACGACGGTGCGTGAGCAGCTCACCGAGGCGATGCGCACCCGCGACCTGATCGGCCAGGCCACCGGCATCCTCATGGAACGCATGAACATGGACGCGGCCGAGGCGTTCGACAGCCTGGTACGGGCCTCGCAGCGGGAGAACGTCAAGCTGCGCGACCTGGCGCGGCGCATCGTCGACGCGAGCAACCGGCCGGCGTGAGGACGCGTGCGCGGCCGGTGAGGGCGTGTGCGCGCGGGCGGCGTGAGGGTGTGTGCGCGGGCGGCGGTGCGACGTCCGCCACGGTCCGGTCCGTGCTTGTCCGCGGCCTTCCGGGTTATCAGTACTCTCATGAGTCCTGACACGCCCGGCACATCCGGCTCCGACACGTTGGAGATGGCGATCGCGCGCAGCGGCGGACTCGACACGCTGCTGCGGGACCTGACCGACCGAGCGGTCCGGGCGGTGCCCGGTGCCGCCGCCTGCAGTGTCACGGTGCGCAGGGGCGACCGCCTGCTGACCCTGGCGGGCAGCAGCGACCTGGTCAACGGTCTCGACCAGCGCCAGTACGAGAACGGCTCGGGCCCCTGCGTCGAGGCCGCCGACACGGGCCTCGAGCAGTACGCGCCGGACCTCGCCGCCGAGACCCGCTGGCCGCGCTACACGGCCTACGCCCGTTCCGTCGGCGTCCGCTGCGTCCTGGCCCTGCCGCTCGTCGTGCAGCGCGAACGGGGCGCGGCCCTCAACTTCTACGGCGTCGAGCCGGGTGTCCTGGGCACCGGCAGGCGGGCCGCCCGCGCCTTCGCCGCGCAGGCCGCGGACGCCGTCAGCCTCGCGCTGCGCGTGGAACGCGAGACGGACTCCGTCGCCGACGTCCGCACCGCCCTGCTCTCCCGCAGCGTCATCGACCAGGCGATCGGCATCCTCATGGCGCAGGAGCGCATCAACGCCGCCACGGCCATGGAGCGCCTGCGCCGCGTCTCGCAGAACGCGAACATGAAGCTGCGCGACCTGTGCGCCGAACTCGTCACCCGGACCGCGGGCGGCTGACCGTCCACTCCGGGCGGCTGACCGTCCACCGCGGGCGGCTGACCGTCCACCGCGGGCGGGTCACGGCTGGGGCAGGGACTCGCCCTGTACCGCCTGGACGTCCAGCTCCACCTTCAGCGTCGTGCCGATCGCGGCGATGCCCGCCTGCACGACCTGGTTGTAGTGCATGGCGAAGTCCTCGCGCCGCAGCTCCGTCGTCGCGCGGAACGCGGCGCGGGTGCCGCCCCACGGGTCGGCGCTGGTGCCGAGGTAGGCGAGGTCGAGGTCGACGGGCCGTACGACGCCGTGCAGCGTCAGCTCGCCGTGCACCGTCCAGCGGTCCGGCCCGGCCGCCGTCAGGCCCGTGGAGCGGTAGACGATCTCCGGGTACTTCTCGACGTCCAGGAAGTCCGGCGAGCGCAGGTGGCCGTCGCGCATCCCGTTGCCGGTGTCGATGGACGAGGCCCGGATGACGGCCTCGACGCTGGACTTCCCCACCTCGTCCGGGGCGATCTCGACGCGTCCGGCGAACTCGGTGAACCGGCCGCGGACACTGGAGATCCCCAGGTGCCGGGCGACGGCGGTGACCGCCGAGTGCGCCGGGTCGATGGTCCACGGTCCGGGCGCCGGCAGCTCGGTGCCGCCCTGCCGGTCCAGGGTCACCGTGCCGACCTCGGCCCGCCGGCTCGCGGTGACGATCGCGGTCGCGGCGGCGGGCGCGTACCCGACGGCCGTGACGACGACGGTGTACGGCCCGGGAGCGAGCCCGGTCGTGTCCCGTACGTTTCCCTCGGCGTCCGCCTCGGCCCGCAGCACCTGCGCACCGGTCATGTCGGTCACCGTGACGATCGCGTGCGACACGGCCCATCCGTCCCGCGTGCGGATCCTCGCGGTCAGTCCCATCCCGTTTTCTCCCTGCAACAGCACGTGGTCGTGAAAGAGGCCGGCCCGTGGCGGGCGCACCGCCGCTCACAGTGCGCCACCGCCACGGGCCGGGGCCGGTCCCGGACTACTGTCCCGGATGGGCCAGTTCGATGTCGTGGTCGTCGACTCCGCGGCCGCTGACGGTGAGCGCCGTGGCCACCGGAGGGTAGCCCGCCGCGATCACCGTGTAATCGCCGCCGTCCAGGTCGGTGAAGGCGTACGCGCCGTCCGGCCCGGTGGTGGCCGTGCCGACCACGTTGCCCGCCGCGTCGACCAGCGTCACGCGGGCGTCGGCCAGCGGCCCGTGCGGGGCCCGTACGACGCCCTGGACCTGGGCACCCGCGTCGAGGCCGACCTCGATCCGGGTGACGCCGGTGCCGCCCACCTCGACGGGCAGCGCCCGCGGCCGGTACCCGGAGGCGTTGACGGCGACGGTCACGGCACCCGGCACCAGCTCCGTGAAGCCGAACTCGCCCTGCTCCCCGGTCGTCCCGGTGGCCAGCAGGTCCCCGCGCACGTCGGTGACGACGACCATCGCGTCCTTCACCGGCTCACCGGTCCGCGCGGCCCGCACGAGACCGTTCAGCCCGCTGGTCCCGCTGAGCAGGACGTCGTACGAGACCGGCTCGCCGGTCACCACGACCGTGGACGCCTGCGGCTGGAAGCCGTCGGCGGCGGCGATCAGGACGTAGGAGCCCGCGCCCGGCGCGTCCAGCGCGTAGGAGCCGTCGGCCTGCGCGACCGACCGGCCCAGCTGCCGTCCGGTCAGCGAGATCAGCGTGACGGCGGCCTGCGGCACGGCCACGCCCTCGGCGCCGCGCACGAACCCGCGCACCGGTAAGCCCCCGGAGGCGCCGGAGGTCTCCTCGGGGCGGGCCGCCGTGGCGACGGCCGCGAGCGGCCGCCCGACCTCGGACGCCGGCTCCGTGCCGGACACCGCCCGGCCCGCGGCCGTCTCGGCACCGGGAGCCCCGGCCTCGACGGTGCCCCCGGAAGCGGCCCCGGCGTTGACGACGGACGTGGCCTCGACGGCCTCGACGGCGGACGCGGCCTCGACGGCGGGAGCCCCGGCCGGCGTCTCGCTCTCGGCGGCCTGCGCCAGCCCGCCCTTGGTCCGCAGCGGGACCTCCTTGATGAACAGCGTGATCAGGAAGGCGACCAGCGCCAGGCCCGACGCGATCAGGAACACGTCCGCGATGCCGTGGCCGTAGGAGCTCTCCATGACGGTGCGCAGCGGCGCCGGCAGCTTGTCCATGTCCGGGATCTGGCTGGAGGAGCTCGAGCCGGACGCCAGCGCGGCGTACTTCGGGCCGAGGCCGGCGATGCCGTCCCGGGCGTAGTCGGTGATGCGGTTGGCCATGACGGCGCCGAGCGCCGAGACGCCCATCGCACCGCCGAGGGACCGGAAGAACGTGACCGTGGAACTGGCCGCGCCGAGGTCGTGCGGGTCGACCTGGTTCTGCGTGCACAGCACCAGGTTCTGCATCATCATGCCGATGCCGAGACCCAGCAGCGCCATGAAGACGGCGGTCTTCCAGTACGGCGTGTCGTAGCGGATGGTGCCCAGCAGGCCCAGCCCCGCCGTGACGAGCACGCCGCCGCTGACCAGCCACGCCTTCCACTTGCCGGTGCGGGTGATGAACTGCCCGGAGACGGTGGAGGAGACGAACAGGCCGCCGATCATCGGGATCGTCAGCACGCCGGACATGGTCGGGGACTCGTCCCGGGCCAGCTGGAAGTACTGGGCGAAGAAGACCGTGCCGGAGAACATCGCCACGCCCACGAACAGCGAGGCGAGCGACGACAGGGTGATGGTGCGGTTGCGGAACAGCCGCAGCGGGATGATCGGCTCGGCGGCCCGCGACTCGACCAGCAGGAAGATCAGCCCCAGCACGACCGACCCGGCGATCATCGTGTACGTCTGCCACGACAGCCAGTCGTACTTGTCACCGGCGAAGGTGACCCACAGCAGCAGCAGCGAGACCGCGGCGGAGACGAAGAACGCGCCGGCCCAGTCGACCTTCACGTCCCGCTTGACGACGGGCAGGTGCAGGGTCTTCTGCAGCACGATCAGCGCGATGACGGCGAAGGGCACGCCGACGTAGAAGCACCAGCGCCAGCCCAGCCAGGAGGTGTCGGTGATGACACCGCCGAGCAGCGGCCCGCCGACGGTGGCGACGGCGAAGGTCGCGCCCAGGTAGCCGGAGTAACGGCCGCGTTCCCGCGGGGAGATCATGGCGGCCATGACGATCTGCGCCAGGGCCGACAGACCGCCGACGCCGATGCCCTGCACGACACGGCAGGCGATCAGCATCCCCGAGCTCTGCGACAGACCGGCGGCGGCCGATCCCAGGACGTAGACGACCAGGGCGGCCTGGACGAGGACCTTCTTGCTGAACAGGTCGGCGAGCTTGCCCCACAGGGGAGTGGTCGCCGTCATCGCCAGCAGGCTGGCGGTGACGACCCAGGTGTAGGCGGACTGGCCGCCGCCGAGGTCGCCGACGATCTCCGGAAGGGCGTTGGAGACGATCGTCGACGACAGGATCGCCACGAACATCCCGAGCAGCAGCCCGGAGAGCGCCTCCATGATCTGCCGGTGCGTCATCGGAGCGCCGTCGGAGGAGCCTCCCCCGTGCTTGGCGTGGGCCCGCACACCGGCTGGTGTGGTCGTTGCCATGGACTTCCTTCTCTTACGTGCTTGCGGGTGTACGGGTGGTCGGTGCGAGTGCGGGCGGCGCGTGCCGGGGCGCGGTGGTGCGGCAGTCGTCGAAGCTCGACCTGAGCCGCGCCATGAGCCGGGTGAGCTGTGCGACCTCGTCGTCGCTCCAGTCGCTCAGGCGGTCGGCGAGCAGTTCGGCGGTGCGCTCGGACAGCGCCTCCAGCTGGGCGCGGCCCGCGGGGGTGAGGTGCAGGATCCGGGACCGCTTGTCCGACGGGTCGGGGGAGCGGTCGATCCAGCCCCGGTCGGCGAGGTGCGCGGCGTGGCGGCTGGTGACCGACATGTCCACCGAGAGCAGCTCCGCGAGCTTGCTCATGCGCATGTCGCCGTGGCGTCCGAGGAGCGTCAGGACGGCCGCGGAGCCACTGGGGCAGTCGTGCGGCAGGATGCGCCCCAGCTCCCGCTTCACGGCGCCGAAGGCGCTGAACTGGCGGATCAGTTCCTCGTACTGCGCCCGCTCGGCCATGACACCTCCCACATTCGTTGCTTGGGGCAACCGTAAGAGTTGTTGGTTGCCGCAGGCAAATAAAATCGGGCGGGTGTGGGCCAAAAACTTGGCAAAGGCAAGTATTGCGGACGTAAACGCGCAGGTGGGGGCGTCCGTGGTGGTGGGCCGCCCCGCACTTGGGTCCCCACCCGGTATTCGCTAGGGTTCCGGGCTATGGCTAACCCCCAGGGCCCCCAGGGCAATCACGACCCCGCAGGCAGCACTCAGATGTTCCGCGCCTTCGTCGACGAGGCGCCGCCGGCCCGGCAGCAGGCGGCCGCGTCGTCCGGCCCGCGCGTCGGCCTGATCGTCGGCATCGTGGTCGCCGTCGCGGTCGTCGCCGCGGTGGCCTGGCTGGCGTTCAAGTAGAACGGGCCGCGTTCGAGCGGAACGGCCGGGCGGCGTTCAAGAGTGTCCCGACGGCCGGGCTACTCCCACCGGACGGAGACGTCCCGCGTCTCGATGTGCATGCCGAGCGGCACCCGCCACCAGTCGACGCACACCGTCCAGGTCCGCTCCGTCCGCGTCCCGGCCCCGATCGGCGCCGGAAGCCCCACCGTCGACTCGACGGTCCCCCAGTCGACGCCGAGCGCGCCGACGACATGGGTGCCGAACGTGACGGTGCCCGAACGCACCGCGGTACCGGCGGAGTTGTCGAAGGCGACGGTCACCTTCTCGCACCACCGGCGGTCCGTCGCCTCCCGCTCCGGCTCGCCCCAGCTCAGTACGGCGGGGCCGGCCGGCGTCGGCTGACCGGGAGTCGGCGCCGGAGAGCCCGGAGAGCCCGGACCGGCCGGTCCGCCGCCGGACGTGGTGCCGTCTCCCGGCCCGCCGGTGCCGCCGTGCGTGCCGGACGCCTTCGTCGGCGTGGACCGAGGAGTACCGCCGGGGTCCGGCGCAGCCCCGCGGTCCGGTGAGCCGTCCGCACTCGCCGCCCGTCGGTCACCCCCGTCACCGCCGTCACCCGAGGCACCGGTGTCCCCGCTGTCGCCCCCACCCCCGCCGTTCCCGCCGCCCCCGGCGCTGTTGTCGAGCGGAACCAGCCGCACCCCGTCCGTCGGCGCCGCGGCCGCGCCCGAGGCCGGCGGCGGTCCGCCCGCCGCCCCGGTCGCCACGTATCCGCCGCCTCCGTCGTCACCGGCGCAGGCGCCCAGGACGCCGCCCAGGCAGACGACGGCCGCCGCCGCGCCGATCAGGGCGCGCCGACGGCCGGGTGTCCATGTCGTCGTAGTCCGAGAAGACCCGCGAAGCATCGCGCCAGTGTGGCTGACGCTCCGTCAGAAGAGAACCCCTCAGTCGGAGATGAGCCCCTCGCGGAGCTGGGACAGGGTCCGGGTCAGCAGTCGCGAGACGTGCATCTGGGAGATGCCCACCTCCTCGCCGATCTGCGACTGGGTCATGTTGGCGAAGAAGCGCAGCATGATGATCCGGCGCTCCCGGGGCGGGAGCTTGGCCAGCAGGGGCTTGAGGGACTCGCGGTACTCGACGCCCTCCAGCGCGCTGTCCTCGTAGCCGAGGCGGTCCGCGAGGGAGCCCTCGCCGCCGTCGTCCTCGGGCGCCGGGGAGTCCAGCGAGGAGGCGGTGTAGGCGTTGCCGACCGCGAGGCCGTCGACGACGTCCTCCTCCGAGACGCCGAGCGCGCCGGCGAGTTCGGTGACCGTCGGCGAGCGGTCCAGCTTCTGCGAGAGCTCGTCGCTCGCCTTCGTCAGGGCCAGCCGCAGCTCCTGCAGGCGGCGCGGCACGCGCACCGACCACGAGGTGTCGCGGAAGAACCGCTTGATCTCGCCGACGACCGTCGGCATCGCGAAGGTCGGGAACTCCACGCCGCGTTCGCAGTCGAAGCGGTCGATCGCCTTGATCAGGCCGATGGTGCCGACCTGGACGATGTCCTCCATCGGCTCGTTGCGGGAGCGGAAGCGGGCGGCGGCGTAGCGCACCAGCGGAAGGTTGAGCTCGATCAGGGTGTCCCGGACGTACGCGCGCTCGGGGCTGTTCTCGTCGAGGGCGGCCAGCCGCAGGAAGAGGGAGCGGGACAGGGTGCGGGTGTCGATGGTCTCCGAGGCCGGGAGGGCCGGGGCCGGCGCGGCCTCGAGAGCCACCACGTCGTCGAGCACGTCGGGCTCTGCGGGCGCCACCTCGCTCTTCGTGAGCGTGAGCACCTTGGAGCTGCCCTGTTCTACGGACATGCCACCCCCTCTGGGTCGCGGGACGGTCGCGGCGACGTCCCATCGAGGAACGCAGCCTTCACCTGAATACCGGAGCCGAAGCCGCGGCAAACGCGCTTCCGGAAGAATGTCACATGTCGGCAACACGCTGTAGTGACATGTCGACATGTAAGAGCTGAATCGGCCCTGGAAAGAGGGGGTCTGAGGCTTTTTCGGCGCGAAACTGTCGGGAAGAGCGCTGGTGAGCGATTCGCTCGCATCGGTTACCCGTCGATCCTGCTTGCGAACTGCGGAGTTCCGGGTGTGTTCCGGCCATGCTCCCGTGCGCCTCTTATGCCTCGATGCGATTCGCGGACCGCAGCCGCTGGAAGCTACGTGCGAGTAGCCGGGAGACGTGCATCTGTGACACGCCGAGTTCCGCGCTGATCTGCGACTGGGTGAGATTGCTGTAGTACCGCAGAAGAAGGATTCGCTGTTCCCGCTCGGGGAGTTGGACGAGCAGATGCCGGACCAGATCGCGGTGCTCCACGCCGTCCAGCGCCGGGTCCTCGTAGCCGAGCCGGTCCAGCAGCCCCGGCAGCCCGTCGCCCTCCTGGGCGGCCTCCAGTGAGGTCGCGTGGTACGACCGCCCGGCCTCGATGCAGGAGAGCACCTCCTCCTCGGTGATCCGCAGCCGCTCGGCGATCTCGGCGGTCGTCGGGCTGCGCCCGAAGGAGGTGGTCAGGTCCTCGGTGGCGCTGTTCACCTGGACCCACAGCTCGTGGAGGCGGCGCGGTACGTGGACGGTGCGGACGTTGTCGCGGAAGTACCGCTTGATCTCGCCGACGACCGTCGGCATCGCGAACGTCGGGAACTGCACGCCCCGGTCCGGGTCGAAGCGGTCGATGGCGTTGATCAGGCCGATGGTGCCGACCTGGACCACGTCCTCCATGGGCTCGTTGCGGGAGCGGAAGCGGGCGGCGGCGTAGCGCACCAGCGGGAGGTTGGCCTCGATGAGTGCCCCGCGCACCCGGTCGTGTTCGGGGGTGCCCGGCCGCAGCTGCTTGAGCTCGGCGAAGAGCACCTGGGTGAGGGCCCGGGTGTCCGCGCCGCGGCTGCGCCGTTCGGCGGCGGGAGCGGGATCGTCGACGTCCTGGGGAGGCGCAGTACTGGCCGACACGGTCAACGCCACCTCTTCATCGGTCATACATCGGTCAACTCATCCGTCAAAAGCGGTCATAGCATCACAAGACATGTGCACTGTGTGCAAGCACCGCATAACGCCGTGTTGAGGGACGAGTTGGCCGGTGAACGCGAGAGAGCCCCCCGCCGTCGTGGCGGAGGGCTCGGAGAATGCCGGGCTCAGTACTCGTAGTCGGCGATCACCCAGGTGGAGAACTGCTTCCACAGCGCGACCCCCGCCTGGTGCTCCGGGTGCTCGACGTAGCGGCGCAGCGCGGCGACGTCGTCGAAGCCGGAGTTGATGGCGAAGTCGTAGGCGATGGGCCGGTCGCTGAGGTTCCAGCCGAGCTCCCAGAACCGGATCTCGGGGATCTTTCCCTCCAGCGAGCGGAAGGCCTCGAAGCCCTCCACGACGCGCGGGTCGTCGCGCTCGACGCCCTCGTCGAGCTTGAAGAGGACCAGATGGCGGATCATGACTTACCTCCGTTGACGGCCCAGGTCATGAAGTCGCCCATGGCCTTGGCTGCGTCCGATATGCCCTCGAAGCCTATCTGGACGTAGTCGGCGGCCTTTGCCGGGTCCGTGATGATCACGTACAGCGCGAAGACCGCGAGCAGGTAGACGGCGATCCTCTTCAAGTTCACCGCCACCGCGGCCTCCCCTGTGACTGCTGTGCCCCGAGGGCCCCCTGTTGCCGGCCGCGAGTGTAACCCCCGCGTCGTCCCCCTCACATCGTCTTTAGGGACCAACGGCCCGTGGATCAGGGGCTTTCGCCGGGTCCGCGCGGCGCCGCCGGCGGCCATCATGGGACCAAGCCCGGCGGATCTGGCAGGAGTCCCAAGGGCCCGGACGGACCCCCACTGCGGGGTGTGCGGCGCTGTTCTCCCCCGTCGGCGACGCGCACTTGAGGGTCCGTCCGTAAGCACCCGAAGGGCCCCGTCTCACGACGGGGCCCTTCTTCGGTGGCCTTCTTCGGTGGCCTTCTTTTGGTGGGACGGGTCTCAGCTGCCGTTTTGTGGGTGTCTGAAAAGTGATCACTCGTTTGCGGGACTTCGGCATGCGGGGCCGCTTTCGTGACGATCCTCCCGTTGGCCGTCGAGGACGGCCGGGACATCCCACCCCCCATGAAGGGCGTCGACCATGAGCCTCATCCAGACCGGCAAGATCGACCTGAGGTCCGACAACCCCATCGAGACGAGCGGCGGCAACACCTCGACCTTCACGCGCGTCACGTTCCCCACCCCGTTCCCGCAGGGGTCCAGCGTCGTCGTCCTCCCGCTGACCCAGACCTTCAACGGTCCGGAGACGCCGGGCATCCGCATCCATGACGTCACCAACACGGGCTTCCTCATCCGCCTGAACGAGGTGTACGCCGGCGCCACCAAGAGCGACGGCAAGCACACCACCGAGACCATCGGCTGGCTCGCCGCGAGCGTCTGACGGACGAGCCCCGGCCGGGTGCCGGGGCCGCTGGGATGGAAACCGCAAGCGGGAGAAGCGCGAAGGGTCCGGCTCACCGAGCCGGACCCTTTTTCAAGCGGTAGCGGAGGGATTTGAACCCTCGGTGACTTGCGCCACACTCGCTTTCGAGGCGAGCTCCTTCGGCCGCTCGGACACGCTACCGAGGGAGACCCTACAGCAAGACCGGCCCAGCTCAGAAATCGGTATTCAGCGGTTCCGGAAGAAGTCCGTGAGCAGCCGGGCGCAGTCGTCGGCGAGCACGCCCTCGATCACCTCCGGGCGGTGGTTGAGCCGCCGGTCGCGCACGACGTCCCAGAGGGAGCCGGCCGCGCCGGCCTTCTCGTCGCGGGCGCCGTAGACGACGCGGTCCACACGGGACTGCACGAGCGCGCCCGCGCACATCGTGCAGGGCTCCAGCGTGACGACGAGCGTGCAGCCGGTCAGCCGCCACCCGCCGAGCCCGGCGGCGGCCCGGCGGATCGCCAGCACCTCCGCGTGGGCCGTGGGGTCGCCGGTGGCCTCCCGTTCGTTGTGCCCGGCGGCGAGCACCGTCGTGCCGTCCGGGGCCAGCACGACGGCGCCGACCGGCACGTCCCCGCCCCGGCCGGCCTGCTCGGCCTCGGCCAGGGCGAGTCGCATCGCGGCCCGCCACGGGTCGCGTACCGGGTCGGCCGTACGGGGTGCGGTCGGCGAGGTCAGCGGACGGTCTCCAGTACCTCCGAGGCGCCCAGGGCCTCGGCGATCGTGGTCAGGGCGTCCTCGTCGAGCAGGCGCAGCTCCTTCGCGCTGACACCGAGGTCGTCGAGGATCTCGCTGTCACCGACGGGGCCGTGCGGCACGGACTCGGCGGACGGGGCGTCCTCGTCGCCGTCCTCGTCCTCTCCGTCCTCCGTGCCGTCGAGGTCCAGGGAGTCCAGGTCGGGGCCGTCGTCGCCGGGCTCCCTTCCGAGCAGTTCGTCGGTGAGCAGGATCTCGCCGTAACTGCTGCGGGCGGCGGCTGCGGCGTCCGAGACGTAGATACGAGGGTCGTCCTCGCCGTCGACGCGGACGACGCCGAACCACTCGTCCTCCTGCTCGATCAGAACGAGCACCGTGTCCTCGTCGGCCGAGGCTTCCCGGGCGAGGTCGGCCAGATCCGACAGGGTCTCCACGTTGTCGAGGAGTTCTGTGTCGCTCGCTTCCCACCCGTCTTCGGTGCGCGCGAGCAGTGCGGCGAAGTACACCGTGACTCTCCCACTGTTCTTAGGCGTGCCGGTTGGGGATCCCCCCGGCGGAGGCTACGGGCGGGGAGAGCTCGGGCTCCGAGCCCCACCCACTCGGAATCGTGGCAGAAACAAGGCGTTCAGGGGACGTCTTCGGCTCCCTGTGTCCGGCAGTTTCGACCGCGCGTACGCGGGCGCGTCGGTCAAGCACTCACCAGCAAACTCGTTGCCGCCACCAGCGGATCGTACGCGGCTTTCCCCCGAGTCCATGCACGGCCACCCGGTCAACACCCGTGTGCCCCGAAGATCTTCCCGGCGCGGCGGAGCGGTGGGTGCCGCCGGCGGAGGCTCCCGGCGGAGGTCCTACCAGCGGAACGTCCGCATGCGCATCGCGTGGCGCAGCCGGGCCGCCTTGGCGCGCCGGGGCTGGACCCGGGCGCGCAGTTCGCGGGCCTCGGCGAGGTCGCGCAGGAACTGGGCGCGGCGCCTGCGGCGCTCGGCATCGGTGTCCTGCGCGGAGGGCTCCGGCCCGGGTCGGGCCTCCGGCTGGGATCGGGAGTCCGGCTCGGCTCGGGGCTCCGGCCTGTATCGGGGCTCCGGCTCGGATTGGGCCTTCCGCCCGGATCGGGGCTCCGGCTCGGATCGGGGCTCCGGCTCGGATCGGGCTTTCCGCCCGGGTCGGTACTTCCCCTCGGATCGGTACTTCCTCTCGGATTCGCCTTCCGGCAGCTCAGACAGGTCAGACAGCTCAGGCATCGGTTCACCACCCTGGTCCGTCCCTCCCACTTTCCCTCGGGCGAGTGGTTTGATGCGGGCTCATGGGTGAAGGCCGGTGTGGCGGCTTGTGCCTGGTGAGGACGACGGCCCCGGCGGGCCCGGTTACTGTGTGGTCATGCGTCTCCACGTCGTCGACCACCCTCTGGTCGCCCACAAGCTCACCACGCTGCGCGACCGCCGCACCGATTCCGCGACCTTCCGCCGTCTCGCCGACGAGCTGGTCACCCTGCTCGCCTACGAGGCCACGCGCGACGTGCGTACCGAGCAGGTCGACATCAACACGCCGGTCGCGGCGACCACCGGCGTCAAGCTGTCCCACCCGCGCCCGCTGGTCGTGCCGATCCTGCGCGCCGGGCTCGGCATGCTGGACGGCATGATGCGGCTGCTGCCGACCGCCGAGGTGGGCTTCCTGGGCATGATCCGCAACGAGGAGACGTTGCAGGCCTCCACCTACGCCACGCGTATGCCCGAGGACCTCTCCGGCCGTCAGATGTACGTCCTGGACCCGATGCTGGCCACCGGCGGCACGCTGGTCGCCGCGATCCGGGAGCTGATCAGGCGCGGCGCCGACGACGTGACCGCCGTGGTGCTGCTGGCCGCCCCGGAGGGCGTCGAGGTGATGGAGCGCGAGCTGGCGGGCACCCCGGTGACCGTGGTGACGGCCGCCGTCGACGACCACCTCAACGAGCAGGGCTACATCGTGCCGGGCCTGGGCGACGCGGGCGACCGGCTCTACGGCGCCGCCGAATAGGCCCGGGCGGCCACCGCCGAATAGGCCCCGGCCGTCCACCGCCGAATGGACCCCGGCCGGTCTTCCCCGCGCCGGGGACCTGCCGGGCTCAGCAGCCCTTCTTCTTGCCCGCGGTGGGCGTCGGCCGGGGCTCGGCCAGCGTGGCCAGCGCCTTGTCGGCGTCCGCCTTCTTCGTGAGCGCCTTGAAACCGCTGCCGATGATCAGGTCCACGTCGGTGCCCTTGCGGGCCGCGTCGGCCTGCTGCTCGGCGGAGGAGAGCTGGGTGGCGAGCACGGGCAGCGAGGTCTTCAGCGACGAGGCCGGGCCGAGCAGCAGCCCGGTGCCCTTGACCTTCTTGTCGTACTTCTTGGTCGCGTTGCCGACCTCGCCGATCTTGAAGCCGCGCTTCTTCAGTTCGTCCGCGGTCTCCTTGGCCAGCCCGCTGCGGGGCGTGGCGTTGAACACGTTGACCGTGATCTGCGCGGGCCTGGGCAGCGCGGCCGCGGTGGCCGACGGGCTCGCCTGGGCCGCGCAGGCCGCCTTGGTGCGGGACGCCGAGTCCTTCTTGGCGCCGCCGGTGAAGACGTCGATGAGCTGCAGGGTGCCCCAGCCGATCAGACCGAGCACGGCGACGGACGCCGCCACGGCGGCCAGGATCCTTCCGTGCCGCCGACGCGGGCGCATCCGCGGGTACGTGTCCCCCGTGATCCGGTACTTCCCGCCCATGCCTGGGGGAGTCAGCATGCTCATGGGCGCAGCGTAGTGCGCCCGGGCGGTGATTCCTACTAGATGATCATTGGACCCCGCTCAGTCAACCCGAAAGGTCCAACCCGGGACGCGGGAGCGCGTCAGTCCAGCTCCAGGACGCGTGCGTGCAGCACCTGTCGCTGCTGGAGCGCCGCCCGCACCGCGCGGTGCAGTCCGTCCTCCAGGTACAGGTCGCCCTGCCACTTGACGACGTGGGCGAACAGGTCGCCGTAGAAGGTCGAGTCCTCGGCGAGGAGGGTCTCCAGGTCGAGCTGCCCCTTGGTCGTCACGAGCTGATCGAGGCGGACCGGGCGTGGCGCGACGTCCGCCCACTGCCGGGTGCTCTCCCGGCCGTGGTCGGGGTACGGCCGGCCGTTTCCGATGCGCTTGAAGATCACACGGAAAGCCTACCGGGCGAGCCTCGCCGGGCGCAGCCTCCAGGCCCCGGCGGGGCGGGGCAAGTACGCGGAGATTCCGGCCATGTCAGTCAAAGGGGTTGGCTGTGGCCGGCTTGCCGGGACATGTCGGCATGGATGAGCGAAGGGCGCCGGGGGTGGGCCGGGCGCCGTCCGGCGGCGCCCGGCCGCGCGGTCAGCCGCGCCGGTCCTGTTCGGCCGGCTGCGGTTTCGCTTCCGCGCGCTGCGGCCGGGAGGCGCTGCGCACGGCCTCCGCGCGCAGCAGGGCGCGCAGCACCGCGTACGGGTCTGTGGGCATGTCTGTGGGCATGGGGGTGCTCCTTGCGTTGTGCCGACGGGCCGGGAGGAAGGAGGGCCGGTCAGCAGCGCAGGACCACGGAGCGCCGGGCCCGCAGGGCGTACGGCGGCAGCGGCGGCGCGGCGCACGGGCGGGCCCCGGGCACGGCGCGCGCGGCGGGCGCGGCGGCCGCGACGGCGGCCGGGCGCGCGGGTGCGGCGGGACGGTGGGCGGCGGGGGCCGGTGGCCGTACGGCCGTGTCCGGGGCGTCGTACTCGACGGTCTCCACGGACATCGGCGGGGCCGTCAGGGCGTCGGTGTGCGCGGCCGGCACCAGCAGCACGAACAGCAGCACGAGCAGCCGCGGCCAGGCGCGGCCGCGCGGGAGGCGTCGTGCGGTGCTCACGCCGGGTGGCTTCCCCCGGCACGCCCGGTGCGCGTCACACGGACGCGGAATCCGCCCGTTCGGCGTATCGGGCGCCGTGCCGGTCACAGGGCGCGCGGCACCTGCCGGGCCAGGCCCCGGATGCGCAGCGCGGTGACGATCTCCACGACGCCGACCGCGATCAGCCAGATCCCGCATACCAGGGTGAGCACGGCGACCGACGTGAAGGGCGAGACGATCAGCACGATCCCGGCGAGGAAGGTGAGGATCCCGAGGAAGATCTGCCAGCCGCGCGCCGGCATGGACCGGTCGGAGGCGGCGGCGAGGGTCTGCGTGATCCCGCGGATGAGCCAGCCGATCCCGATCCACAGGGCGAGCAGCAGGATCGAGCGCATGGGGCCGCGCAGGCAGAACAGGCCCAGCAGGATCGACAGGGCGCCGCTGACGAATGCCAGCACCCGCAGGGACGTCGTGCGGTGCGTGCCGAACGCGGCAACCAGTTGGAAGACGCCGCTGATCAGCAGGTACAGGGCGAACAGGACGCCCACGGCGAGCAGGGAGGGGCCCGGCCACACCAGCAGCAGGACGCCCAGGACGAGGGACGCCACGCCGGTGAGCAGGACGATCTGCCAGGCGGCGTGGGACAGCGCGTGCAGGGGCCCTTCGAGGGGCGGCTCGGGTTCGTGTGCGCCCGGTGCGTGGCCTGCCGCGTGGACCTTGCGGTCGTCGAAGTGAGGGCCCTGTGAGGAGCCGGTCGGTGCCTCGGTCATGGTCCATGCTGGGACCGGCCCAGGCCGCCCCGCCACCGGGCGCGGGCCGGTCGGCTTACAGGCATTCGGCGTTCAGCTGTCGCGGCCGTCGCGGCCGCGACAGCTGTCGCAGCTGTCGCAGCCGTCGCTGCCGTCGCGGCCATCGCAGCCGTTCAGTCGCTCAGCTGCGCGTGCCCTTCGCCGCCTTCGCGGCCGCCTTCATCTCCTGCTTGTGGGCGCGCACCTTGGCCAGCGACTCCGGTCCGGTGATGTCGGCGACGGAGCGGAAGGACCCCGGCTCGCCGTACGCGCCGGCGGCCTCCTGCCAGCCCTCGGGGCGCACGCCGAGCTGCTTGCCCAGCAGGGCCAGGAAGATCTGCGCCTTCTGCCTGCCGAACCCGGGCAGATCCTGCAGGCGGCGCAGCAGCTCACGCCCGTCGCTGACGCCCTTCCAGACCAGCTCGGCGTTGCCGTCGTAGTGCTCGGCCAGGTACTGGCACAGCTCCTGGACCCGCTTGGCCATGGAGCCGGGATAGCGGTGCACGGCCGGTTTCTCGGCCAGCAGGGCCGCGAACGCCTCCGGGTCCTGCACGGCGATGTCGTGCGCGTCCAGGTCGTCGGCGCCGAGCCGGTCCGCGATCGTGCGGGGCCCCTTGAACGCCCACTCCATGGGGACCTGCTGGTCGAGCAGCATCCCGACGAGCGCGGCGAGCGGGGAGCGCCCGAGGAGCGCGTCGGCCTCGGGGTCCTGGGCGAGGTGCAGGGTGACGTCCATGGACCGATGATCCCGCGGACCGTTCCGGGCCGCGCGCGATGCGCCCTCCCGGCGGTACGGAGCTTCCGGCCGTGCGCTTCCGGCAGTACGGCGCTCCCACGGCAACTCCCACCGTGCCCCCTGACGTACGATTCCGTCCGGATTAGTTAGGCAAGGCTTACTTAAGTGAAAGGGGGTCGCGGGGTGGCAGCCGAGATCCGTCGCGACGCCTGGGGCATCCCGCATCTGCGCGCCGACGACGCCCGCGCACTCGCCCGCGCCCAGGGCGTCGTCACCGCCCGCGACCGGGCCTGGCAGCTGGAGGTCGAGCGGCACCGCGCCCAGGGCACCTCGGCGTCCTTCCTGGGCGCCGCGGCCCTGCCCTGGGACCTGTTCGCCCGCCGCGCCCGCCTCGCCGACACCGCCCGCCGCTGCTGGGCGAGCCTGGCGGAACAGGACCCGGAGACGGCGGAGTGGGTCCGGGCGTACGTCGACGGGGTCAACGCGGAACTCGCGCGGGCCGCGGCGCCCGAGTTCGCCGCGACCGGCCTGCGCCCCGGCCGCTGGCAGCCGTGGACCCCGCTCGGCGTCTGGCTCGCCACGCACATCCTCTTCGCGGGCTTCCCGGCCAAGCTCTGGCGCGAACAGGCACTGGCGCACCTCGGGCCCGAGGTGGTCGGGCTGTTCGCCGCCGACGGACCGGGCACCTCGGGCAGCAACGGCTGGCTGGTGAGCGGCGAGCGGAGCGCGACCGGGCACGCCGTCCTCGCGGGCGACCCCCACCGCTTCATCGAGGACCCCGGCGTCTACCAGCAGATCCACCTCTCCTGCCCCGAGTTCGACGTCGTCGGCCTCGCCGTCCCCGGCGTTCCCGGCATCGCTCACTTCGGCCACACGGGCACGGTCGCCTGGGCCATCACCAACGCCATGGCCGACTACCAGGACCTGTACCGGGAGCATCTCAGGCGTACCGGCGCGGGCGTGCAGGCCCTCGGTCCGGACGGCGCCTGGCACCGCGCCTCGCGCCACACGGAGACCGTCGAGGTGGCCGGGGAGGAACCGGTCGAGATCGAGATCCTCGAAACCGCCCGCGGACCGGTGATCATCGGCGGCCCGGAGGGCCTGGACGGCGGGGTGACGGAAGCCGGGACCCCGCCCGACGCCAGCGTCGGCGCCGGCGCTGGCACCCAGGCCGGGTCCGCCGCCCCCTCCGATGCCGCGTCCGCCCCCGCCCCCCTGGCCCTGGCGTTGCGCTACCCGCCCCGGGTCACCGGTGACCTCGGCTTCAGCGCCCTGCTCCCGCTGCTGCGGGCGCGCCGGGTCGAGGACGTCGACCGGGCCGTCGACCTGTGGGCCGAGCCCGTCAACGTCGTGCTGGCCGGCGACACCGAGGGCGGCGTGCTGCACCGGGTGGCGGGCCGGGTGCCCGTGCGCTCCGCGGCGAACCGCGTCCGGCTCGTGCCCGCCTGGGAGCCCGGCCACGAATGGCGGGGCTGGCACGAACCCCCGCGGGCCGGGCTGACCGACGGCGTCGCGGTGATGGCCAACCAGCGCGGCCCCGCGGCCGCCCTCGGCGTCGAGTTCGCCCCGCCGCACCGCGCCGACCGCATCACCGACCTGCTGGCCGGGAAGGACCGCTGGGCGCCCGGTGACATGGCGGCGATCCACATGGACACCCACCTCGCCTCCGCCGCGCCCCTGCTGGACCTCCTCGCGGCCCTGGACGGCCTGTCCCCCGAGGCCGCCGCCCTGCGCGACCGCCTGCTGCGCTGGGACCGCCGGATGGACGCGGACAGCGCCGACGCGGCCGGCTACGCGGCGGTGCGCGGCGCGGTCGTACGCCGACTCGCCGCGCACCCGGCGTTCGCCGCGCTGGCCGTGCCACCCGCCTACCCGGAGGTCTTCCTTCCCTGGCTCGCCCTGACGCCGCGCGTCGGCCTGGCCCTCGAACACCTGCTGCGGGCCGAGGAGCTGTACGGCGTCGACCGCCCGGCCACGGTCCGCGCGGCCCTGGAGGAGGTGGCCGCCGCGGGCACCGAGGCCACCTGGGGCGACACCCACCGCCTCGCCCCCTGGCGGGCGCTCCCCACGCCCGCCTCCGCGCCCGAGGAACCGGGCCTGTCCGGCGACCACGACTGCGTGCTGTGCACCTCCGGCGTGCCCGGGCTGACCGATCTGGCCGCCCGCGGCCCGGCCGCCCGCTACGTGTGGGACCTGGCCCGGCGCGAGGACAGCCGGTGGGTGGTCCCGTTCGGCGCCTCCGGGGTCCCCGGCTCGCCCCACCACCGCGACCAGCTGCCCCGGTGGCTCACCGGAGACCTCGTCCCGGTCGTCACCGACTTCGCCCGCCTCGAGAAGGAGAGCCATGCCTGACGTCGTCCCGCCCGCCCCGGTCCACGAGGAGACCGTCGACGGTTTCGGCACCGTCCGCATCCGGCCCCTCGACCCGTACGGCGACGCCGGGACGGTCCACCGCTGGGTCCGCGAGGAACGCGCCGCCTTCTGGGGCATGAACGGCCTGACGCGCGACCAGGTGGCCGACATCTACGCCCACTTGGACACGCTCGACACCCACCACGCCTTCCTGGTCGTCAAGGACGGCGAACCGGCCGCGCTGGTGCAGACGTACGACCCGCGGGCCGACCGGGTCGGCGAGTGCTACGAGGTGCGCCCCGGCGACATCGGCCTGCACCTGCTGCTCGCGCCCGCCGGGCCGGGCGGGCCGCGTTCCGGCTGGACGGCGGCGCTGCTCGGTGTCGTCACCGCCCACCTTCTGGCAGGTCCGGACCGGCGCCGGATCGTGGTCGACCCCGACGTGCGCAACGAGAAGGCGGTCGCCCGTTTCCTGCGCCAGGGCTTCACGGCGGGCCCGGTGGTCGTGCTCCCCGAGGTCGACCTCCCGGACGTGTACCTGCCCGCCAAGACGGCCCGGCTGGCGTTCCTCCACCGGGAGTCCGGGGGAGGGCGGTAGCCTTCGCCGGATGACTCCGGAAGACCTCGTCGCCCACTACCGGATGGAGCCGATCCCGCGCGAGGGCGGCCTGTTCCGCCGTACCTGGGCGGGTCCCGAGCGTGCCGACGGGCGGCCGGAGGGCACCGCGATCGTCGCCCTGCTGACCGCGGACGACTTCTCCGCCCTGCACCGCCTGCCCGCCGACGAGATCTGGCACTTCTACCTGGGCGACCCGCTGGAGTTGCTGCTCCTCGCCCCGGACGGCACCTCCGCCGACGCCGTCCTCGGACCGGACGTGCTGCACGGCCAGCAGCCCCAGCTGACCGTCCCGGCCGGCACCTGGATGGGCGGACGGGTCGCCGCGGGCGGGGCGTGGACGTTCTTCGGCTGCACGATGGCGCCCGGCTTCACCTACGCCGGCTACGAGCACGGCGACGCGGCCGCGCTGACCGCGCGGTATCCCGCCGAGGCCGCGCGGATCGCGCGACTGTGCCGCCCGTGAGCCTGCTGGCGGGCCAGGTCGCCCTGGTCACGGGCGCGAGCGGCGGCCTCGGGCGGGGGATCGCGGTGCGGCTGGCCGAGGAGGGCGCGGCGGTCGCGGTGCACTGCCGTACGGCGGTGGACGCGGCGCACGACGTGGCCCGCCGCATCGAGGAGTCGGGCGGCCGGGCCGTCGTACTGCGGGGCGACCTCACCGACGAGGAGGCGTGCGCGCGGGTCGTGCGGGAGGCGGCCGACTGGGGCGGCGGGCGGCTCACGGCGCTGGTCAACAACGCGGGCGTGCAGCCGGTCCGGGAACTGCCCGGCATGACGGCGGCCGAGTGGCGGGCGGTCGTGGACGCCAACCTGTCGAGCGTCTTCGCCTGCACCCAGGCCGCCGCCGAGATCATGCGGGAGCAGGCCGGCGGGGGTTCCGTGACGCACATCGCCTCCATCGAGGCACGACAGCCCGCCCCCGGGCACGCGCACTACAGCGCGTCCAAGGCGGCGGTCGTGATGCACGCCCGCTCCGCCGCCCTGGAGTACGGCCCGCACGGCATCCGGGTCAACACGGTCTCGCCCGGCCTGATCGACCGCGCGGGGCTCGCCGAGGACTGGCCGGAGGGGGTGCGGCGATGGCGGGCGGCGGCGCCGACGGGGCGGCTCGGACGGCCGGAGGACGTGGGCGACGCCTGCGTGTTCCTCGCCTCCCCGCTCGCCTCCTGGATCACCGGGCACGACCTCGTCGTCGACGGCGGCGTGTCGGCGCGGCCCACGTGGTGAGCGCACGGGGACCGGCCCACGTGGTGAGCGCACGGGGACCGGCGTCCGTACCTATGCGGAGGGGTGCGGCGACGGCGCGACGGCCGGACGGCGGAAAGTGAGGGAGCGTGGCGAAGAGTCCGGGACACGACGTGACGGATGACCCGGCGCACAGCGCCGACCCGGCCCGCCGGGAGGCCCGGCGCGCCGGCCCGGCCCGCCGGGGACCCCGGCGACCGCCGCGCCTGGTGCTGCTCGGCGCCCTGCTGCTCCTGCTCGTCCTCGGCGGCGCGGTCCCGGCGTCCGCCCACGCGGCCCTGCGCTCCACCGACCCCGCCGACGGCACCGTCCTCGACTCCGCCCCCCGCCACGTCACCCTGGCCTTCACCGAGTCGGTCGGACTGCTCGACGACTCCGTGCGCGTCCTGGACCCCGGCAACCGGCGGGTCCGCACGGGCGGCGCCCAGCACGGCCCCGGCGGCTCCGACACGGTCCGGGTGCCGCTGCCCGCGGGCCTGTCCGAGGGCACGTACGTCGTGGCGTGGCGGGTCGTCTCCGCCGACAGCCACCCGGTGTCCGGCGCCTTCACCTTCTCCGTCGGCCGGCCCTCCGCGACCACGGCGCCCGTGGACACCGGCCCCGTCGAGGACCCGGTCACCGGCAGCCTCTTCACCGTCGCCCGCTACCTGGCGTACCTGGCCGCCGCCCTGCTCATCGGCACGGCGGCGTTCGTGGCGCTGTGCCGGCCGCCCGAGCGGGGCGCGCTGCGGCGGCCCCTGACGGCGGGCTGGTGGACGCTGCTGGCCGCCACGCTCGCCCTGCTGGTGCTGCGCGGCCCCTACGAGACGGGCGCGGGCCCGTCGGCCGCCCTCGACCCCTCCGCCCTCGCCCGCACCCTGACCGGCCGGCCGGGCCTGGCCCTGCTGGCCCGGCTGGCGCTGCTGCTGGTGGCCGCGGCGGTGTGGGCCCGGTGGCTGCGCGGGCGCGGGGCATGGTCGCGCCCGGCGCTCGCGGCGGGCGCCGTGCTCGCCGTGGGCCTGGCGCTGACCTGGGCGTCCGCCGAGCACGCGTCGGCCGGGATCCAGGTGCCGGCGGCGATGGCGTCGTCGGTGCTGCACCTGCTGGCCATGGCGGTCTGGCTGGGCGGCCTGACGGCCCTGCTGCGCACGCTGCACCGCGACCGGGTCCCGGCGGCCGTCGTCGCCCGGTTCTCCCGCATCGCGTTCGCCTGCGTGACCGTCCTCGTGATCACCGGCGTCTACCAGTCCTGGCGCGGCCTCGGCTCCTGGGACCAGTTCACCGGCACCGCGTACGGCCGTCTGCTGACCGCGAAGCTGGCCGCGGTGGCGCTGCTGCTGGCGGCGGCCGGGCTGTCCCGGCGGGCGACGGCGCTGCTGCCGGCGGCGCGGGCGGAGGCAGCTGTGCCCGAGCGGGTCTCCGAGCCGGTGGGCGGCCCGCCGCCACTGGTGTCGCTGGCGTCCCTGCCGTCGCTGCCGCCGGAGCCCGCCGAGGCGGCCGAGGCGTCCGAGGCGGCCGAGGAGGCGTCCGGCGACGACCACCGCCGCGTCCTGCGTCATCGGGTGCTGGCCGAGGTCGCCGTCGGCCTGGTGGTGCTGGTGATCACCACCGTGCTCACCGGCACCCTGCCCGGCCGCGCCGAGGCCGAGGCGGCCCGAGGGCCCGCGACCACCGCGGGCGGACTGCCGGTGGCGTCGGTCACCACGGTCCCCTTCGACGTCGGCACCCCCGGCGGCCGCGGCAAGGTGCAGATCACCCTGGACCCCGGCCGGGTGGGCGGCAACTCCGTGCAGGCCGTGGTGTACGGGCCCGACGGCGGTATCTCCACCGTCCCCGAACTGCGGATGTCGCTCACGCTGCCCGCCCGCGGCATCGGCCCGGTCGACGCCCGCCTCACCGACCGGGGCGGCTACTGGGGCACCGGGTCCCTCACCCTCCCCCTGGCCGGCACCTGGACGATGAGGGTCACGGTCCGCGTCTCCGACGTCGACCAGGTGACTGTCACGAAGCCGGTCCGCATCACCGGCTAGCTGTATGGCCCTGTGAGGCCGGGGAGGCGGCGTCGCCGTCACGTGGTGCCGCGCAGGCGGCGGCGGTCCTCCTCGTCCCAGGCACGGGTGTCGCGCGGCGTGGTGTACGGCTCCTCGCCCGGCGGATGCCCGCCGGCCAGGGCCCGCTGCCGTGCCGCCTCCGCGTCGAACTCCAGGCCCAGCAGGATGGCGAGGTTGCCGATCCACAGCCAGATCAGGAAGACGATCACTCCCGCCATCGTGCCGTACGTCTTGTTGTACGACGCGAAGTTGGCGACGTAGACCCCGAACCCGGCGGAGGCGGCCAGCCAGATCAGCAGGGCGAGGAAGCTGCCCGGCGTGACCCACCGCAGTCCGCGCGTCCTGGCGTTCGGCGTCGCCCAGTACAGGATCGCGATCATGATCGTGACCAGCAGGACCAGCACCGGCCACTTCGCGATGGACCAGACGGTCAGCGCCGTGTCGCCGATGCCGAGCGTCTTTCCCGCCTGACGGGCGACGCCGCCGGTGAAGACGACGATCAGCGCGCTGATGACGGCCAGCACCATGAGCGTGACCGTCACCCCGAGCCGCACCGGCAGGATCTTCCACACCGGGCGTCCCTCGGGGATGTCGTAGACCGCGTTGGCGGTGCGGATGAACGCCGCGACGTACCCGGAGGCGGACCACACCGCCAGGACCAGGCCGACGATCGCCATGACCGAACCGAGACCGCCGTTGTCCTGCAACTGGTGCACGGCACGGGTGAGGATGTCCCGGGCCGAGCCGGGCGCCAGCCGGTTGAGGCTGTCCAGCACCTTTTCGGAGGCCGACCGGCCGGCCAGACCGAGCAGCGACACCAGCACCAGCAGGGCCGGGAAGAGCGAGAGCACCCCGTAGTACGTCAGCGCGGCCGCGCGGTCGGTCAGCTCGTCGTCCTTGAACTCCTTCAAGGTGCCCTTCAGCGCCGCGCCCCAGCGCTGCTTCGGCAGACCGGCCGGGGTGTCCGGAGCCCGCTCCTCGACCTCCGGGTCCGGGCCGAACGACTCCTCGGAGGTGTCCGCCGCCCGCTCCTCCCCGGACTCCGGGTCGCCTGGACCGGGACGTGCCGTGTGTCGCGTATGCCTGGGTTCGAGCGGCTGATTCATGGGCGCCGGGTGCCCCGAGCCTCCCGCCTCAAGCACCACGCCCACAGGCCGCTCCCGGGCTCAGGCCGACCGACCGGCCAACCGGCCAACCGGCCAACCGACCGGCCAACCGGCCAACCGACCGGCCAACCGGCCAACCGACCGGCCAACCGGCCAACCGACCGGCCAACCGGCCGACCGACCGGCCAACCGGGGGCAACGGTCCGCCCGGGACCCGGACCGGACCCCTGTGCAGGGGTTCACCACGGCATCACTTACTCTTCGCTCACCCGCCACACGCGGCCCCTGCTTCACACGCACCGGGCGCGCCCGGGGACGCACCGGACGCACCGGACGCACCGGACACACGGGTGGCACCCACTTGCGCTCACTTCGTTCCGGGGGGTTCGAACCGTGCGTCTGCGCACTCTCCCGGCCGCCGCAGCCCTGGCGGCCCTGTTCGGCTCGGTGGTGCTCGCCGCACCGGCGTCCGCCGACTCCAGCACGTCCATACCGGTCTGGGGGGCGGACGACACCGTGGTGGACGGCGTCCACCAGCGGGTCTTCATCAGCGACAGCTACGGCAACCAGATCGTCGTCACCGACTTCACCGGCACGGTCGTCACCAAGTTCACCGGTCTGCCCCAGGTCCTCGACCTGGAACTGAGCCCGGACTCCAGCACCCTGTACGCCGCGGTCGCCGGCGCCGACAAGATCGTCGCCCTCGACACCGAGCAGCTCACGCAGGCGGCCGAGTACCCGACGGGCGACAAGACCGCCCCCTCCCGCCTCGCCTACGCCGACGGCAGGCTGTGGTTCGGCTACGGCGACCAGTGGGACTCCGGGCTCGGCGAGGTGGACCTGACCGCCCAGCAGTCCACGGTCACCCTCGACCTGGCGGCCGGCCACGACTTCTCCAGCCCGCCCGAGCTCTACGCCGACCCCGACAACCCGGGCACGCTGCTCGCCCTCGACGCCCACATCAGCTCCGGCCCGATCGTCGTCTACGACATCTCCTCCGGCACCCCGGTGATCCGCGTCTCCGCCGAGAAGGGCGCCTCCGTCCAGGACGCGGCCCTCACCCCGGACGGCCAGAACGTCATCGTCACCGGGCCCGCGCCGCGGACGCTCACCGAGTACCGCCTCTCCGACCTGTCCGCGGTGCGCACCTTCCCGATCGCCTCGAATCCGCTGACGGTCGGCGTCGCCCCGGACGGCACGGTCGCGGCCACCGTCCTCGACACCGACGACGTCGGCGACACCTACGTCTTCGGCACCGACCCCGCCCAGCCCGCCAGTGTCCGCAACCTGTCGCACTCCTGGATGCCGGGCGGCGGACACACCACCACCTGGTCGGCCGACGGCTCGCAGCTGTTCGTGCTGACCGGGTCCGCGAACGCCATGCGGTTCCAGACCGTCGACGCGCCCCGCAAGTACGCCCCCACCCTGACGGCCGACGCCCCCGCGACGGCCATCCGCGCCGCCTCCCTCACCGTCAAGGGCAAGCTGACCGCGGACCTGGCGCTGCCAGCGGGCACCCCGCTGCAGGTCACCCGCACCGACCTGGAGTCCCCGAACGGCAAGTCCCTGGGCACCAAGCCCCTCGGCACGGGCGGCGCGTACTCCTTCACGGACACCCCGCCCGCCGGGGGCAAGGTCACGTACACGGTCACGTACGCCGGTGACAGCACGCACACCGCGGCGACCGCCTCGGACACCGTCAGCGTCTCGCGCGCCACGCCCACGCTGACGCTGAACAACGACGGCAAGGTCTACGACTACGCCAAGTCCGTCACCTTCACGGCGCACCTCGGCACCACATACAAGAACCGCACGGTCGAGATCTGGGCCAACCCGTACGGCGCCGACAAACCCGACACCCTGGTGAAGTCCGGCACGGTCGACTCCAGCGGCAACCTGTCCGCCCCCCTCACCCTGACCCGCAAGACCAAGCTCACGGCGAAGTTCGCGGGCGACGCCCGCTACGCGCCGAAGACGGCGACGAGCACGGTCGGCGCCAAGGTGAAGGTGTCCACCACGCTCGGCGGCTCCTACAAGACGCGGTACGCGTGGAACCACACCTACTACTACTTCCACCAGTCCAAGGACCCGGTCGTCACGACCACGATGACGGCGTACCCGGGCCGCAAGCAGCTGCTGCAGGTCCAGATCTCTTACGGCGGTGTCTGGCAGAACACGGCCAAGCAGTACTTCACGCTCGATTCGACGGGCAAGTCCGTCGTCACCATCACGGGCACCCCGCCCACCGGCTACCGCTACCGGGTCCGCGACTCCTACATCAGCGGCTCGGGCGACAGCGTGAACACCACGACGTACGGCACCTGGAAGTACTTCACCTTCACCGGCTGAGCCCGGGCGACCCCCGGCGACTACCCGCCCCGACGAAGGCCCCGACCGGCGAACCGGTCGGGGCCTTCGTCCGTACGGGCACCGAGGACCGGTGGGCCGGTCGGGTGATCAGTGGAGGCCGCCACCGACGGCCGGCCGCGGCCCGTACGGCAGCGGCGGTCCGCCGCCGTACGGGCCGCGGACCGCGGTGTTCCGGCCTGCGGGGCAGGCCGGACCGGAAACTCTTCCCTCATTTGCTGCCGCTATAACTCCCGCTTTCGGCGTGCGCGAGTTTTCGGGAATTCGCCAGCCATCTGGCGCATGATCGAAGTGCGGCCGACGACCTGCGCCAGGACGATGGCGATGAAGGGCGGAGCGCCAGGCCGGCAAAGGCCGGGCACTCCGTTGAACATGCGTCGAAGAAAGAGGGAACCATGACGGCAACGACGGAGACTCCCACTCGTGAAAAGGCCGAGGCCGGCCAGGAAGAGTTCGGCGAGGAATCCGCCTTCGGCCCGCTCCTGCTGGCAGCGATGCTGTCCCGCCGTGAGGACCGCGGTGAGGAGCCGATCATCGAGCACCCGCTGCTGCTGGCCGCGCTGATGCGTC
>NZ_JBIRUY010000037.1:0-67407 GCF_044335305.1 Streptomyces sp. NPDC020490 | reverse complement strand
TCGGCGTGAGGAGCGGGGCGGCGAGTCCATCATCCAGCACCCGCTGCTGCTCGCCGCGCTCATGCGCCGTCGTGAGGAGCGCGGGGGCGAGGAGTCGATCATCCAGAACCCGCTGCTGCTCGCGGCGCTGATGCGTCGGCGTGAGGAGCGGGGCGGCGAGTCCATCATCCAGCACCCGCTGCTGCTCGCCGCGCTCATGCGCCGTCGTGAGGAGCGCGGGGGCGAGGAGTCCATCATCCAGCACCCGCTGCTGCTCGCGGCGCTGATGCGCCGTCGTGAGGAGCGGGGCGGCGAGTCCATCGTCCAGAACCCGCTGCTGCTCGCCGCGCTGATGCGCCGTCGTGAGGAGCGCGGTGGCGAGGAGTCCGGCATCGAGCACCCGCTGCTGCTGGCCGCGCTCATGCGCCGCTGACAGGAAAAGGCGACATCCCTGCCCTCCGGTCGCCGGCGTCGTCGGCGCCGGGGGGCAGGTCCCGTAAGGCAATCGAAGACTTGAGGAACGACAATGGCAGCTGAGTCCGGCGGAGAATCGGAACGGGATCCCGTGGAGGCCTTCATTGATGAGGTCTTCGAGGAAATGGTGCGCGATGCCGGGGTTACGCACAACGGCACCGGTGTAAAGCATGGAAAAGCTCCACTCGCTGGAGCTTTGATGGAAGCGGCCGTGGAGTTCCTGTCCCGGCCGCCTTCCCGTTCCTCGGAACTGGAAAGGGTGCTGTTCGCACAGGCCTTGGCGACCGCAATGGCGGAATCCCTCGCACCTACCCTGGCGGACGCTCTGGCCTCGGAGATCATGAAGGTCCTGAACCAGCACGCCGCCTCCCACAGAGGGAGCTCCCACGAGTCCGTCGGCGGTGGCGGCCCCAGTCACCACTCGTCCGGCGGTGGCGGCCCCAGTCACCACTCGTCCGGCGGTGGCGGTCACTCCTGACCGGCCGTCCCCCCCGGTGACGCTCCCACCGTGCACCCGCGCCCACCAGACGGGCGAACGCCAGAGGGCCGGACCTCTCAAGCGGTCCGGCCCTCTGGCCGGTGTCCCACCGGGGTTCAGTTCCGGCTCACGCCCCGCGCCAGGCGTTGAGACTCCGCGTTCCACCTCGACCGGTCCGCCGGCTTCGCGCCCTCGTTCCGAGCGGTCCAGAGAGTGAGCACCGCTGTTGGAGTCCGATCCGGGCCGGCTTCGGCTGCGGTCGGCGATTGACGGGACAGCCGGACAGGTGTCGGCCAAGCCGAGATCCGGCTCCTGCCTTCCCTGGGCGGGCTCCGCGTCGTTCGGGGCCGCCATGGGCTGCGCCGCCTGGTCGTTGACCGTCCGGGCGCGCGCGTACTGCGACGCGGGCTACGACGCCGGTCGCCGTTGAACCCTGCCCGGTGACGGTGCCTATGGAGCGCTTCCGGAGCAGGGCAGGGCGGGCGTGCGCAGGGCCAGGATGGTGATGTCGTCCTGGCCTTCGCCGGGGTGCTGATCGGCCAGGGTCTGCACGAAGTCGTCCAGCTGCAAGCCGACGTGCGCTGTGGCGAGGTCGGCGAGTGCGGTGAGTCCGGCGTCGATGGGGCGGCGGTGGTGTTCGACCAGCCCATCGGTGAAAAAGATCACCGTGGCGCCCGCAGGAAGGAGACGGGTGTCGTCGAAGCGGGTCTGGTCGAGATCCACGCCGAGCGGTACACCCGGCTCGATGTGCAGGTACTCAGCCCTACCGGAGGCAGTGAGCAGCAGGGGTGGGGGATGGCCCGCGCTGCTCCAGTTCAGCTTCCAGCCACTGTCACAAGGCTCGATGCGGGCCACGCACGCGGTGGTGACCGGATGCTTCGTGATCGCGTGGAGGGTGCGGTCCAGCGCGGCGAGGACGGCGCCGGGCGCGGCGCGGCGGTCGAACAGCAGAGCGCGCAGCATGTAACGGATCTGGGCCATCGCGGCCGCAGCGTGCAGGTCATGCCCCGCGACATCGCCGATCACAGCGCCGACAGCGCCGTCGGGAAGCGGGATGGCGTCGTACCAGTCCCCGCCGAGGTATCCGACGCCGACGGCTGCGGGCCGGTAGACGGCCGCTGCGCCGAGCGGGGCCAGGTCCGGCAGCTCCGGCTGCAGCAGCCGCTGGAAGCGCTCAGCGCCCTGTTCGATGTCTCGCCGGCGTGTCACGTCCCGCAGAGAGATGACATGCAAGGGCTCACCGTGCAGAGCGGTGGTGACGGTTCGTATCTCGACAACCCTGATGCCGCCGCCCGGCAGCATCAGTTCCACCTCTGTCGACCGGCCCGTCACGATCGGGAAACCGAACGGGGCGCCGAGCAACTCCCGGGCGGGGCGGCCGAAGAGCACTGCCGCGGCCGGATTGCACAGCCGGACGATCCCCTGCTCGTCCACGGCGATGACCCCGTCAGCGGACTCCTGCACGATCAGGCGGCTGACCTCGGCGGCGAACTCCACGTCGGCGGAGCCCGGCCCCTCCATCTCTTTGCCCTCCCGGTCGGCGGCAGCCTCATTCATCACTGTGCCGGTGGCTTTCTGCCTCGACCGTTCCCGTCATGCCCACATCGAGGGCTTGGTCCGGCGTGAGGATTCCGATGCGGGCGCTGAGCCGCTGGCCGATGTGCATGCCGCCGGAGTCGATCGTCACCAGGCGAATGCCGGGGTCATGGGCGGAGCCGCGGGTCTGCGTGACCACAATGGCACGGTGAATCTCGCCTGGCCGCTCGAAGTAACGCAACGTGATCGTGACATCGGTGAGGCTGGCGATCTCCTCCGCGATGGGTGGCGTGAGCTGGCGGGCGGGCCGGCCCGGTGGCGCTGAGGTGAACAGCGTGGTGATCCCGCGCTGGCGCGCGAGCGCACTGAGGGCGAGGATGAAGTCGAGCAACGCGCGGGATGAGGCAATGCGCTCCAGCGCGGATATCGTGTCGACGACCAGACGGTCGGGCTCGTGCTCTTCGATGGCCCGCCTGATCCGGATGAAGTGGTCCTCCAGCGATGCCGTCTCCGGGTAGTCGGCGATGATACGGAGCAGGCCGGGCGCCTCCATGGCGTCGATGTCCATCCCCCACCCTGCCGCGTTGCGTTTGATCTGCTCGCGAGCGTCCTCGAAGGAGCAGACAAGGCAGCGCTCGCCCGCTGCCACCGCTGCGTCGATGAACTTCAGGCACAACAGCGTCTTGCCTACGCCGCTCGGGCCGGTCACCACGATGACCGCGTCCTTGTAGAACCCGCCCCCACACATCTCGTCCAGTTGGGTGAGGCCCGACGACACGCGCACCCGGGAGGTGCTCGCCAAGGGCAGGGCGAGGAACGCGAGCGGAATCACCACGAGCCCGTCCGTCGGATCGATGGCGAAGAGCCACTCCCCCGTGCGGTGGGGAGCGCCGCGGAACTTGACGATTTCGACGGTCCGGCGCCGGCGCTCGTTCGCCAGCACGTTACGCAGGGTGATCACGTTGTCGACTACGAACTCCTCGACCCCGTACCTGGACATGCCGTCGTGCTCACCGGAGCGCTCTGCGGTGATGATCGAGGTGGCTCCGGTCATTTCCAGGTCGTAGATCATCCGCGCGATCTCGTGACGGACGATCGCGGGGTCGGCGAAGCGGGTGAAGAGTGCGTCGAGCGCGTCGACCGAAATCCGGGCGGCGCCGATCCGGCCGGCCGCATGCCCGATCCGCGCCTCCAGAGCGCCGAAGTCGTAGGTGCCGATGACGGGTGCCTCCAGGGCGATGTCGGCCGAGGCATCGACGAACATCCACTTCCCGTCGTCCTCCCACTGCCTGATCGGGAAGCCCAGCGCGGCGAAATTGCGCCGGATGTCCTCCGCCGTTTCCTCGAAGGTGACGAACACTCCCGGCTCCTCCCGGTGGAGGATGCCCCGGGCCAGGAATTCCACCGCGAACAAGGTTTTGCCGCTGCCGGTGGTCCCGGTGACGAGAGTCGCACGCCCTTTGGGAAGCCCGCCGAGAGCGACTGGGTCGAAGCCCCTGATGCCGGTGGGGAGCCGTTCGATCGCATCGATGCCATTCATTCCGTGTCCCCCTGTCGGGCAGGACCGGACGGCGCCGGGAGCCCCAGCGCGTAGGCCGTGCGGCGCTGATCGGACAGATCGCCGATCGCTCGCAGTTGCGGCAGCGGGGCGAGCCTGATCGCGATCGGGGTGGCCAGGATGCGCTGCTCCTCCGCGAGAGCCGGCTGCTCAGCGGTGTCGACGACCTCGATGTCGAAATTACCCGGCACATGGGATTCGCACAACGCGCGCAAGTTTGCCTCCGCGCTGGACGACCGCTCCGAGTGTCCGGCCACAAAGAGCCTGAAGGAGTAACTCGTGGCGACCTCCCTGCGATCCATCCGTCGTCGGCCCCTTGCTCGTCACCACCAACCCCCATCAAACGGACAAAATATGACTTATATAATATCCGGGCAGGCCGCCGCGCGCTGGTGTGGGCGGAGCGGTCGTCGACGATGAAGGCAGGCACTTCGGCGTGGGGTGGCTGCCGGCCTCGACGCGACCGTGCGGAAGGCTCGGGCTGTCGCGGCGGAGAAGGTGGGCGGCAAGCCTTCTGGCACGGTTTTGGCACGTGGCGGGTGATCGCCGCGGACAGCAGAAAGGCCCGGGTCGCTGACCTGGGGGTTCATATGGAGCGGGTGACGAGAATCGAACTCGCGCTCTCAGCTCGGGAAGCTGCGATCATTTGGGGGCGGTGCAGGCGCTGAGCTGGGCAGACGGTAGGGGAGCGGCCCCATCGGGCTCGGCTGCATTCACCGTGGTTCCCCGTGGTTACCCGTTGTTCCCCGTGGTTCCCCGCCTGATCTGGTGCGCTTGTGGTGCGCGCATGCGTCATCCCCGCTTCGGCGGTACCTATCGCTTCTGTGCCCTGTAGCGCTTCATCAGCGCAGTGATCCGTGCGTGCTCCGCCTGACCGTTCAGCTCGGCCACGAGATCATCAGGGCACAACTCGTAGAGATCCCCCCACCATCGACGCCCTCGGTTGTCCCGGATCCGGTATCCACCTGGCACACCCCGCGCTACGTAGCGTCTCCTGCTCACTGTCCTCCCGCTCCGGTCACCGTTCCTGCCGTGCTTGCCTATGCGCTCCCGGCCACGATGGCCTCGTGGCTGACCCAGAGCGCATCGCGACAGAGATCATGGCGTATTACCGGGCGCTCGACGAGGGCGCCACCCTGCGGCACCACTTCCGCCATGCTGACGCGGAAGGCGGCCTCTGGTACATCGAGGCCGTGGACGACCGCGGCGAGTTGACCGTCATCAAGCAAGCAGAGCTGACCTCGGCCGGCCGACTCCACCGGTACAGCTGGGAGCACCTGGAGGACGAGCACGGCGGCCTGACAGACCAAGCGATCGATCCTGCGAGGGATCCGCTGGAGCCCATCCCAGCAGGAGAGTTCCATCGGGTGTGGAATCGGTGAGCGCGCTGGACAGCCGCTTTGGGAGAGAGGCTGGGTGATCCGTGGGCTGAGCCGTGGCTTCGCCGACCGAGGAAGCGAGCCGCTGCTCGACCGCGGGCACGGGTGGGTCTGCCGCCCCCCAGCGGGAGCAGACCCGGCGCGAACACAAGTCCACCAAATCCCGGGCCGGGCGGCGCACCATCGGCCTGCCCGATCCGCTGATCAAGATCCTCCGTCGGCACCTGGAAGCCCAGGAACGGGAGCGGATCGCGGCTGGTGCCGACTGGGAGGGCAAGGGATACGTCTTCGCCTCGCCGGTCGGTGGGCCGCTGAGCCCGAACACCGACTTCCACGTCTGGAAGCGGCTTCTCCGGGACGCGGGAGTTCGGGACGGACGGCTTCATGACGCTCGCCACACGGCAACTGAGACGGACAACGTCGAAGGGCCCCACCGCAAGCGGTGGGGCCCTTCGACAACGTGCCCGGTGAGGCACTGGCGGAGGATACGAGATTCGAACTCGTGAGGGGTTGCCCCCAACACGCTTTCCAAGCGTGCGCCCTAGGCCTCTAGGCGAATCCTCCGTCGGAAACATTACATGACCGAGAGGAGTGCTTGCGAACTCGATCCGGGCTGTCGCGATCAGGTACTCTGTGCGGAGCCCCTCACGCGGCGCTATCTGACTGAACTCCCCCAGGGCCGGAAGGCAGCAAGGGTAGGTCGGCTCTGGCGGGTGCGTGGGGGGCGCTTGCGTCGGCGGGCGGGTGGGTTGTCAGTGGGCGCCTATAACCTCGTATGCGTGTCGTCTCTCGCGCTGTACCGCCGCTATCGCCCGGAGTCGTTCGCCGAGGTCATCGGGCAGGAGCATGTGACCGGCCCGCTGCAGCAGGCGCTGCGCAACAACCGGGTCAATCACGCGTACCTGTTCAGCGGGCCGCGCGGCTGCGGCAAGACGACCAGCGCGCGCATCCTGGCCCGGTGCCTGAACTGCGAGCAGGGGCCGACGCCGACGCCGTGCGGGGAGTGCCAGTCCTGCCGTGACCTGGCGAGGAACGGGCCGGGATCGATCGACGTCATCGAGATCGACGCCGCCTCCCACGGTGGTGTGGACGACGCCCGTGAGCTGCGGGAGAAGGCCTTCTTCGGCCCCGCGAGCAGCCGGTACAAGATCTACATCATCGACGAGGCCCACATGGTCACGTCGGCCGGCTTCAACGCGCTGCTCAAGGTGGTCGAGGAGCCGCCCGAGCACCTGAAGTTCATCTTCGCGACCACCGAGCCGGAGAAGGTCATCGGGACCATCCGGTCGCGGACCCACCACTACCCGTTCCGGCTCGTGCCGCCCGGCACCCTCCGGGACTACCTCGGCGAGGTGTGCCAGAAGGAGGACATCCCCGTCGAGGAGGGCGTGCTGCCGCTCGTCGTGCGCGCCGGCGCCGGTTCCGTGCGTGACTCCATGTCCGTCATGGACCAGCTGCTCGCCGGCGCGGGGGCGGACGGCGTGACGTACGCCATGGCCACCTCTCTGCTCGGCTACACCGAGGGTTCGCTGCTCGACTCCGTCGTCGAGGCCTTCGCCACCGGTGACGGCGCCGCCGCCTTCGAGGTCGTCGACCGCGTCATCGAGGGCGGCAACGACCCGCGGCGCTTCGTCGCCGACCTGCTGGAGCGGCTGCGCGACCTCGTGATCCTCGCCGCCGTGCCCGACGCGGCCGAGAAGGGGCTCATCGACGCGCCCGCCGACGTCGTCGAGCGGATGCAGGCCCAGGCCGGCACCTTCGGCGCGGCCGAACTCAGCCGCGCCGCCGACCTCGTCAACCAGGGGCTGACCGAGATGCGGGGCGCGACCTCCCCCCGCCTGCAGCTGGAACTGATCTGCGCGCGCGTGCTGCTGCCGGCCGCCTACGGGGACGAGCGTTCCGTGATGGCCCGGCTGGACCGGATCGAGCGCGGGGTGAGCTTCTCCGGAGGCGGCGGTGCGCCCGCCATGGGCTATGTGCCCGGACCGGACGCGCACGCGCCCGGGGGAGCGGTGCCCGGCGGAGCGCCGGTCCCGCCCGGCGGCGGCCCGGCGGCGGCCCGGGCTGCCGTACGAGGCTCCGGGGCGCCCGGCGCGGGCCCGGCGGCGGGCGCCCCCGCGGCACCCGGCGGCGCGGCACCCGGTGGGGGCGGCGTGGCGAACGGAGCGGGCGCCGGCCTGCCCGCCGCGGCGCCCGCAGCCGCCGCGCCCGCACCCACGCCCGCACCCGCCGTCCCCGCGGCGCCCGTCGCTCCTCCCCCCGGCCGGCCCCAGCAGCCGCCCTCGCCCCCGGCGGCCGCCCCCGCCCCCGGCGCCTGGCCCACCGCGACCCCGGCCGGCAGCGGCCGTCGGCCGGGTGGCTGGCCCACGGCCACCCCCGCCGGTGCCGGACAGCCCGCACCGGCCCCCGCAGCCCGCGCGGCCGCCGCGCCCGCACCGGCCCCCGCCCCGGCGGCGGCCGCAGCGCCCGTCTACGCGCCGCCGAGCGGCGGCCTCGACCCCCGCACGCTCTGGCCGAACATCCTGGAAGCGGTCAAGAACCGCCGCCGCTTCACCTGGATCCTGCTCAGCCAGAACGCCCAGGTGGCCGGCTTCGACGGCACGACCCTCCAACTGGGCTTCGTCAACGCGGGCGCCCGGGACAACTTCACGAGCAGCGGCAGTGAGGACGTACTGCGCCAGGCGCTGGCCGAGCAGTTCCACGTCCAGTGGAAGATCGAGGCGGTCGTCGACCCGTCCGGCGGCTCCGCGCCCCCCGCCCCCGCCGGGGGCCACTCCGGTCCCTCCGGCTTCAACAGCGGGTACGGCGGCGCTCCCCAGCAGCAACGCCCGGCGCCCCGGCCGGCCGCCCCCACCCCGTCCCAGGCCGCGCCGTCCCCGGCCGCCCCCGGACCGGTGTCCCGGCCGGCCGCCCCGGAGCCGCCGCCTCCGGTCGCCCCCGAGGACGACATCCCCGAGGACGACGACCCCGACCTGAACGAGTCGGCCCTCTCGGGCCACGAGCTCATCGTGCGGGAACTGGGAGCGACGGTCGTGGAGGAGTTCTCGAACGAGTGACACCGGCCGCCGCGACCCCGTCCGGCCCCGGCCGCCGCGGACCCGTCCGGCCCCGGCCGCCGCGGACCCGTCCGGCACCGGTCGGCCGGCTGATCCCGCGCGCCTCCTCCCCGCCCCGCCGGACGGCGTTTTGGAGGAACGCACCACCCGCGCGCCGCGCGCCCTTCGGAAGCCCGCACAAAGCAGAACGGGTTCCGCCGGTTAGTTAGGCTGACCCCGTGAAGGTCCTCGTCATCGGCAGCGGCGCCCGCGAACACGCCCTGTGCCGCTCCCTGTCCCTCGACCCCGCCGTCACCGCGCTGCACTGCGCGCCCGGCAACGCCGGCATCGCCGAGATCGCCGAGCTGCACCAGGTCGACGCCCTGGACGGCAAGGCCGTTGCCGCGCTGGCCGCCGAACTGGAGGCCGGGCTCGTCGTCGTCGGCCCGGAGGCGCCGCTCGTCGCCGGGGTCGCCGACGCCGTGCGCGAGGCGGGGATCCCGGTCTTCGGCCCCTCCGGGGAAGCCGCGCAGCTCGAGGGCTCCAAGGCCTTCGCCAAGGACGTGATGGCGGCGGCCGGAGTCCCCACCGCCCGCTCGTACGTCTGCACGACCCCCGAGGAGGTCAAGCAGGCCCTCGACGCCTTCGGCGCCCCGTACGTCGTCAAGGACGACGGCCTCGCCGCGGGCAAGGGCGTCGTCGTCACCGACGACCGCGACGCGGCCGTCGCGCACGCCGCCGGCTGCGAGAGGGTCGTCATCGAGGAGTACCTCGACGGCCCCGAAGTCTCCCTCTTCGCGATCACCGACGGCGAGACCGTCGTCCCGCTCCAGCCCGCCCAGGACTTCAAGCGCGCGCTGGACGGCGACGAGGGCCCGAACACCGGCGGCATGGGCGCCTACTCGCCGCTGCCGTGGGCCGAGCCGAAGCTGGTCGAGGAGGTCCTGCAGACCGTCCTGCAGCCGACGGTCGACGAGATGCGCCGCCGCGGCACCCCCTTCTCCGGTCTCCTGTACGCCGGACTCGCGATCACCTCCCGCGGGGTGCGGGTCATCGAGTTCAACGCCCGCTTCGGCGACCCCGAGACCCAGGTGGTGCTGGCCCGGCTCAAGACCCCGCTGGCCGGTGTCCTGCTCGCCGCGGCGAACGGCACCCTCGCCCACCTCGAGCCGCTGCGCTGGAGCGGCGACGCCGCGGTCACCGTGGTCGTCGCCTCGCACAACTACCCCGGCACCCCGCGCACCGGCGACCCCATCACCGGCCTCGACGAGGTGGCCGCGCAGGACGCCCCGCACGCCTACGTCCTGCACGCCGGGACGAAGCGGCAGGGCGACGCCGTGGTCAGCGCCGGCGGCCGCGTGCTGTCCGTCACCGCGACCGGCGCCGACCTCACCGAGGCCCGTGACCGCGCCTACCGGGCCGTCTCCCGCATCGGCCTCGACGGCTCCCAGCACCGCACGGACATCGCAGCGAAGGCAGCCTGCATCTGACCGGCCGGTATCCGGCGTCGCACGGATGAACCCCGCAGGCCCCGTCTCCTGAACCCCACAGGCCCCGTCTCCGTCCCCGGAACGGGGCCTGTCGCATGCCCCGATCATGGGCCTGATCTTCGCTTTCTGTCACCCACCTCTGACCAAAGCCATTCCATCGAGTGACCGATGTCCCATCCGGCTGACGTGGGCCGGGGCCCCAACTATGGTGCCGCGCAAGCGTTCCGGCACTTGGCCCCGCCGACATTGCGATGTCACTGCCGAGTGCCACAGTGGGGGAATGAGCAACGCCAGGAAGGCCAGGCGCCCGGGACAGCCGGGGAGGGGGTGAGGTCGCTCGTGACCGGTACCGGTGCGGGTGTGGAGGCGGGTGCGCAGGCCGCGCGCGCCAGGGCTCTCGCCGTGCTGCGCGTGCGCAGCCGGGCACTGGCCGTCGCCCTGCTGCCCGCGGCGGTCGCCGTCGTGCTGCTGGCCGGCGTCTCCACCGAACACCTCGTGGGCCCCTTCTGGCGGGCCGCCCGCTGGGTGCTGATCCCCGTCGCCGCCCTCGTGCTGCTCGCCGCCGGCGCCGTCGGCCTGGTGGTGGCCCGTGCCCGCCCCGCCGTGAGCCCCACGGTGCCGATCGCCGAGGAGTCCGCCCCGGACCTGTACCGGATGGTGCGCGACCTCGCCGACCGCCTCGACGTCCCGGCGCCGTCGGCGATAGCCCTCACCCCGGACTGCGACAGCTGGCTGGAGGACCGCACCCACCCGGCGCACGGTCCGCCCGCGGGCGTCCGTCCGGGCCGCCGGGCGTACGGGCCGCCGGACGAGCACGACGAGATGACGGGCATACGCGGCCTCCACCGCCGTGCCGTCGCCGCCCCCGTGCTGGTCATCGGCTCCCCCTTCCTGTGGTGGATGCGGGTCGGCGAGCTGCGCGCGGTCCTCGCCCCCGTCGTCGCCGGTACGGGACCTTCGGCGCACCCGGACATAGCGGCGGCCCGCCGCTTCGTGCGGGGCCTCGACGCCGCGGTCGCCGTCTCCTCGGATCCCGCCCGGTGCCCGCTGACCCGAGTGGGCTGCGCGGGGCTCGGCTGGGTGGCCCGCCTGCTGCTGCGCAGCTGCCGGGAGCACGCGGCCGAGATGGAGCGCGGGGTCGCGGCCGCGGCCGCGGAGCGTGCGCAGACGGTGGACTACGGCCTCCGGATCGTCGCGCAGGAGCAGGTGGGCCTGGCGTACGCGGGCTGGGACCGGCTGCTGACCAGGGTGGCGCTGCCCGCCTGGCGCATGGGCCGCTGGCCCTCCCGCCTGGACGCCGGCGTCGTCGCCGCGCTCACCGAGCTGTCCCGGCGCGACCGCCTGGCCGAGGGTTTCGCCTCCCGCCTCGGCGAGCGCCCCGCCTGCGACCTGCTCGAGGAGCCCGGGGCGGTGGACGAGGCGGCCTCGCTGCTGGCCGCCCGCCTCTTCCACGGCGGCCCGGCGGAGACCGGCCCCGACTGGGCGCCCGTGGACTGGCGGGAGTATCCGGAGGAGGTCGTCGATCGCAAGTGGCGCATCGACGCGGCCCGCCTCCACCGCGTCCTCGACGCCCTCGGCGTCGGCCGTCCCCAGGGCCCCGCCGCCCGCGGCCCCGAGTCCCCGGCCCCCGACGGCCCGACCCTGTCCCGCATCCTCGACCACCTGACGACCCCGCCGCAGCGCACCCCACCGAGCCCGGCCACGCCGGCCCCCTCTCCCCACCCGGATGCCCCCGACACGCCGTACGGCGACGCCGGTGACGGCGGGTACGGCGGGGACGGCGACGACGTGAGCGAGGCGGCCGCCGTCCTCGCCGCGGGCATCACCGCCGAGCTGGCCCGCGAAGAGGCGGCGGCCCCACCGGGACGCGACGCGCCGGACTCCGCCGGCCAGGGAGCCGACCCGGCGCTCTGGGACGAGGGCACGCTGCCCCTGTTCCCGCTCCAGCCACCCCGCACCGGCCGCGAACTGCTCACCGACCACGTCACCGCGATGGTGTGCTGCGCCGCCATGGACACCGCGGGCGCCACCCCTGGCCTCGACTGGCTGGACGGCCCCTCGCTGCTGCTCCACGGCCGGCGCGCCACCGACCTGACCCCCCGCGTTCTCCGTCTCGTCGAGGACGGCGACCCGGCCCCGCTGCGGGAGTGGCTGGTGGAGACCGGCATACGCCCGGAAAAGCCGGTCCGCCTGGTCTGACGCGCACGCCCTCCCGGCCGACGCGCAGGGCCTCCCGACCGACCCGACCGGGTACGGCCGCCGCACCGCGGCCGCGCCGCGCAGCCAAGCGCCGAACCGTGAGCACGGCGTCCCGCCCTACCGGGCCGGCACCCGCGCCCGGCGCACCCGGCGGCGCACCGGGCGGCGCGTCCGGCTAGTCACCCGACGGCTCACCCGACGGCTCACCCGACGGTTCACCCGATGGCTCACCCGGCCGGAGCCCCCGCTTCCACTTTGGGTCGATTCGCAACGAACAGTGACAGCTCGCGTGCGTAATGTGATGTGCTGAGACCGCCCGCGCCCATGACATGGGCTTGCGACGCACGCATGACCGTTCACAGAGCACCTCGCCACCACCCGGGCACGAGGTGCACGAGTGACACAGCGCACACAGCGCGTACAACGCACACAGCGCACACGAGGCACACGAGGGAGGCGAGCGACCATGGCGTCCGAGCAGATCCGCCGTCGGCCGCCCGGAGCGCCGACGCACGCCACGACCGGCGCCTTCGGACCGAGCCCCGTCCCCTGGCTGTGCGGCACCGAGACGTACGCCGAAGACACCGCGCAGCTCGCGCCCCGGTTACCGGACCCGGGCACCCGGCGACCGCCCGGCGACGCCCCCCGTGTCCCCGCGCCGAGGACGGGCACCGGCGGCCCCCGCGCCGCCGACGACGTGCACGGTCAGATCAAGGGCTTCGCCTCCACCGGCGCGGTCGCCCCCGGCGAGGCCGTCGACTTCCACGTGACCGTCGACCCGCCCCAGGAGTTCGGCGTCGACATCTACCGCATCGGTCACTACGGCGGCGACGGCGCCGTCAAGATCACCGCGAGTCCCCGGCTGTCCGGGATCGTGCAGCCCCCGCCGCTGGCCGCGGACCGCACGGTCTCCTGCCACCACTGGTGGCTGTCCTGGCGCCTGCAGATCCCGTCGCACTGGCACGTCGGCGCGTACGTGGCCGTGCTCACCACGGCCGACGGCTACCGCTCGCACATCCCCTTCACCGTCCGCGACGACCAGCCGGCGGACCTGCTCGTGCTGCTGCCCGACATCACCTGGCAGGCCTACAACCTCTACCCGCACGACGGCCGCACCGGCGCCAGCCTGCACCACGCCTGGGACGGGCAGGGCCGCCTGCTGGGCGAGGACGACGCCGCCACCACGGTCTCCTTCGACCGCCCGTACGCGGGCGCCGGCCTTCCGCCGCACGCCGGACACGCCTACGACGTCATCCGCTTCGCCGAGCGCCACGGCTACGACCTCGCCTACGCCGACGCCCGTGACCTGCACTCCGGGTACATCGACCCGACCCGCTACCGCGGCCTGGTCTTCCCCGGCCACGACGAGTACTGGTCGGCCGCCATGCGCGGCACCGTCGAACGCGCCCGCGACCACGGCACCTCGCTCGTCTTCCTCTCCGCGGGCACCCTGTACTGGCAGGCCGAGCTGGGCCCGTCCCCGTCCGGCGTCCCCGACCGGCTGCTGACCTGCCGCAAGCGCAGAGGCCCGGGCAGGCCCGCGCTCTGGCGCGAGATCGACCGCCCGGAGCAGCAGCTCGTCGGCATCCAGTACGCGGGCCGGGTCCCCGAACCGCATCCCCTGATCGTCCGCAACGCCGGCCACTGGCTGTGGGAAGCGACCGGCGCGGGCGAGGGCGACGCGATCGAGGGCCTGGTCGCGGGGGAGGCGGACCGCTACTTCCCGCGCACCCCGCTGCCCGAGCACGACGAACGGATCCTGCTCGCCCACTCCCCGTACACCGACGGCGAGGGCGTCCCGCGCCACCAGGAGACGTCTCTGTACCGGGCCCCGTCCGGCGCGCTGGTGTTCGCGTCCGGGACGTACGCCTGGTCCCCGGCCCTGGACCGTCCGGGCCACGTCGACGCGCGCGTCCAGCGCGCCACCGCCAACCTCCTGGACCGCATCTGCAAACGTGACTGAGCTTCGCTCCGCCGACCCCCGCCAGGACCGATCTCCGGCATACGGGAGAATCGAGCCATTGGACATCACCACGGGGAGGAACCGTGTCCGGATTCGTCGAGAAGCCCGAGCCCCTTCAGGTGCCGGGCCTGGTGCACCTGCACACCGGAAAGGTGCGCGACCTGTACCAGAACGAGGCCGGCGACCTCGTGATGGTCGCCAGCGACCGTACGTCCGCCTACGACTGGGTGCTGCCCACGGAGATCCCCGACAAGGGCCGCATCCTCACCCAGCTCTCCCTGTGGTGGTTCGACCAGCTCGCCGACCTGGTCCCCAACCACGTCCTGAGCACCGAACTGCCCGCCGGAGCACCCGCCGACTGGGCGGGCCGCACCCTGGTCTGCAAGTCGCTGCAGATGGTGCCGGTGGAGTGCGTGGCCCGCGGCTACCTCACCGGCTCGGGTCTCGCCGAGTACGACGAGTCCCGCACGGTCTGCGGCCTCGCCCTCCCCGAGGGCCTGGTCGACGGCAGCGAGTTGCCCGCTCCGATCTTCACCCCGGCCACCAAGGCGGCTGTCGGCGACCACGACGAGAACGTCTCCTACGAGGAGGCCGCCCGGCAGGTCGGCGCGGACACCGCCGCGCAGCTGCGCCAGGTGACCCTCGCGGTGTACTCCCGCGCCCGCGACATCGCCCGCGACCGCGGGATCATCCTGGCGGACACCAAGTTCGAGTTCGGCTACGAGGGCGAGACCCTCGTCATCGCCGACGAGGTCCTCACCCCGGACTCCTCGCGTTTCTGGCCGGCCGACCAGTGGCAGCCGGGGCGCTCGCAGGTGTCGTACGACAAGCAGTTCGTGCGTGACTGGCTGACCTCGCCGGAGTCGGGCTGGGACCGCCGGAGCGAGCAGCCGCCGCCCGCGCTGCCGCAGCACATCGTGGACGCGACCCGCGCCAAGTACGTCGAGGCGTACGAGCGCCTCACGGGCATGAGCTGGACGAGCGCCTGACCGGCATGAGCCGGACCTGACGCGAAAGGCCCCCGGGAAACCGGGGGCCTTTTCCTGGAGCGGACGACGAGGCTCGAACTCGCGACCTCAACCTTGGCAAGGTTGCGCTCTACCAACTGAGCTACGTCCGCGTTGCGCCGTGGCGCGAGAGCAACTATACCCAACCGCGAGCCGGGGAGAGGCACACCGCCGTGTGACGCCCGTCGCGGAACGGGCAGGTCCGGGCCCACGGGGACATGCCAGGGCCCAGGCCGCCCGCACGACGGAGACCGCGGAGACCGCACTGCCGGCACGTCAGGCCCGCGCTGCCGGCACGCCAGGGACACGGCGAAGGCCCCGGTCACCGACCGGGGCCTTGATCCAGAGCGGACGACGAGGCTCGAACTCGCGACCTCAACCTTGGCAAGGTTGCGCTCTACCAACTGAGCTACGTCCGCATGCCTCCGACCGGCTCCCACCGATCGGCGCGAGCACCAGCCTACCTGATCCACAAGAGTGCTCAGGACCGGCGGTGCAGAGCGGGTGACAGGAATTGCACACTGCGCCTTCCCCCTGGAAGGGGGATGTTCTGCTACTGAACTACACCCGCGTGACTGAGTGGGTCCGGCCCTTCGGCCTCGCCCCTCGGCGTGCTCCAGACTCTAGCTGATCAGGAGGGGTGGAACGCAAGTCGGTTCCGCCGAGGGGCCGGTGACCGGCCGTCGGCCGGCGTCACTGCGCGGCGCTGAACGCCTCGTAGACCTTCTTGGGGATGCGGCCGCGGGCCGGGACGTCCATCTTGTGGGCCTGGGCCCAGGCCCGGACGGCCGCCGGGTCGGGGGCGACCTCGGTCTCCCGGTACGCCTTGCCGGACTTCGACCGCTTGCGTCCGGCCGCCACGTACGGCTCGAGGGCCGTGCGCAGTTTTTCGGCGTTGGCTTGGTTCAGGTCGATCTCGTACGACTTGCCGTCGAGTCCGAAGGCGATCGTCTCCGCCGCTTCCGAGCCGTCGATGTCGTCAAAGAGAGTGACCACGACCTTCTGCGCCACGAATATCGGTCCCTTCGTGCGACACCTGTATCTGCGATGACGTGCCACGACGTCGCTCTGGTGTCGACTGTCCGCCAGTTAATGGGCAAAGTATCGGCTATTGGTATTTCATTTGTACAGTGCCCGGCAATGCATTGTGAAGCCCGACTAAATCTTCCCGCGTGTCCCGGCGCAATAGGGAAGCGGGCGTCGATCCGGGATCTTTCCGTGAACTTTTCGCGGCGGGAGCCCCTCCGGGACGGGACAGTGACTGCCGTCACGTAGTTTCCTACAACTCTACTCGCGTAGAAATTTTGTGCGGGTAGTCTGAAGGGACCTGCTCAGCACCACACACCGGGAGTGCCAGTGGCACGCGTCGTAGTCGACGTCATGCTCAAGCCGGAGATCCTCGACCCCCAGGGCCAGGCGGTCCAGCGTGCGCTGCCGCGCCTGGGTTTCGACGGCATCTCGGACGTACGTCAGGGAAAGCGATTCGAACTGGAAGTTGACGGGCCGGTCGACGAGGCCGCGCTCGCCCGTATCCACGATCTTGCGGAATCCTTCCTCGCCAACACCGTGATCGAGGACTTCACCGTCAAGGTGGAGGAAGTCGCGGAGGCCGCGAAGTGACCGCTCGTATTGGCGTCGTCACTTTCCCGGGCAGCCTCGACGACCGGGACACGCAGCGCGCGATCCGTCTCGCGGGCGCCGAACCGGTCGCCCTGTGGCACAAGGACAAGAACCTCCACCAGGTCGACGCCGTCGTGCTGTGCGGAGGCTTCTCCTACGGCGACTATCTGCGGGCCGGCGCGATCGCCCGTTTCTCCCCGGTGATGGAGCCCCTCATCGAGCAGGCGAAGGCCGGACTGCCGGTCCTCGGCATCTGCAACGGCTTCCAGATCCTCACCGAGGCCCACCTGCTGCCCGGCGCCATGCTCGGCAACGACCACCTGCACTTCATCTGCCGCGACCAGAAGCTGCGGGTGGAGAACGCGGGCACCTCCTGGACCAGCGACTACGAGCAGGGCCAGGAGATCCACATCCCGCTGAAGAACATGGACGGCCGGTACGTCGCCGACGAGTACACCCTCGACAAGCTGGAGGCCGAGGGGCGCGTCGCCTTCCGCTACCTCGACTTCAACCCGAACGGCTCGCTCCGGGACATCGCCGGCATCAGCAACGAGGCCGGGAACGTCGTCGGCCTCATGCCGCACCCCGAGCACGCCGTCGAGCCGCTGATCGGCACCGGCCGCACCGACGGCCTTCCCTTCTTCACCTCGATCCTCAAGAAGCTGGTCACCGCATGAGCAGGACGCCCTCCCGTCTCCCACCACCGCCCTCAAACGAGGCCCTTCGGGCCGCCCCCAGGGTTCTGGACACGGTCGAGCACGCGGCCGCGACCCCCGACGTCGAGCTGCCCTGGGCCGAACTCGGCCTGAAGAAGGACGAGTACGAGCGGATCGTGGAGATCCTCGGCCGCCGGCCCACCGGCGCCGAGCTCGCCATGTACTCCGTGATGTGGTCCGAGCACTGCAGCTACAAGTCCTCGAAGGTGCACCTCCGCCAGTTCGGCGAGAAGGCCCCCCAGTCCGACGCCCTGCTCGTCGGCATCGGCGAGAACGCCGGCGTCGTCGACGTCGGCCAGGGCTACGCCGTCACCTTCAAGGTCGAGTCGCACAACCACCCCTCCTACGTGGAGCCCTACCAGGGCGCGGCCACCGGCGTCGGCGGCATCGTGCGCGACATCATCGCGATGGGCGCCCGCCCGGTCGCGGTCGTCGACCCGCTGCGGTTCGGCGCCGCGGACCACCCCGACACCAAGCGCGTCCTGCCCGGCGTGGTCGCCGGCATCGGCGGCTACGGCAACTGCCTGGGCCTGCCCAACATCGGCGGCGAGGTCGTCTTCGACGCCTGCTACCAGGGCAACCCGCTGGTCAACGCGGGCGCCATCGGCGTGATGCGGCACGAGGACATCCACCTCGCCAAGGCGTCCGGCGCGGGCAACAAGGTCATCCTGTACGGCGCCCGGACCGGCGGCGACGGCATCGGCGGCGCCTCGATCCTGGCCAGCGAGACCTTCGACGACGCCAAGCCGTCGAAGCGCCCCGCGGTCCAGGTCGGCGACCCCTTCCAGGAGAAGCTGCTCATCGAGTGCACCCTGGAGGCCTTCAAGGAGAAACTGGTCGTCGGCATCCAGGACCTCGGCGCGGCCGGCCTGTCCTGCGCGACCTCCGAGCTCGCCTCCAACGGCTCCGGCGGCATGCGCGTGACCCTGGACGACGTACCCCTGCGCGACTCCACGCTCTCGCCCGAGGAGATCCTCATGAGCGAGTCGCAGGAACGCATGTGCGCGGTCGTGGAGCCGGAGAAGGTCGACCGGTTCCTGGAGATCTGCGACAAGTGGGACGTCATCGCCACCGTCATCGGCGAGGTGACCGACGGCGACCGCCTGGAGATCTACTGGCACGGCGGCAAGATCGTCGACGTCGACCCGCGGACGGTCGCCCACGAGGGCCCGGTCTACGAGCGCCCGTACGCCCGCCCGGCCTGGCAGGACGAGCTCCAGGCCGACGACGCGAACAAGCTGCCCCGGCCGTCGACGGGCGAGGAGCTGAAGGACCAGGTCCTGAAGCTGGTGGCCTCCCCCAACCAGGCCTCCAAGAAGTGGATCACCTCGCAGTACGACCACTTCGTGCAGGGCAACACCGTCCTCGCCCAGCCCGAGGACTCCGGCATGATCCGCGTCGACGAGGCCACCGGCCTCGGTGTCGCCATCGCGACCGACGGCAACGGCCGGTACGCCAAGCTCGACCCGTACACGGGCGCGCAGCTGGCCCTCGCCGAGGCCTACCGGAACGTGGCGACGACCGGCGCCAAGCCCCTCGCGGTCTCCGACTGCCTGAACTTCGGCTCGCCCGAGGACCCGGCGGTGATGTGGCAGTTCGCCGAGGCCGTGCGCGGTCTCGCCGACGGCTGCCTGCAGCTCGGCACCCCGGTGACCGGCGGCAACGTCTCGCTCTACAACCAGACCGGCGAGGCCGCCATCCACCCCACCCCGGTGGTCGCGGTCCTCGGCGTCATCGACGACGTCGCCCGCCGCACCCCGGTCGCCTTCCAGGAGGAGGGCCAGCTGCTGTACCTCCTCGGCGACACGCGCGAGGAGTTCAGCGGGTCGGCCTGGTCGCAGGTGATCCACGACCACCTCGGCGGCCTGCCCCCGAAGGTCGACCTGGAGCGGGAGAAGCTGCTGGCCGAGATCCTGATCTCCGCCTCCCGCGACGGCATGATCGACTCCGCGCACGACCTGTCCGACGGCGGCCTGATCCAGGCGGTCGTGGAGTCGGCGCTGCTCGGCGGCAAGGGCGCACGGCTGGTCGTGCCGGACGGGCTGGACGCGTTCACCCTCTGCTTCTCGGAGTCGGCGGGGCGCGCGATCGTCGCCGTGCCGCGCTCGGAGGAGGTCCGCTTCAACGACATGTGCGGCGCGCGCGGCCTGCCGGCCACCCGCATCGGCGTCGTGGACGGTGACACGGTCGAGCTCCAGGGCGCCTTCGAGCTGTCCCTGAGCGAGCTGCGCGAGGCGCACGAGGCCACCATCCCGGCGCTGCTCGCCTGACCCCGTCGGACGAACGCCCCGCCCACCAGGACCTCAGCCGAGGCCCGGGCGGGGCTTTCGCCATCCGGGCCCGAATCGCGTCGCCGGTGCGCACGAACACCCGGATCCGCCCCGGCACGGCGCCCCGCCGGCTCCTGCGGCACGGTGCCCGCCGGGCCCTGCGGCGCGGAGCCTCGCCGCCTCGCCGGGCCCTGCGGCACGGAGCCCCGCCGCCTCGCCGGGCCCTACGGCACGGAGCCTCGCCGCCTCGCCGGTCCTGCGGCACGGAGCCCCGCCGGGTCCTACGGCACGGTGCGCCGCCGGGCCCTACGGCACGGCACCCAGCCGGGTCCTATGGCACAGGGCCCGCTGAATCCGCCGCCGTGGGACCCCGCAGGGTCTGCGGCAAGGGGTCCCGCTGTATCTGCCGCGCGAGACCCTGCCGGGTCCCACAGGGCGGGATCCCCGCCGCGTCTGCCGACACCAGGCCACCGCTGCGCTCTCCGGGCGGGCCACTGCCGGGTCCTCCCGGCACGGGCGTCCCCCGCTGCGTCCTCTGCCGTGGGACGTCGCTGCATCCGCCCGCACACGCCCCCGACGGGTTCTCAGGGGCGGGGCCCCGCCGGGTCGTACAGCGGGGGGCCCCGCTGCATCTGTCGGCTCAGGCCCCTGCTGGGCCCTACGGCGCGGAATCCGCCGCGTCTCCTCCGACAGCAGGCCACCGCCGCACTTTCCGGCGCGGGTCCCCGCCGTGTCCCCCGGTGCGGGGCACCGCTGCATCCGCCGGTGCGGACCACCGCCGTGTCCCCTGGCGCGGGACCCCCGCCGCGTCTTCTGGCGCGGCCCCCGCCGTGGCCTCCGGTGCGCGCCCCAGCGGACGTCCCCCCACCACCACGGCGCGTTCCGCCACCACGGCGCGTTCCCTCAGCGCGGCCCTCGTGGTGACGAGCACCGGGGTCACTTCAACCGGGCCGGGGGCGCGGCGTCCGACGCCGGCGCCGACCGCATGGAGGACGGCCCGGGCGCGCAGGGCCGCGCCGATTCCTCCGCTGCGGGCCCCGCCGAATTCTCCCGGCGGCCTCTGCCGTCCTGTCCGTCGCCGGGCCACCGCTGCGTCATCCAGTGCGGGCTTCTGCCGCCCTCTCCGCCGCGGGCCACCGCTGCGTCCTCCGGCGCCGAACCGCGTTGCCCGTCCCGCCGTGCCGGCCGGCGCCGCGCGGGCGTCGGGCTCGCGTCCGCCGACTAGGCTCCCCGCATGTCACCGGCCAAGAAGCGTGCCCGCGTCTACGACCCCGTCAAGATCCGCGCCGCGGTCCTCGCCCAGTTCGGCAACGTACGGCAGGCCGTTCGCACCCTCACCCCCGAGCAGTTGGCGGGTCCCACGCGGCTCGGCGAGTGGACCGTCCGTGACCTCGCCGCGCACGTGACCATGGCCGTGGAGACCGTCAGCCGCAATCTCGGACGCGAGGAGCCGGCCAAGGCGGAGCTCACGCTCACCGAGTGGCCCTTCGCCACCGCCACCCGTGCCGCCGACATCGCCGACGGCACCCGCGAGCTGGCCGCCGCCCTCCCCGACCTCGACGCCCTCTACACCCGCACCGGCGAGCGCCTCGCGGAGGCCCTCGACACCGCCCCCGGCGACCGTCTCCTCGCCGCTCGCACCGGCGTCATGACCCTCGCCGACTACCTGGTCACCCGCACCGTCGAACTGATCGTCCACACCGACGACCTGAACGCCGCCGTGCCGGGTCTCGGCATCCCCCACGACCGCCAGGCCCTCGCCGCCTGCACCCGGCTGCTCGCCGACGCGCTCGCCGCGAAGGCGCCCGGCGGCTCGACCGAGGTGCGCATCCCGCCGTACGCCGTCGTGCAGTGCGTCGAGGGGCCCCGGCACACCCGTGGCACTCCGCCCAACGTCGTCGAGACCGACCCGCTGACCTGGATCAGGCTCGCCACCGGCCGGGTGGCGTGGCGGGACGCGCTCGAGCAGGCCGAGCTCAGCGCGAGCGGGGAACGGGCGGACCTGAGCGGGTTGCTGCCCCTGATGTCGTGAGTCGTGATGCCGTGAGTCGTGATGCCGTGAGTCGTGATGTCGTGCGGGAACCGGTCCGCTCCCACATCCCGTCAAAGCGGCATGAACAGGCACAAGCAGCGCATGACACTGGCGGCCGCCGCCGCGCTCGTCCCGCTCGCGGTGGCCTGCGCCGGTCCGGAGGTCACCCCTCTGTACGGCACCAGGTGGACCGTCACCTCGCCCCCTGCCCACGGGCGCGCGTACCTCGTCCTCGACCGGCACACCGGCAGGGTCGGCGGCCGGCTCGGCTGCAACCACGTCAGCGCCACCGCCACCGTCCGCGACGGCAGCATCACGCTGGGCCGTCCGGTCACCACCCGAATGATGTGCGACGCCTCACTCATGCGCATCGAACGGACCCTGCTGGGCCTCTTCGACGGCCGGGTGAGCTACCGAGTGGATCACGGCACCCTCACCCTGACCAGCGAAAACGGCACGACCGTCCGGGCCGTCGCGGAGAACTGATCCGCTACCGTCGAGTAACCCGAATTCGGACCAGTGGTCGATCTCGCCTACACTCGGTGGCGTGCCACGTGGTGACGGTCGACTCAATCACGATCTGCTCCCCGGTGAGAAAGGCCCCCAGGACGCGTGTGGCGTCTTCGGTGTCTGGGCTCCGGGCGAAGAGGTCGCAAAGCTCACGTACTTCGGGCTCTACGCCCTCCAGCATCGGGGCCAGGAGTCCGCGGGAATCGCGGTCAGCAACGGCTCCCAGATCCTCGTCTTCAAGGACATGGGCCTGGTCTCCCAGGTCTTCGACGAGACCTCGCTCGGTTCGCTCCAGGGTCACATCGCGGTCGGACACGCCCGCTACTCGACCACCGGAGCCTCCGTGTGGGAGAACGCCCAGCCGACGTTCCGCGCCACCGGGCACGGCTCCATCGCGCTCGGCCACAACGGCAACCTGGTCAACACGGCGCAGCTCGCCGAGATGGTCGCCGACCTGCCCAAGGACCCCGGCGGCCGTTCGACCCGCGTCGCGGCCACCAACGACACCGACCTGCTCACCGCGCTGCTCGCGGCCCAGGTCGACGAGGACGGCAAGCCGCTGACCATCGAGGAGGCGGCCCACACCGTCCTCCCGCAGGTCAGGGGCGCCTTCTCGCTCGTCTTCATGGACGAGCACACCCTCTACGCCGCCCGCGACCCGCAGGGCATCCGCCCGCTGGTCCTCGGCCGGCTGGAGCGCGGCTGGGTCGTCGCCTCCGAGACCGCCGCCCTCGACATCTGCGGCGCCAGCTTCGTCCGCGAGATCGAGCCGGGCGAGTTCGTCGCCGTCGACGAGAACGGCCTGCGCACCTCACGATTCGCGGATGCGAAGCCCAAGGGCTGCGTCTTCGAGTACGTGTACCTGGCCCGCCCGGACACCGACATCGCCGGCCGGAACGTCTACCTCTCCCGGGTCGAGATGGGCCGCAAGCTGGCCAAGGAGGCCCCGGTCGAGGCCGACCTGGTCATAGCGACCCCGGAATCCGGCACCCCGGCCGCCATCGGCTACGCGGAGGCCTCCGGCATCCCCTTCGGCGCGGGCCTGGTGAAGAACGCCTACGTCGGCCGGACCTTCATCCAGCCCTCGCAGACCATCCGGCAGCTCGGCATCCGGCTGAAGCTGAACCCGCTGAAGGAAGTCATCAAGGGCAAGCGCCTGGTCGTCGTCGACGACTCCATCGTCCGCGGCAACACCCAGCGGGCCCTGGTGCGCATGCTCCGCGAGGCGGGCGCCGCCGAGGTCCACATCCGGATCTCCTCGCCGCCCGTGAAGTGGCCCTGCTTCTTCGGCATCGACTTCGCCACCCGCGCCGAGCTCATCGCCAACGGCATGACGATCGACGAGATCGGCACCTCCCTCGGCGCCGACTCCCTGGCCTACATCTCCATCGACGGCATGATCGAGGCGACCACCATCGCCAAGCCGAACCTGTGCCGCGCCTGCTTCGACGGCGAGTACCCGATGGACCTCCCGGACCCGGAGCTGCTCGGCAAGCAGCTGCTGGAGACCGAGCTGGCCGCCGGAACCGCCGCCACCGCGGCCACCGACGCGATCCGCCGTCCGTAGACGGCCCGTTCCACCTGCCGTACGACACGAAAGTCCTCATCGCCATGTCTGAGACAACTGGTGCCAGCTACGCAGCGGCGGGCGTCGACATCGAGGCGGGCGACCGCGCCGTCGAGCTGATGAAGGAGTGGGTCAAGAAGACCCGGCGCCCCGAGGTCCTCGGCGGCATCGGCGGCTTCGCCGGCCTCTTCGACGCCTCCGCCCTCAAGCGCTACGAGCGCCCCCTGCTCGCCTCCGCCACGGACGGCGTCGGCACGAAGGTCGACATCGCCCGCCAGGTCGGCGTCTACGACACCATCGGCCACGACCTGGTCGCCATGGTCATGGACGACATCGTGGTGTGCGGCGCCGAGCCGCTGTTCATGACCGACTACATCTGCGTCGGCAAGGTCCACCCCGAGCGGGTCGCCGCCATCGTCAAGGGCATCGCGGAGGGCTGCGTGCTGGCCGGCTGCGCCCTCATCGGCGGTGAGACGGCCGAACACCCCGGCCTGCTGGGCGAGGACGACTTCGACGTCGCCGGCGCCGGTACGGGCGTGGTGGAGGCCGACCGGCTCCTCGGCGCCGACCGCATCCGCAAGGGTGACGCGGTGATCGCCATGGCGGCCTCCGGCCTTCACTCGAACGGGTACTCGCTGGTCCGGCACGTGCTGCTGAACCAGGCCGGCCTCTCGCTCGACGCGCACGTCGAGGAACTCGGCCGCACCCTCGGCGAGGAGCTGCTGGAGCCCACCAAGATCTACTCCCTGGACTGCCTGGCCCTGATCCGCACCGCGGACGTGCACGCGTTCAGCCACGTCACCGGCGGCGGCCTGGCCGCCAACCTGGCGCGCGTGATCCCCGACGGGCTGCACGCGGTCGTCGACCGCTCCACCTGGACCCCCGCCCCGGTCTTCGACCTGGTCGGCAGGACCGGTCAGGTCGAACGCCTGGAGCTGGAGAAGACCCTGAACATGGGCGTCGGCATGATCGCGATCGTGCCCGGGGAATCGGCGGACGTGGCCCTGGCCACGCTGGCCGACCGCGGGGTGCACGCCTGGGTCGCCGGCGAGATCACGGACAAGGGTGAGCAGCCCACCGGCGCCGCCCTGGTCGGGGACTACGCGGGCTGAGGCCTTGTGGGCAGCACAGAACCCGGTCGGTGACCGGAGTCACCGACCGGGTGTGCTCAGTACAAGGTCAAGCGCCGCGACGATGCTGTGAGGACTGGCTGTCCTCGTCCTCCTCGTCGTCGTCCTCATAGAGGTCGGCGTAACGTGAGTACAGGTCGTCGTCGTCATGCTCATCGTCCTCGAAACGGTCGCCGTTCGGCGACTGGTTCGACGTCGATGCGCCCAGCTCCTCGGCCAGGCGTGAGAGGTCCGTCCCACCGCTGTTGTACTTCAGCTGGCGGGCGACCTTCGTCTGCTTGGCCTTGGCCCGGCCGCGCCCCATGGCTCGACCCCCTCAACGACGGGGCTCGACGGCCCCAGAGTCTTGACACGCGTTCATGATCCGGAACGGGCTCTCCGTGGAGAGACCGGTCCGTAGGGCTTCCACGGTACCTGAGCCCACGCACATACGGTACGTCGCCCGCACCCCGCGCGTGTGCACAGGACCTTCGAGGCGCCCCGTCCTCGCTGGTCAACCGCGATTTTAACCACTTATCGGCGGCCGACCCGCCGACGAACGTGAGAGTTCTCTCTAAGTGCCCGTCGGCGGGTACCGGCCAAACCTGCCGGGCGCCCCCCGATCAGAGGCCCCGGCGGCCCTCCGCCATCCGCTGCTCGGCGATCCGGTCGGCCGCCGCGGCCGGCGGAATACCGTCCTCCTTCGCACGAGCGAAGATGGCAAGCGTGGTGTCGAAGATCTTCGCCGCCTTCGCCTTGCACCGGTCGAAGTCGAAGCCGTGCAGTTCGTCGGCGACCTGGATGACGCCGCCGGCGTTCACCACGTAGTCCGGCGCGTAGAGGATCCCGCGGTCGGCGAGGTCCTTCTCCACGCCCGGATGGGCGAGCTGGTTGTTGGCGGCGCCGCAGACCACCGCGGCGGTCAGCACGGGCACGCTGACGTCGTTCAGCGCCCCGCCCAGCGCGCACGGGGCGTAGATGTCCAGGCCCTCCACGCGGATCAGCGCGTTCGTGTCGGCGACCGCGCTCACGCCCGCCGGGTGCGCGTCGAGGATGTGCCGTACGGCGTCCTCGCGCACGTCCGTGACCACGACCTCGGCGCCCTCGTCCAGCAGGTGGGTCACCAGGTGACGGCCGACCTTGCCGACGCCCGCGACGCCGACCTTGCGGCCGCGCAGCGACGGGTCGCCCCACAGGTGCTGGGCGGACGCCCGCATGCCCTGGTAGACACCGAACGCGGTCAGCACCGAGGAGTCGCCGGCGCCGCCGTTCTCCGGGGAGCGCCCGGTCGTCCAGCGGCACTCGCGCGCCACCACGTCCATGTCGGCGACGTACGTGCCGACGTCGCACGCGGTGACGTACCGCCCGCCGAGGGAGGCGACGAACCGGCCGTAGGCCAGCAGCAGCTCCTCGGTCTTGACCCGCTCCGGGTCACCGATGATCACGGCCTTGCCGCCGCCGTGGTCGAGACCGGCCATGGCGTTCTTGTACGACATGCCGCGCGCGAGGTTGAGCGCGTCGGCGACGGCCTCCGCCTCGGTGGCGTACGGATAGAACCGTGTGCCGCCGAGCGCGGGACCCAGCGCGGTGGAGTGGATGGCGATGACGGCCTTCAGGCCGCTGGCACGGTCCTGGCAGAGCACGACTTGCTCATGACCGCCCTGGTCCGAGTGGAACAGGGTCTGCAGTACATCAGCAGGTGCGCCGGTTACGTCGGTCACTGTGGTGACTCCTGGAGAGTAGCGGCGGTTGGAGAGCAGCTCCCCTGGGGTGGTGGGCGCTGCTGTGAGCATGAGATTAGAGCCTGCCCGCGCACCTGCGCCGCCCACCGCCGGGGATCTTCCCCTGGCAGAGTACGGACGTGCGACGATTTGGAGGGATTTCCCGCACGTCCCGGGCGGGTCCCGCAGGTTTTCCCGGCGACGGGCAGGGGATGGAGCAGGCGTGCCCAAGGTGTCCTCGGTGATCGTCCCGTACACGACGTACCTGCGCGTGTACGAGCCGCTGGCCGCCTTCCCCGAGCCGGAGCGCGGTGACTGGGCGCGCTACGCCCGCCGCCCCGACCGGCCGTCGTACCAGGACGAACTGCGCCGCTCCCTGGCCGACTTGGTGCCCACCCCGCCGGTGCCGGTGCCGGTGCACGAGAGCAGCGACGCGTTCGTGCTCGAGGTCGACGGGGTGGTGTGCGTCTGCCCCTGGCGGACCCGGCTGCGCGGCTGGCAGGCCCTGGGCGAGCTGGCCGGGGAACTGCCGAAGCCGGTGCTGGACGCGGTGCTGCCGGAGGTCGTGCGGCAGCAGGCGGCCCGGGACTACGAGCGCTGGCTGAACCGCAACCCCGACGCCCGTCCGTGGATCCGCACCTCGACCTGGCAGGTGCCGCTGCACTGGTTCGTGCTGGTGTCGGACGGGGAACGGCGCTTCGACAAGGGCTCCGGCGAGATCCCGCCGATGCTGCGCTACCGGACGCCCATGGTGCAGGCCCGGCGCCGGGTGGCGCGGGCCCTGCGCGCGCTGCGCGACGCCGTCGACGAGGGACCGCTCATCGACGGCCTGCTCGACGTGGGGCGCTGGCTGGAGGAGTTCCACCCCCGCTCGCTGGTGGAGCTCGACTACGGCGGGCTGGTGCACCTGCTGCCGGCCGGCGAGCTGGAGGGCGACCACTCGGCGGCGGACGTGGCCGAGGGCATCGAGGCGCTGCGGCGGGGCGACGGCGCGGGCGCCGGTGCCGCGTACGCGCGGCTGGTGGAGCGGTGGCGGTCGGTCAGGGACCTGCGGTCGGCGAACTGAGTCCGGAGCCCGGGTCCTGGTTCCTGGTTCCCGGGCCGTGGTTCCTGGGCCGTGGGCCATGGTGCCTGGTTTCTGGGCTCCGGGTGACGAACTGGCGTTTGACGCGGCGCCCTTTTTGGGGTTTCGTCCTCGCACCGACTGATGCTCCGGCTGCCTGAGGCGCCGTCAACATGGGACGTAGGACCCGGATCCGGGCCAAAGCGTCAAGCGTGACGGACCGCACTTACACGCCCCTTGCATCCCTTGCCCCTCCTCATGCCAAAATAGGACAAGGAGTCCGGGGAGGGCTCTGTCCGTCCCGCTACGTTCCACAGCGGGCGGAATCTCCGCGTTGTGTGCTTTGGGGGGTCTGGTGACTCCTGATCGCCCTGTGACTGATCGTCACAGCGGCGTGACTGTCCGCTATGGCATGGTCCATCGGCTTCCGTCGGTGATGGACACCTGGAGGGCAATTCCATCGGTTTGGCCGACGGGGCTGGACAGATGGTGTAGTTGTAGTGCCGAGGACAAGCCGTTCGTCCTATAACCGACTCGACTCGCGTCCGCCATTTCGGGCAACGCGGGTCAAGGTGCAGAATTTAGAGGAAAGAACCGAGAAGGTTCGGTTCTCCCGAGGAGGCCGCTCATGACCGCTCGCACCCCTGATGCCGAGCCGCTGCTGACCCCGGCTGAGGTCGCCACCATGTTCCGTGTCGACCCCAAGACGGTCACGCGGTGGGCGAAGGCCGGCAAGCTCACGTCGATCCGTACGCTCGGCGGGCACCGCCGCTATCGCGAGGCTGAGGTCCGCGCACTGCTCGCGGGCATCCCGCAGCAGCGCAGCGAGGCCTGAACAACTGCATGACCGGGCAAATCGGCAGGTCCCCCAACGTGCCGAGGAGCCCGAACCCCAGTTCCAAGCGACGCGGGTCCTGCCCCAACAGGGCCTTCGCCCGGGCTCTTGGGAGCCCTCCCAGCACGTGACAGGGTGCGTCGTCGATCGCGCTGGACCCCGCCGGGTCCAGCGCGATCTTTTTTGTGCGCCCGGCGTCCGGCGGCCGACACGTCTGTGAGCGGGCTTGTCGGAGTCTGGGGAGGGCTGTCGGAACCGCCGCGGGAGACCTCGGGGCGGGAGCCGGACGGGGCCGCGGGACGCACATCCCGGAGAGTGCAATTGCACATATTAAATTGACCAGTTGTAGGTGAGGCGTAAATACCGCGCTTTCCGAAACTCATGCAGTGACACCCGTCACACGCCGAGCGCCGGCCGTCTCCAGACTACGCGCACGAACGGAACTCCATGTTCCACCTTGCCACGCCCGAGCGGCTGCCGGAGCACGCCGAAGGTCACGCGGTGGTAGGTCTTTCGTCCCCCGCCGGCTCCTCCGGCACCTGGACGGGACGCGACGGCGAGTCCATCGCCAGCATCGCCAGGCGCAGCAGACGGTGGCAGATCGGACAGTGGCGGGTCAGATGCCCGTACGACGACGCGGCCGACAGGTGCGCCCGGAGCAGCGCCCGCGTCTCGTGCCTAGCCGAAGCCGTCATACGCCACCTCCAGGGGGCCGCGCGGGAACGCGCCCTGGTTTCTGGGTACCGAGCGAATGTGACGCCGTCAAGACCGCACACGGCGCCCACGAGCCTGCAGCGACCCCTGGGCCCGCAGCGACGAAAGCGGCAGCGAAAGGACCCGGCTCCGCAGCCCAGGACCTGCTTCCGGCCCCCAACGACAAAGCGCCCGCCCCCTGACGGGGACGGGCACTTTCTCTACTGCGGTCCTGACGGGATTTGAACCCGCGGCCTCCACCTTGACAGGGTGGCGAGCACTCCAAACTGCTCCACAGGACCAGGTTTCGCAGCACCATCCGTGCGTTGCGCTGCGAGAAGGACTGTACAGGAGGGTGAGCCCCCTGGTCGAACTCACCCAGCGTACCCGCCCGACTACGGCACCGCCGCGTCGATCGCCTTCACGATCCGCTTGTCCGAGACGGGATACGCCGTCCCGAGCGCATGCGCGAAATAGCTGACCCGCAGCTCCTCGATCATCCAGCGGATGTCCAGCACCGAAGCCGGAACCGGGCGGCCCTTCGGCAACTGCTCCAGCAGCCACGCGTACTCGTCCTGCATCTCCCGCACCTTCTCCATGCGCGTGGTGTCCCGCTGCACGTTGGTCGGCATCTGCTGCAGCCGCCGGTCGGCGGCCACCAGGTACCGCATCAGGTCCGGCAGCCGCCGAAGCCCCGTCGCCGTCACGAAACCGGGCCTCACAAGGGCGTCCAACTGCCCCCGCACGTCCTGGAGGTTCTCCAGCAGCGCGGGGCTCCGAACACCCTTCAGACGGCGCTCACAGGCCTGCCAGGCGGCAAGGACCTGCTGCACCTGCCCGACCGTGCGGACGGTCATGTCGACGATCTCCGCACGCACCTTGTCGAACAGCTTCCGGTACGACTCCTCGTCCCACACCGGACCACCGAAGTCCGCGATCAGCCTGTCGGCCGCCGCCATCGCACAGTCGTCGAACAAGGCCCGCACCGAACCATGCGGATTGGCGGACAGCGCCAGCTTCTGCGCGTTCGTCAGGCGATCGCTCGCGAATTTGGCCGCGTTCACCGGGATGTTGCGCAGGATCAGCCGGCGCGTCCCCCGCCACATCGCCTCCGCCTGCTCCGCCTCCGTGTCGAACAGACGCACCGACACCGTGTCGCCGTCGTCCACCAGCGCCGGATACGCCTTCACCGGCTGACCGGCCCGCCGGGTCTCGAAGACACGGTCGAGCGTGCCGATCGTCCAGTCCGTCAGACCCTGACGCTCCAGCGACTCCCCGCCCCGCCGCTCGGCGGTGGCCGCCGCGGCCTGGGACAGCGCCTGGCGCGCCCTCGGCTTCAGCCGCAGCCGCAGAGCCTCCAGATCCTTGTCCTCCGCCAGCTTGCGACGCCGCTCGTCGACGATACGGAACGTGACACGCAGATGGTCCGGCACCCGCGACCAGTCGAAGTCCTCCGCCTCGAACGGCACCCCGACCAACCGCCGCAGCTCACGCGCCATCGTCACCGTCAACGGCTCCTGAAGCGGAACCGCCTTCTCCAGGAACGCCTTCGCATAGTTCGGCGCCGGGACATAGTGACGGCGGACCGGCTTCGGCAGCGAACGGATCAGCTCCGTCACCAACTCCTCCCGCAACCCCGGGATCTGCCAGTCGAAACCCTCGTCCGCGACCTGGTTCAGAACCTGCAACGGGATGTGCACCGTCACACCGTCCGCGTCCGCGCCCGGCTCGAACTGGTACGTCACCCGGAACTTCAGATCACCCTGCCGCCAGGAGTCCGGATAGTCGGCCTTCGTCACCGCCTCCGCCGACTCCCGGATGAGCATCTCCCGCTCGAAGTCGAGGAAGTCCGGCTGCTCCAGCCGCTTGCGCTTCCACCACGAGTCGAAATGCGCACCCGACACCACGTGTTCGGGCACCCGCTGCTCATAGAAGTCGAACAGCGTCTCGTCGTCGACCACGATGTCCCGGCGCCGCGCCCGGTGCTCCAGCTCCTCCACCTCGCTCAGCAGCCGGCGGTTGTCGGCGAAGAACTTGTGATGGGTGCGCCAGTCGCCCTCCACGAGCGCGTTGCGGATGAACAGCTCCCGCGACACCTCCGGATCGATACGGCCGTAGTTCACCTTCCGCTGCGCGACGATCGGCACGCCGTACAGCGTCACCTTCTCGTACGCCATCACCGCCGCCTGGTCCTTCTCCCAGTGCGGCTCGCTGTACGTCCGCTTCAGCAGATGCCCGGCGAGCGGCTCCACCCACTCCGGCTCGATCCTGGCGTTCACCCGCGCCCACAGCCGGGACGTCTCCACCAGCTCCGCGGACATCACGAAACGCGGCTGCTTCCGGAACAGCGCCGAACCCGGGAAGATCGCGAACTTGGCGTTCCGCGCCCCCAGATACTCGTTCTTGTTGCCGTCCTTCACATCCTTCATCCCGATGTGGGACAGTAGCCCGGCCAGCAACGAGACATGAACGCGGTCCGCCGGGGCGTCCTCCTCGTTGAGGTGGATGCCCATCTGCTTCGCCACCGTGCGCAACTGGGTGTAGATGTCCTGCCACTCACGGATGCGCAGGAAGTTCAGATACTCCTGCTTGCACATCCGCCGGAAGGAACTGGACCCCCGCTCCTTCTGCTGCTCGCGCAGATACCGCCACAGATTGAGGTAGGCGAGGAAGTCGCTGCTCTCGTCCTTGAACCGGGCGTGCTGCTGATCGGCCTGCGTCTGCTTGTCGGCGGGACGCTCACGCGGGTCCTGGATGGACAGCGCGGCCGCTATCACCATCACCTCACGGACACAGCCGTTGCGGTCCGCCTCCAGCACCATGCGGGCCAGCCGCGGATCGACCGGCAGCTGAGCCAGCTTGCGGCCCGTCTGAGTCAGCCGCCTGCGCGGATCCTTCTGCGCCGGATCCAGCGCGCCCAGCTCCTGCAGCAACTGCACACCGTCACGGATGTTCCGGTGATCCGGCGGATCGATGAACGGGAACTTCTCGATCTCACCCAGACCCGCCGCGGTCATCTGCAGGATGACGGACGCCAGGTTCGTCCGCAGGATCTCCGCGTCCGTGAACTCCGGCCGGGCGAGGAAATCCTCCTCGCTGTACAGCCGGATGCAGACGCCGTCACTCGTACGACCACAACGGCCCTTGCGCTGATTGGCGCTCGCCTGCGAGATCGGCTCGATCGGCAGCCGCTGCACCTTGGTGCGGTGACTGTAACGGCTGATACGGGCGAAACCGGGATCGATGACGTACTTGATCCCGGGAACGGTCAGCGACGTCTCGGCGACATTCGTCGCCAGCACGATCCGGCGCCCCGTGTGCGGCTGGAACACCCGGTGCTGCTCGGCGTGCGACAACCGCGCGTACAGCGGCAGCACCTCGGTGAACCGATACCTCTTCTTCTCCAGCGCGTCCGCCGTGTCGCGGATCTCCCGCTCACCGGACAGGAAGACCAGGATGTCGCCCTGCCCCTCACCCATCAGCTCCTCGACCGCGTCCGTGATCGCGGTGATCTGATCCCGGTCGGAGTCGTCGCCGTCCTCCTCCAGCAGCGGCCGGTACCGCACCTCCACCGGATACGTCCGCCCACTGACCTCCACGATCGGCGCGTCACCGAAATGCCGCGAAAAACGCTCCGGATCGATCGTCGCGGAGGTGATGACGACCTTCAGATCCGGCCGGCGCGGCAGCAACTGCGCCAGATACCCCAGCAGGAAGTCGATGTTCAGAGACCGCTCATGGGCCTCGTCGATGATGATCGTGTCGTAGGCGCGCAGCTCCCGGTCCGTCTGGATCTCGGCGAGCAGGATGCCGTCCGTCATCAGCTTGATGAAGGTCGCCTCCGGATTCACCTGGTCGGTGAACCGCACCTTCCAGCCCACCGACTCCCCCAGCGGGGTGTCCAGCTCCTCCGCGACCCGCTCCGCGACCGTACGGGCGGCGATACGGCGCGGCTGGGTGTGCCCGATCATGCCGCGCACCCCCCGCCCGAGCTCCAGACAGATCTTCGGGATCTGCGTCGTCTTCCCGGAGCCGGTCTCACCCGCGACGATCACGACCTGGTGATCGCGGATCGCCTCCGCGATGACGTCCTTCTTCTGACTGACCGGCAACTGCTCGGGATAGGCGACGGCGGGCACGCGGGCACGCCGCTCACCCATCCGCTCCTCGGCCTTGCCGATCTCCTCCCCGATCTCGGCGAGGACAGCGGCCCGGGCCTCCGGCTTACGGATCTTGCGCGCGCCCTCGAGCCGGCGCCCGAGCCGGTGCGCGTCACGCAGGGACAACTCGGTCAGCCGGGAGGCGAGCACGCCGAGGACCGGTGCGGCGGGGGCAGGGTGCGTAGACATACGCGTTCCAGGATCTCATCCCCGAGAAATTCCTGGCGAGCGATTTGCCCCCGACGCCCCACACGGCCCGCCACCACAGTCCCGGACGCAGGTTCGAGCACCCGCCCATCCAGGCGAAACAACGACAAAAACCCCGATCGAACAGCCATCACGACCTAGGTTCCCTGTTCGTGAAACTGGTGCTGCGGATCAAACTGCTCCCGACGCCCCCACAGGCATCGGCCCTCGAAGCGACCCTCCGCGCCTGCAACCAAGCCGCCAACCACGTCTCCGCCATCGCCCACGCCGACCGCACCACCGACATCCGAGCCCTCCGCGCCCGGACCTACACCCACCTCAAGGACAACTGGAACCTCGGCGCCCAAGCCGCCCAGCACGTCATCAAGAAGACCCGCGACGCATACACGTCCCTCAAGAGCAACCTCAAAGCCGGCAACCTCGGCAAACCGGGAACCCGGCGACACAAAGCAGCCACCGGAAAACCCCTCACCTTCCGCACCCACGCCGCCCAGCCCTACGACGACCGCATGCTCTCCTGGCAGACGGAACGACGCACCGTCTCCATCTGGACCACCGCAGGCCGCGTCAAACACCTCCCCTACACCGGCAGCGAAGAACACCTCCGACTGCTCGACCAGTACCGCCGAGGCGAATCCGACCTGCTGACCCACAACGGCCAGTGGTACCTCATGGCCACCCTGGACATCCCCGACCCCCCACAGAACCCCGCCCCGCACGGATTCATCGGCGTCGACCTCGGCATCGCCGACATCGCCACCACCTCCACAGGACACCGGCACAGCGGCAGACGACTCAACCGCACCCGCGCCAACGACCGGACGCTGCGCACCGAACTCCAGAAGAAGGGCACACGGTCCGCGAAACGACGGGCCAAACGCCACGCGGGCAGAGAAGCCAGACGCACCCGCGACATCAACCACAAGATCAGCAAGCACATCGTGGCGGAGGCTCAACGCACCGGCCGCGGCATCGCCCTCGAAGACCTGAAGGGCATCCGCGAACGGGCACGGCTGAAAAAGCCCCAACGCGTCACGATCAACTCCTGGGCCTTCCACCAGCTCGGCGCCTTCATCGCCTACAAGGCGCGCCGGGCCGGAGTCCCCCTGGTCCACGTGAACCCCGCGTACACCAGTCAGGAGTGCTCGCGCTGTCACCACATCGACCGGCGCAACCGGCCCAGCCAGGCCGTGTTCGTCTGCAGGTCCTGCGGCTTCGTTGAGCACGCGGACCTCAATGCGTCCCACGTCATCAGCCGGCGCGGCTGGTGGGTGTGGGTCTGCGGGGCCGAGTCACAGGTCCCTGCCCTCACGCTGATCGTGTAGGGCTGGATGCGCCGTTCCCGCCGAAGCCATCGGCGGCAACGAGCTGCAAGCCGGGGAGCACGGCTCTCGGGCAGTGGACGCGAGCGCTCGTACGAGTGATCCAGTGATCCAGCAGAACAGGCAGCCACAGACAACAAGGCCCTGATCCGAAGATCAGGGCCTTTGCTGTGGCTGGGGCCGGGGTCGAACCGGCGACCTTCCGCTTTTCAGGCGGACGCTCGTACCAACTGAGCTACCCAGCCGCAAGGTTTCACGTGAAACCTCAGCGGTCCTGACGGGATTTGAACCCGCGGCCTCCACCTTGACAGGGTGGCGAGCACTCCAAACTGCTCCACAGGACCAAGCTTTGTGTACGACAGTGTCGCACACCGTACTGCGTGCCCCCAACGGGATTCGAACCCGTGCTACCGCCTTGAAAGGGCGGCGTCCTAGGCCGCTAGACGATGAGGGCTATCGGCCCGCCTGGGCGCTTCTCAGCGCGTCGGGGACGTGAGAAGCATATGGGATGGCGGGAGGTATCGCCAAAACGGTTTAAGGGGTGGAGGTGGAAGGGGCGGGAGAGGAGGGAGTGGCGCCCGGTTTGTTCTCGTCCGGGAGGTGTCGGGAGACCTCGGCCGTGGTCTCGCCCAGGCCGCCGAGTTTTATCGAGTCCCAGGCCTGGAGCCGGCGGGTGTCCCGGTCGAAGTAGAGGACGGACGCCTCGATCGGCGCGGGGTACTGGCGCTCCAGTGCGCGCAGGCCGCTGCCGCCGGTGGAGCCCTCCATGCGCAGGCGGGTGCCGTAGCGCATGACCTCGTCGCCTTCGTGGTGCAGGTGTCCGGCCAGGACCAGTGGCACCGTGCCGTCCGTCTCGCGTGCCGCCGAGGGTTCGTGGGCGAGGGCGATGTCGACGGGGGTGCCCGCGTTGGTCTGGTCGCGCAGGGCGGCGGCGAGGCGGGCGCCCGCCAGTTCCTGCGAGGCGTCGGCTCCTGGTGTCTTCGAGCGGTCGGGGGTGAACTGGGGGTCGCCGATGCCGGCGAAGCGCAGTCCGGCGATCGTCTGTGCGCGGCCGTCGTCGAGGACGTGGACGTTGCCCATGCGGGAGAGGTAGCGCTGGGTGGTGGCGGAGTCGTGGTTGCCCCTGACCCAGACGTACGGGGCGCCCAGGTCCTTGATGGGGTCGAGGAAGCCGTTCTCGGCGGCTGTTCCGTGGTCCATGGTGTCGCCGGTGTCCACGATGACGTCGACCTTGTACTGGTCAACCAGCGAGGCGATGATCTTCCAGCTCGCCGGGTTGAGGTGGATGTCGGACACGTGCAGGACGCGGACGGTGCTGGGGTCCGGCTGGTAGGCGGGGAGCGTGGAGGTGACGTCGTAGAGCTTGGTCACGTTCGTGACGAGGCGGGCCAGCTCTTTCTGGTAGACGTCGAACTCGGTGACGATGCTGCGGGCGTTGCCGACCAGGGACGGGGCCGAGGAGAGCAGGCCGGAGTACTGGGGTTCGAGGACGGATTCGGGGTTCCAGGTGGCGTACGCGGATGCCCCGGAGGCGCCGAGGAGTGCGAGGGCGAGGCCGCCGGCGGCGAGGGCGCGGCGGGGGCGGCGGTAGACGGCGAGGCCGAGGGCGGTGGCGCCGGAGACGACGGCGACGCAGGAGCGCAGGGCGAGGTCGCGGGTGCCGTCCTCGATGTCGTGGGTGACTTCGTCCTGGAGGCCGGAGAGGCGTTCGGGGTGGTCGACGAGGGCTTGGGCGCGGACCGGGTCGAGTTGGTCGACGTTGACGTCGAGGCGGACGGGTGCGTGGTGGCTGTCGAGCTGGAGGGCGCCGAGCGGTGAGATGTTGATCTTCGTTCCGCCGGTGAGGGAGGGGCGCAGGGTCATGGTGGTGTCCATGGGGCCCACGGGGACGCGGACGTTGCCGACTATGAGCAGGCCGAGCCAGGCGCCGAGCAGGACGACGGTGATCAGGCCGAGGGCGCGGATCCAGGGGCGGGGGCGCGCCGGCAGCTCGATGGTGGGGTGCGGGCGGTGTGTGCGGTGGCGGCGGGCGTGGGGGCGCGGGGTCCTGCGGGTGATCCGGTTCACGACGGTCGTGGCGAGGGCGGGGACGGCGGGGACGCGGGCCATTGGTCGCGTATGCCCAGGTGTGTGGCTGGATATGCGGTGGTGCGCATGGCTCTCGTGGCGTTGGGTCGTGGCTGACAATGGGCGTGTGCTGGAGATGACACGCGAGGAGTTCGAGGAACTGGTCGCCGAGGCGCTCGACCGGATTCCGCCGGAGTTGACGCGGTTGATGGACAACGTGGCGGTGTTCGTCGAGGACGAGCCTCCGGTGGATGATCCCGATTTGCTCGGGTTGTACGAGGGTACCCCGCTGACGGATCGGGGCGAATGGTATGCGGGGGTGCTGCCGGATCGGATCACGGTGTACCGGGGCCCCACGTTGCGGATGTGCGAGACCCGGGAGGACGTGGTCGCCGAGACGGAGGTGACGGTGGTGCACGAGATCGCGCACCATTTCGGCATCGACGACGCTCGGCTGCATGCGCTGGGTTACGGGTAGGCCGTCGTCGGCGCGTTGCGCGTGTCCTCTTGTGGGCGGCGGGAGTTGGGCAGGTTGACTTCGTCCCCCTCGGAGGTGGCTGCCCGTGCGCCCCTTGAACGTGTCCGTCCGTCTGGCCGTCGCGGTCGTGGCTGTCGCCGTGGCTGCCGGCTGCATGAGTGTGGGTGACGACGGGGGCGGGAGTGTCAGGCCGTCGCGTTCCGTCGGGGAGCGGGGCGGTGCGGCGCCGGGCGGGGGGACGGCGATGTCCGGGGCCGGGGTCGGGGCGGCGGCGGGCGGCAGGCACGGGAAGGGCCGGGAGAAGGGGAAGGGTGGCGGGAGGAAGGGGGAGGGGCGGGAGTCCGCCTCCGCTGCCGCTTCGCCGTCGGCGGGGGCTGGTGAGTCGGGGCGTCCGGGTGGGCCGGGGGTGAGTTCCGGGCCGGGTGTCCCGGGGGCGACCGGGGGGCAGCAGCCGACGCCGACGCGGTCCGTTGTGACGGAGCCCACGCCGACTCAGGAGCCGTCGTCGTCGGCGCCGGAGCCGCCGCCGTCGGCCGAGCCGTCGTCGTCGGCGCATGAGCAGGGGCCGCAGTTGGCGGGGCGGGAGCCGGTGCCGGTGCCGGCGGCGGGGGCTCCGGTGTGAGGGCGGGAGGTGCTCGTACGGGGGTGCGGCGGGGCGGTGTGCCGGTGTGGGGGTGGGGTGTGACGGACGTCCCGGGGGCTCGGTTTGCCTTGGGGGGCGTTGGGTGCGTATGGTGGTAGATCGTTTGATCCCATTTGCCCGGCGCCAACGCAGAGCGCGCCGTGTGGCGCGTACTCTCCCTTGCCGTGGCTGACCGCACAGAGGCGGTCGTATTGCGAATCACGGAGTTGACGGGCGCGTGCCGACGAGACTCCGGAAGGTTTCGCATACGCATGTCCATTTCCAGTGCTGATCACGTCGTCGTGTCCGAGAACGACGAGGCGACCGACACGCCCGAGGTCACTTTCGCCGACCTCGGTCTGCCCGAGGGCGTTGTGCGCAAGCTGGCGCAGAACGGCGTGACCACTCCCTTCCCGATCCAGGCCGCGACCATCCCGGACGCCCTGGCCGGGAAGGACATCCTGGGCCGGGGCCGCACGGGTTCCGGCAAGACCCTGTCCTTCGGTCTGCCGACGCTGGCCACGCTGGCCGGCGGCCGCACCGAGAAGCACAAGCCGCGCGCCGTCATCCTCACGCCGACCCGTGAGCTGGCCATGCAGGTGGCGGACGCGCTGCAGCCGTACGGTGACGTCCTCGGGCTGAAGATGAAGGTCGTCTGCGGCGGTACGTCGATGGGCAACCAGATCTACGCCCTGGAGCGCGGCGTCGATGTCCTCGTCGCCACGCCGGGCCGGCTGCGCGACATCATCAACCGCGGCGCCTGCTCCCTGGAGGACGTGCGGATCGCCGTCCTGGACGAGGCCGACCAGATGTCCGACCTGGGCTTCCTGCCCGAGGTCACCGAGCTGCTCGACCAGGTGCCGCCCGGCGGCCAGCGCATGCTGTTCTCCGCGACCATGGAGAACGAGATCAAGACGCTCGTCGACCGCTACCTGAGCGAGCCCGTCCTGCACGAGGTCGACGCGGCGCAGGGTGCGGTGACGACCATGTCGCACCACATCCTGATCGTGAAGCCCAAGGACAAGGCGCCGGTCACCTCGGCGATCGCCTCCCGCAAGGGCCGCACCATCATCTTCGTGCGCACCCAGCTGGGCGCCGACCGTGTCGCCGAGCAGCTGCGCGACTCCGGTGTGAAGGCGGACGCGCTGCACGGCGGCATGACGCAGGGCGCCCGGACCCGGACGCTGGCCGACTTCAAGGACGGGTACGTCAACGTCCTGGTCGCCACCGACGTCGCCGCCCGCGGTATTCACGTCGACGGCATCGACCTGGTGCTGAACGTGGACCCGGCCGGTGACCACAAGGACTACCTGCACCGCGCCGGCCGTACGGCTCGTGCGGGCCGCACCGGCACGGTGGTGTCGCTGTCGCTGCCGCACCAGCGCCGTCAGATCTTCCGGCTGATGGAGGACGCGGGTGTCGACGCCTCGCGTCACATCATCAACTCGGGTACGGCCTTCGAGCCGGAGGTCGCCGAGATCACCGGCGCCCGGTCGATGACGGAGGTCCAGGCGGAGTCCGCGGGCAACGCCGCTCAGCAGGCCGAGCGTGAGGTCGCGCAGCTGACCAAGCAGCTGGAGCGGGCGCAGCGGCGTGCGGCGGAGCTGCGGGAGGAGGCGGACCGGCTGGTCGCGCGGGCCGCCCGTGAGCGGGGCGAGGACCCGGAGACGGCGCTGGCCGAGGCGCAGGCGGCCGCGGTGGCCCAGGCCGTCGAGGTGTCGGTGCCGGAGCAGCCGGCCGCGCGGGACGTGGATGCCGCCGAGCGCGAGGAGCGTTCGGAGGGTGCGTCGTCGTACGAGCGGCGTGAGCGGCGGGACGACCGGGGTGACCGTGGCGGGTTCCGTCGGGACGAGCGGCGTGATGACCGTGGTGACCGGGGTGGTTTCCGTCGGGACGACCGGGGTGACCGTGGTGGGCGTTCGTTCGAGCGGCGTGACGACCGGGGTGACCGTGGCGGGTTCCGTCGGGACGAGCGGCGTGACGACCGTGGCGACCGCGGTGGTTTCCGTCGGGACGACCGGGGTGACCGTGGTGGGCGTTCGTTCGAGCGTCGGGACGACCGGGGTGACCGTGGCGGGTTCCGTCGGGACGAGCGGCGTGACGACCGTGGCGACCGCGGTGGTTTCCGTCGGGACGACCGGGACGACCGTGGCGGGCGTTCCTTCGAGCGGCGTGACGACCGGGGCGGGTTCCGTCGGGACGAGCGTTCGGGTGGGCGTTCGTTCGAGCGGCGTGACGAGCGGGGCGGGCACCGCGGCAGCGACCGTCCGTTCAACCGTGACCGCCGTGACGACCGTCCCGGTTTCCGTGCGGGCGGGCACGAGCGCCCGTTCGGCCGTCGTGACGACCACCGTGGGGCCGACCACCGTGGGGCCGGTTCCTTCGGCCGCCGTGACGACAAGCCGCGCTGGAAGCGCAACGGCTGATCCGCCGGCCGGACCCACCGGCTGACGCGGGGTGATTCTCTTGAGGGGCCCGTACGACTCGGTGTCGTGCGGGCCTCTTCGTCTTTCGCGTACGCGGCGACCGCGGCGACGGCGAGGGGCAATTTTTGGCCATGTTGTGACGCATGTCACGCCTCCGGCGCGGGAATCGCTGGGGACATGACAGATGACGCCATCGCGACTGGGCTGTCGGACGAAGAACGGCTTGCCCAGCTCGGCTACACGCAGGTCCTTGCCCGCCGCATGTCGGCGTTCTCCAACTACGCGGTCTCCTTCACGATCATCTCGGTCCTGTCGGGCTGCCTGACGCTGTACCTGTTCGGCATGAACACCGGCGGCCCCGCCGTGATCACCTGGGGCTGGGTCGCGGTGGGCCTGATGACGCTGTTCGTCGGTCTGGCCATGGCCGAGATCTGTTCGGCCTACCCGACGTCGGCCGGCCTGTACTTCTGGGCGCACCGGCTCGCTCCGCCGCGCACGGCGGCCGCCTGGGCGTGGTTCACGGGCTGGTTCAACGTGCTGGGCCAGGTCGCCGTGACCGCGGGCATCGACTTCGGCGCCGCGTCCTTCCTGGGCGCGTACCTGAACCTGCAGTTCGACTTCGAGGTCACGCCCGGCCGGACGGTCCTGCTGTTCGCGGCGATCCTGCTGCTGCACGGCCTGCTGAACACGTTCGGGGTGCGGATCGTCGCCCTCCTCAACAGCGTCAGCGTGTGGTGGCACGTGCTGGGTGTGGCGGTGATCGTCGGCGCGCTCGCCTTCGTCCCGGACAGGCACCAGTCGGCGTCCTTCGTCTTCGGCGAGTTCGTGAACAACACGGGCTGGGGCAGCGGCGTGTACGTCGTCCTGCTCGGTCTGCTGATGGCGCAGTACACGTTCACCGGGTACGACGCCTCGGCCCACATGACGGAGGAGACGCACGACGCGTCCACGGCCGGGCCGAAGGGGATCGTCCGCTCGATCTGGACGTCCTGGATCGCGGGCTTCGTGCTCCTGCTGGGCTTCACCTTCGCCATCCAGTCCTACGACAGGCAGCTCGCGTCGCCGACCGGGGCGCCGCCGGCTCAGATCCTGCTCGACGCGCTGGGCGCGACGGCCGGGAAACTGCTGCTGCTGGTGGTGATCGGGGCGCAGCTGTTCTGCGGGATGGCGTCGGTGACGGCCAACAGCCGCATGATCTACGCCTTCTCGCGGGACGGGGCGCTGCCCTTCTCCCACGTCTGGCACACGGTCAGCCCGCGCACGCGCACCCCGGTGGCGGCGGTGTGGCTGGCGGCGGCCGGTGCGCTGGTCCTCGGTCTGCCGTACCTGATCAATGTGACGGCGTACGCGGCGGTGACGTCGATCGCCGTGATCGGCCTGTACATCGCCTACGTCATCCCGACGCTGCTGCGGGTGCGCAAGGGCGCGGACTTCGAGCGGGGGCCGTGGCACCTGGGCCGCTGGTCGCAGCTGGTGGGTGTGGTGGCGGTGGCGTGGGTCGGCGTGATCACGGTGCTGTTCATGCTGCCGCAGGTCTCCCCGGTCACCACGGAGACGTTCAACTACGCTCCGGTGGCCGTGCTGGTCGTGCTGGGCTTCGCCGCGACCTGGTGGCTGGCGTCGGCCCGGCACTGGTTCCTCAACCCCGAACACGCCCGCACTCTCGCCCGTGAGACGGCCCGCGAGGCGGCCCGGGCGGGTGCGGCGGAAAAGGTCGATCCGTAACACTCCCGGCCCCGGCCGGGGTTCCGACGCGGCCGTGTCCGCGATACCCGATCGGAGACACGGCCACGTCCGGCTATGCTCGGGGAGGCAACATCGCCAGGGCCCTTAGCTCAATTGGCAGAGCAGTGGACTTTTAATCCATTGGTTGTGGGTTCGAGTCCCACAGGGCCTACGGCCGCAGGGGGAGGAGCCATCCTCTCTGACCTGCTGTGCAGCGCCCGGGTCGGCTTCGGTCGGCCCGGGCGTTGCCCTTTTTCCCGGGTCTTGCGCTGATGCGTGAGCGGGTGGGCTTGCGTTCCGTGGAACGTGGTTGGGCGCGGGCCCGGTGGATACCCGGTTCATGGGGTTCGGCAGGGTGCCCCACTGAGTGGGCCGTCTGTCGTGGATGTCGACACGAACCTTCGGCGGCAGGCGGTGCGCCCGGCCGTCGCCGTCACCCTGGACTGCGGCACCGTGTCGGGGCGCTGGGAGCTGGGCCCTGGCATGCGTCGAGAACGGCTTCGGCCGGGTGAGCGCCGGGGAGTGGAGCGGCTCATGATGGACTGATGGGACCACTGATGGGACGGACAGCGGCTTCATCGGCCTCCGCTCGCGTCCCCGCGGATCGCGTCAGGTGAGCCGATGACGGCCGGACCGCGTGCGGACCGCTCCGAGAGCTTCGGGGAAGCGCTCCTGGGAGCGCTCCTCGATCGCGCGCATGAGCTGCCGGCCCACCTCATCGGCCCACTCGTCGCCGACGTGATGGAGCGGCTGGGGGGCCGCCGTCCGCAGATCCTGCTGCAGGACTACAGCCAGCTGCTGCTCGTGCCCCTGCCCGGCGAGGGCCTCGCGGACGGGGACCCTCAGGTGATCGACGATTCCGCCGCGGGCGGCTGCTTCCTCGACGCGCTGCCCGTCGAGCTGCCCGAGGAGGACGGTGTACGCGTCCATCTGCCGCTGCTGGACGGCGGCGATCAGGTGGGCGTCATGGCGGTGACGTTGGACGAGGTCGACGACGACGACCGCCGCCTGCTGCGCCGGGTCGCCGGACTGGTGGCCGATCTGCTGGTGACCAAGCACGGCTACTCCGACCTGTTCTTCCAGATCCGCCGCGGTGAGGAGATGAGCGTGGCCGCCGAGATCCAGTGGTCCCTGCTGCCGCCGCTGGCCATGATCATGCCGCGGGTCGCCGTGGCCGGGGTCCTGGAGCCCGCCTACGATGTGGCGGGAGACAGCTTCGACTACGCGCTCAACGGCGACATCCTGCACGTTGCCATGATCGACGCGATGGGGCACGGCCTCGGTGCGGCCACCATGGCCACCGTGGCCATCGGCGCCTACCGCCATGCCCGCCGCCTCGGCATCGGCCTGACGGAGATCTACGCCTACATGGACGACGCCGTGGCGAAGCAGTTCGGCGCCGACCACTTCGTCACCGCGCAGATGATGCGGCTGGACACGACGACGGGTCGCTTGCAGTGGGTGAACGCCGGTCACCCCGCGCCGATGCTCGTCCGCGACCACCGCGTCACGCACCGGCTGGTCGGGCCGACGACCCTGCCGGTGGGCCTGGGCGGTGCGGAGCCGGAGGTCAGTGAGCTGGGGCTGGAGCGCGGAGATCGCGTCCTGTGCTTCACCGACGGGCTGATCGAGGAGCACACGGCGGGCGGGGAGCAGTTCGGGGAGGAGCAGTTGATCGGCCTGGTGAACGGGCTGGAGCGGACCGGCCGTGGGGTCCGGGCGGTGGCGCGTGCCCTGTCACACACACTCAAGCGGGCGCGCGGCGGACGGACCACGGACGACGCCACGCTGCTCCTGGTGGAGTGGCGCGGCGTCGGCTGACCGCACCGCCGCCTCGGCGGCCCGCCGGGCGGGACGACTCGTCAGCCCGACGGCGTCCGCCCTCCTCCTGTGTCGACGAGGATCTGCCGCGCGGAGCTGACGTTGCCGGCCAGGACAGCCTGGGCCATCGCCGCCCGAGCGTCCTCGGGGGCTGCCTCCGGCGGGATGACCAGCAGCGAGAAGTGGTCCCTGTCGCCCCGGGTGATCAAGATGGTGTCATCGCCCACCGGGAAGGAGTCCACGCGCACCACGTGGTCGTCGACGGCGATCCGGGTGGGGACCCCCGCCCAGGCCGTGGCGTCCAGCCCCACCCGACTCAGGGGGCCGAGGTACTCCGTGAGCGCATCCAGCAGTGCCGGCAACTCCGCACCGATGTCATGGGATCGCGGCCACCACGCCCCGTCGAGAACCCCTTCGCGCGATGCCGTCGTCTGAAGCCGGAGCAGTGCGTACCCAGGTCGTATGGTCTGATGGATGCCACTCGGCAGCTGCTGGGGAGCGGGGGATGTGTCGGAGTCGGTCATGAGGACCACCCCTTCGGGATCCGGCGGACACGGGGTGCGCCGTGCTGCTGACCACGCTACTCCCCTCACTGCGGGTACCGGTGCCGTCGGGAATCACCGGTTTCGCTGTGATTCTCCGGTGTCGCCGGGAATCGCCGGCCCGCCCGGATACGGTGCCGCGCTGCTCGCCGAGACCGGCGGCAGCGGCGCTGCCGGAAACGCCGGCGGGCTTCTGCCGGAACTGTCGAGGCGGACGACCGCGTGGAAGTCGTCGGTCAGGTGGCGTCCGGGCCGTAGGCGGGCAGCGGCACGCACCACTCCAGGAGTGTGCCGGAGGGTTCGCGGCGGCCGACGACGAGGTGTCCGCCGAGTTCCCCGGCGCGGCTGTGCATGTTGGCCAGGCCGCTGCGGCGGGTGACGGCGGGATCGATCCCGCGGCCGTCGTCGGCGACGGTCAGCCGCAGGGTTCCGTCCGTCGCCTCCACGGTGATCTCCACCGCGGTGGCGACCGCGTGCCGGGCCGTGTTGGACAGGGCTTCGCGCAGCACGGCCAGGAGGTGGTCGGCGTGGTGCGCGGACACGTCGGTGTCGAGCAGGCCGGTCATGCGCAGCGCCGGGGTGAAGCCGAGTGCCGCGGAGGCCTCGGCGCTGAGCGCCACGAGCTGGGAGCGCAGGCCGGCGCGGCGGCCGGGGTGGTCCTGGTGCTGCAGGCCGAAGATGGTGGAGCGGATGACCTTGATGGTGTCGTCCAGGTCGTCGACGACCCGCTGGACGCGTTCGGCGGCGTCCGGGCGGTCGCCGAGGCGGCCCAGGGCGGCCTGCAGGCTCAGGCCGTCGGCGAACAGCCGCTGGATGACCAGGTCGTGCAGGTCCCGCGCGATGCGGTCGCGTTCCCCCAGGAGAGTGAGCTGTTCGGCGTCCTGGCGGTGTTCGGCGATCTCCAGCGCCAGGGCGGCCTGGTCGGCGAAGGCGCACACCATCTCCACCACCGCCTCGTCGAAGGGGGCGCCGCCGGGTTCGTTGGCCACCTGCAGCACGCCGCGCACCCGCTCGCGGCCGGCGACCGGGACGAAGAAGGCGGGTCCGAGCGGGACGACGGAGGCACTGCCGCCCGCGATGCGGGAATCGGCGGTGAGGGATTCGCTGCTGACGGTCTGTCCCGTCGCGTAGACCTTCGCCGCCAGGGTGGTGTCGGGCAGCGCCAGGCCCCGCACCCGGTCGGCCGAACGGCCGGCCGCCGCCTCCACGACCAGTTCCTCGCTGTCGCCCACCGGGAGGGCCAGGGTCACCAGGTCCGCGCCGGTCATCTCCCGCACCATGTCGGCCAGCGACCGCAGGGTCCGTGCGGGGTGCTCCCCGGACAGCAGGGCGCGGGTCAGGTCCGCGCCGGCCGCGAGCCGGCGTTCGCGGTGCCGGCTCTCGTCGTAGAGGCGGGCGTTGTCGATCGCCACGCCCGCGGCGGCGGCCAGGCTGCGCAGGACCGTTTCGTCGTCGGCGTCGAACGGGCGGCCGCCCCGCTTGCCGGCCAGGTACAGGGTGCCGTAGATCTCGCCACGGACCTGTACGGCGGCGTCGAGGAAGGTGAGGGGCGGGTGCCGCGGCGGGAAGCGCGCCGGGTCGGTGCGGGGGGCGGTGCGGGGGGCGGTGCGGGGGGCGGTGCTGGGGGCGGTGAGTGGGTCGGTCCGTGGGGCGGTGAGTGGGGCAGGGCGGTCCTGGGTTTCGGGGCGGGGGACTGTCCGCCGGGCTGTCGTCTCCTCGCCGCAGTCGGCGCCGGCGGCTCCGGCGGTGACGAGCTGCCGTATTCGGCCTTCCTCCCCCAGGACGCCGAGCGCGGCGTACTCGGCGTCGACCAGGTCGGCCGCGTACCGCACGATCCGCCGCAGCAGGTCCTCCAGGTCGAGGTCGCCGCTGATCGCGACGACGGCGTCCAGCAGTGTCTGCATCCGGTCGCGGCCGTCCAGAGCCCTCCGGGCGGGCTCGCGCCGCCCGTCCGGCGGCGCCTTGCTGGGCAGCCGCTGGTCAGAGCGCTGACTGTTCGTGCCCGACCGGTCGTTCACGGAGCCGCCTCATCTCTCGAACCGGCATACGTCTCCAGCATGCGCAGACAGCCCCACCGGATCGCAACGGCAACGGCGACCGCACGGTGCCGGGCGGTGACGGAACCGGTGGCCGCAGACCGGGCTGTGGCCGCCGTCCCCTCCGGCCGACGCCCCACTGCCGCCCGCCTCGACCGCGGGCCGGCCCGCCGGAACGGACGTCCCGCGGGAGCCGCCACGGACCGCCCTGTCTCCACCGGCCGGGGACGGACACCGGGGCGGTCCGCATCCATCCGCCTCCCCTGATGCGTGGGAGTTACACCTGTTGCGGGCGGATCGCCCGGGCCGGGGAAGGGGGAGGGGCGTGCCGGTGTGCCGTGGGGTGCTGCCGTAGGTTGGGCGGGTGTCCTCGCTTCCGTTGATCCTGTTGCTGTCGGGCAGCCTGCGGGCCGGTTCCGGCAACGAGGCCGTGCTGCGCACCGCACAGGCCGTCGCCCCGTCCGTGCCGGTGCGCACGGAGCTGTACGACGGCCTGGCGCGGCTGCCGCACTTCAACCCCGACGACGACCGGGACCCGCTGCCGGCGCCGGTGGCCGGGCTGCGGTCGGCGATCGGCCGGGCGGCCGGGATCCTGGTCTGCACGCCGGAGTACGCCGGCACCCTGCCGGGCTCGTTCAAGAACCTGCTCGACTGGACGGTGGGCGGGACCGAGATCGGCGGCAAGCCGGTGGCCTGGGTCAACGCCGCCGCTCCGGGACGCGGCGAGGGCGCGCAGGCCACGCTGCGGACGGTGCTGGAGTACACCGGCGCGACCGTCGTGCCGTCCGCCTGCGTGCGGCTGCCCGTCGACCGGCAGGCGATCGGGGCGGACGGGCTCGTCGCCGACCCGGAGACGCGGCGGGAGCTGGAGCGGGTCCTCGGGCTGCTGGCGGACTCGGCGGCTCGCTGAGGCCCGCCGTCCTCAGCCCGCGGTCAGCTCCGCCAGGCTGTCCAGCGGCAGCGTGTGCCGTGTCTGGAGAACCTTCGCGCGCAGGTAGCGGACGTTGTGGGCGGTGGTGAACACCCCCGTGGGCACGCGGTCGCGGACGTCGATGCCGAGGGTGCGCAGCTGCTCCGCCTTGTCCGGGTTGTTGGACAGCAGGTCCAGTTCGCCGATGCCGAGGGCGCGCAGCATCTGGGCGGCCGCCGTGTAGTCGCGGGCGTCCTCGGGCAGGCCGAGCGCCGCGTTCGCCTGGTAGGTGTCCAGGCCGTCGTCCTGGAGCGCGTAGGCGTCGAGCTTGTTGTAGAGGCCGATGCCGCGTCCCTCCTGGCGGAGGTAGAGCAGGACGCCGCCGCGGTCGGCGATGCGCTCGACCGCTTCGCGCAGCTGGGGTCCGCAGTCGCAGCGGGCCGAGCCGAAGACGTCGCCGGTCAGGCACTCGGAGTGCAGGCGGACCAGCGGGGGTGTGCCGGGGGCCGGGTCGCCGAGGACGACGGCCACGTGCTCGCGGTCGTCGGCCAGGCCGTGGAAGGTGACCAGGTCGGCGTCGGCGCTGTAGCCGTCGTGGAAACGCAGCGGTACCCGGACGCGGGAGCGCGGCGTGGCGGCGGGGAAGTCGGGGGCGGGGTCGGGCATGCGGGCCTCCGGGGCCGGGGTGGACGGCGCGGACGGGGTGCTGTCTTCTTCCGTGCTCGCGGTCGTGCTCGCGGTCGCACGGGAGGTGCTTCAGATTTGAAGCAGATCCGCTGAGGGGACCCTACTCCATGCTTTAAATTTGAATCAATAGGTTTGCGGTGCGGCTCACGAACGAGTGGTGCGGCTCACGGAGCAGCGGCGCTGCTCACGAGCAAGGGGAGGAACGGCGGCGCCACGGGACCTCGTCGGGGGCCGGCCGTGGGGCATCCTGGCCTTCCAGTGCCCGCGCGATCCCCGTGCAGATGTCCTCCAGCTGTCCCACCTGCTCCTCGGTGAGGTGGTCGAACAGGGACGCGCGCACCGTCTCCACGTGGCCGGGGGCCGTGCGCTCCAGCACCGCCATGCCCTCGTCGGTCAGTGCGGCGATGCTGCTCCGCTTGTCCCACCTGCAGTTCTCGCGCCGCAGCAGGCCGTCCTTCTCCAGTCGCGTCACCGCGTACGTCAGACGGCTGCGGGTGATCTTCGTCTTCTCGGCGAGGTCGGTCATGCGCAGCCTGCGCTCCGGCGCCTCGGAAAGATTGGTGAGGATGGAGTAGTACAGGTGCGGCATGCCGGCGTCCTGCTGGAGCTGCCGGTCGAGCGCGTCCTCCAGGAGGTGCGTCGCCGCGATGAACGCGCGCCAGGCGCGCTGCTCGTCCGGGGTGAGCCAGCGGGGTGTCATGCCACCAGTGTAAGTTTGTTTCAAACTTGAACCAAGACCGCCCGCCTCCGAGAGTGAGCGCGCTCGATGCCGCATCCCTACGTCCTGCTGTCCGCCGCCGTCTCCCTGGACGGCTACCTCGACGACACCGGCCCCGAGCGGCTCCTGCTCTCCGGCCCGGCGGACTTCGACCGGGTCGACGAGGTACGTGCCTCCGTCGACGCGATCCTGGTCGGTGCCGGGACGATCCGGGCCGACAATCCGCGGCTGCTGGTCAACTCGGAGCGTCGCCGCGCCGGCCGGGTGGCCGCGGGCCGGTCCGCCTACCCGCTCAAGGTCACGGTCAGCGCCTCGGGGGAACTCGATCCGGCGGCGCGGTTCTGGCACACGGGCGGCGAGAAGGTCCTCTACACGACGGACGAGGGCGCCGAACGGGCCCGCGCGCTGGGGCTCGCCGCCGACGTCGTCGCGCTGGGCGGCGAGGTCGGCTGGCGGCCGCTGCTGCGGCATCTGCACGACGTCCGGGGGGTGCGCCGTCTCATGGTGGAGGGCGGGGGGCTCGTGCACACCCAGCTGCTCCAGCAGGGGCTCGCCGACGAGCTGCAGCTCGTGCTGGCGCCGGTGTTCGTGGGTGACCCCGCCGCGCCGCGGCTGTTCGGTCCGGGGGCGTACCAGGGCGGGCGGCTGCGGCTGCTGGAGACGCGGCGGATCGAGGACGTGGTCCTCATGCGGTACGAGCCGACGGCTCCCGGGGCCGGGGAGGTCGCCGTGGCCGCCGACCACCGCTGGCTCGCCCTCGCGTGCGAGTTGGCGGCGCTGTGCCCGCCGTCGCGGACGGCGTTCAGCGTGGGGGCGGTGGTGGTGGCCGGTGACGGCACGGAGCTGGCCCGGGGGTACTCCCGTGAGGGGGACGATCCTGTGGTGCATGCCGAGGAGGCGGCTCTGGCGAAGCTCGATCCGGACGATCCCCGGCTCGCCGGCGCCACGGTCTACAGCAGCCTCGAGCCGTGCGCCCGGCGCGCGTCCCGGCCCAAGCCGTGCGCGCGGCTGATCCTCGACGCGGGGGTCCGGCGGGTGGTGACGGCTTGGCGGGAGCCCGACACGTTCGTCGAGAGCGCCGACGGCAGCGGGCTGCTGGCGGGGGAGGGGGTCGACGTGGTCGTGCTGCCGGAGTACGCGGAGCGGGCCGAGGCGCCCAATCGGCATCTGGTGGGGTAGCGGGGTGCCTGCGGCGGCCTGTCGCGGTTCGGTGGGGGTGCGTGTTGCGCGGGCGGTGGGGGGTGGGTCGGGGCCGGGGCGGGGGTGTCCGTCCTCGGAACGGCGCGGAATCGGGGGTTCGGGAGGTGCGGGGGTTGACGCGCCAACCGATGCGGGCGTACACCCCCGTCCCGTCCCCTTCCCGCCGTACGCGGCTGACGGCGCGTGCCGCGGAGAAACGCGTGTGCTTGCCGTCCTGCGTATGACGTACACTGGTGACACACCGACGCGGGGTGGAGCAGCTCGGTAGCTCGCTGGGCTCATAACCCAGAGGTCGCAGGTTCAAATCCTGTCCCCGCTACTCAAGGCCGACGGCCGGGATCATCAGAGGTCCCGGCCGTCGGTGTTTTTGTGCGGTCCGTGACCGTGAGTGATGAGGTGGCCGCCCTGCGCAGTGTGGTCGGCGGGGTATGTGAGGGGCCAACTCGCCCGTTTTTAGGCGGTCATGGGGATGTACGTCCGGCGTGGATTCGTTAATGATCAAGCGGAACGGCTTGGAAACGAGCCCCTGCGTCTATTAACGTTCGATAACGCAGCGCGGTCGTCCCAGCCGTCACAAGAGGCGGCTCCGTGCGCACGCGCCGAATCCCGCAAGGGAACCGGGGAACCACCACCCTGGGGTGAATCGCGCGAATGCCGCCGTGGGATCACGGTGGATATACGCGCGTAGGAGACCTTCCTGCTCCGAACCCGTCAGCTAACCCGGTAGGCGAGGAGGAAGGAAAGGAGCACGCCCACGTGGCGTCCAACCCTGCCCCGACAGCCCCGTTCCAGCCGAGTGACACCTTCGGCTACGGCAGCTACCGCACCGACGAGGGCCCGTGGGAGGCATGGAACCCCACGGAGGACTCCGTCCGCCCCGTACGCGGCCGGCACCGTGTCTCCAAGCAGCGCGGCGGGGGACTCGCCCGCAGTTCCACGGTTCTGGGCGTCGGCGTCATAGCCGCCGTCGGCGCGGGCGGCATGGCCAGCGCCAACACCGGCAAGCCGCCGGTGTCCATCTCCATGCCCGACCTGCCCTCGGTCGGCTCGCTGATCTCCGACGACGAGCCCGAGCCGCAGGGGTCCGCCACTCCGCTCAGCAGCGTCGGCGTGACCTCCGCGGAGAGCACCAAGGGCGCCGGTGAGGCGCTGCGCGACCGCATCATGGCGCAGGCCGAGTCGCAGCAGATCCAGGTCGAGAGCAAGACGCAGCAGGCCACCGAAGCCGCCCTCGCCAAGCAGGTCGCCGACGCGGCCGAGCAGGCCGAGAAGGCGGCCGCCGCCAAGGCCGCCGCCGCCAAGGAGAAGGCGGAGGCGGAGGCCAAGAAGAAGGCCGAGGCCGCGCGTCTCGCCGAGCTGGCCAAGCAGTACACGCTGCCGACCTCCTCGTACACGATCACCTCGACCTTCGGTCAGGCCGGCTCCATGTGGTCCTCCGGCTACCACACCGGCCTCGACTTCGCCGCCCCTACCGGCACGCTCATCAAGGCCATCCACAGCGGGACCATCACCGAGGCCGGCTGGGCGGGGGCGTACGGTTACCGCACGATCCTGACCCTGGACGACGGCACCGAGCTGTGGTTCTGCCACCAGTCGTCGATCAGTGTGAGCGTGGGGCAGAAGGTCAGCACCGGTGACGTCATCGGGCGCGTGGGTGCCACCGGGAACGTGACCGGCCCGCACCTGCACCTCGAGGTCCACGCGGGCGGGCAGGCCAGTGGCATCGACCCGATGGCCTGGCTGCGCGGCAAGGGACTCAACCCCTGATCTCCCCCTGATCCCCGGCGGTCCTGACGGCAAACCCCCCGACGTCAGGACTGCCGGTCAGGCGTGCCCGAGAACTCCGGGACGCCGTCGGCCGCTCCGGGTTTCAGGAGCGGTACGGGTTGTACGCGGGGTTCGCGGGGTGCCCGTACGCCGGCCAGGGCGGTGCTACGACCGGCACCGGGGGAGCCGTCATCCTGGCCGCGTGGTCCAGTGCCGGCCGCGCGATCTCGCGCCGCCACCACAGCTCGGCCAGCAACTCCCGCTCCCGTACGACGAAGTCGGCGTCCGCGCGTCCGCGCCGTCCCCGGTGCCGCAGGAACGCCAGCGACGTCGCGTACGCCTCGTACTCGGCCACCGTCCGCCTGGCCGGCTTGCCGAAGCGGTGGCGGGCGTAGTCGCGGGCCGTCCGCCGCGCCCGCATGGAGCCGAGCGCGTACGGCTCGCCCGGCGTCAGCCAGCCGGCGAGGACGTACGGCGGCAGTTCCTCGCGCACGGTCCGCAGTTCGCGCTGCCGCGTCCAGATAACCAGCCAGGTCAGCAGCCCGAACGCGGGCACCATGAAGGCCGCGTACACCGCGAAGAACCCGAACCCGCCGAACGCCGCCGAGCCGTTCCACAGCGCGTGCATGCCCATGGCGAGCAGCAGCCCGGAGAGCGGGACGAGTACGCGCCGGACGTGCTGCCGTTCCGCCGAGAGCGCGGCCACGCCGAACCCGATGCCGGTCAGGACGGTGAACAGGGGGTGCGCGAACGGCGACATGATGACCCGGACGAAGAAGGTCGCCGCGGTGACGGAGGCGATGCCGCTGTCGCCGGTCAGCTGGTCGGTGCCGAAGGCGGTGCCGAGGTAGAGGATGTTCTCGGTGAACGCGAAGCCGGTGGCGGTGATCCCGGCTATCACCACCCCGTCGACGATTCCCGTGAAGTCCCGTCTGCGGAACAGGAACACCAGCAGCACGGCCGCGGCCTTCGCGGACTCCTCGACGACCGGCGCTATGACCGTCGCCCCGAGGGTGTCCGCGCTCGCCGGGTCCGCGGTCGACGTCGCTATCCATCTGGTCGCGAAGCTGTTGGCGACGATCGCTATCAGCGCCGCCGCGCAGGCGCCCCACGCGAAGGCGAACACCAGGTTGCGCCACGGGCCGGGGGCGACCCGGTCGAGCCAGCGGAAGGCGGCCACGAGAAGCGGTACCGGCAGCACGGCGAGGCCCAGCCCGACCAGGAACCCCTCGGTGCCGGTCTGTTCGCGCACCAGGGCGAGGATGACGAGCCCGGAGAGCGCGAGCAGGGTGCTGAGCGCGCCGTAGCGCACCCACCTGCGCTGCCACCAGTGCGCGTGCCTGGCCCCGCCGCCGGCGGGACCGTCGGCGTACGGCGGATGCGTCGGGTACGGGGGGAAGGTGGCCACGGCATCGACCCTAACGAGGCAGCGCGCCGCCCGCGACGGTGCGGGACGCGTCCGGCGCGCTTCAGGCGCCGGTGGGGGGCAGGGGCTGGTTGTGCCGCTGTACGCGGCGGAACAGCAGGTCGTTCACGACATGTCCCTTGTCCAGTCCCTGTCCCTCGAAACGGGTCAGCGGCCGGAAGCCGGGGCGCGGCGCGAAACCGCCGCCGGGCCGGGTGTTCTCGAACCCGGGATGCGCGGTGAGCACCTCGAGCATCTGCTCGGCGTACGGCTCCCAGTCGGTCGCGCAGTGCACGATGCCGCCCGGTCTGATGCGGGACGCGGCGAGATCCAGGAACTCGGTCTGGATCAGGCGCCGTTTGTGGTGCCGCTTCTTGGGCCAGGGGTCGGGGAAGTAGACGCGCAGGCCGTCGAGGGAGTCCGGCACGAGCATCTCGCGCAGCAGGATGATCGCGTCCCCGTTGCCGACCCGGACGTTGGACAGGCCTGCCTGGTCGGCGAGGTTGAGCAGATTGCCCTGGCCCGGGGTGTGCACGTCGACGGCGAGGATGTTGGTACCCGGGTCGGCGGCGGCCATCTGCGCGGTGGCCTCGCCCATGCCGAACCCGATCTCCAGCACCACCGGGCCGGTGTTGCCGAACAGCTCGGCGAGGTCGAGCACCCGCTGCCCGTCGATGTCCAGTCCCCACTTGGGCCACAGCCGCTGCAACGCGTCCGCCTGCCCCGCGGTCACCCTGCTGCGCCGGGGCTGGAAACTCCGGATCCGCCGCTCGAAGTGCGACCCGGCGGGATCGGCCTGCGGCCCGTCCGGGAACCGGGGTTCCCCCTTGCCCCGGGCACGCGGGAAGGACGCGCCCGCACCGGCGGCGGGGGCGGGGGCGGGGGCAGGGCGGAGGTGCTCGTCCGCCACGGGGGCCGGAGCGGCGGGGCGGGTGGTCTCGGGGGCGTTGCGGGAGTCAGACACAGTGCGGTCGATTTTACGTGCGCGGTTCGGGGTGGTGGGTGCGTGCTTCGGGCGGGGACGGTGAGGGCGCGGTTCCGGGCGGGGGTGCGTGGTCGTCCGGTGGTGGTGAGGGCGCGGTTGCGGGCGGGGGTGCGTGGTCGTCCGGTGGTGGTGGGTGGGGGGTTGCGGGCGGGGGTGCGTGGTCGTCCGGTGGGTAGGTGTGCGGTTCCGGTCGGTGGGGTGCGTGCTGGTCCGGGGGCGTTTCTCCTGCCGGCCGGGGGCCGTCGGCTGTGGTCCTCTGTCGGCTGCCCTGCGGCCGCCGGGGCGTGGGCAGGGGCCCGGTGGGCCCGGCGATGGCCGTCCGGTGGTTGCCGTACGCCGGCCTCCCGGGGGCCGGCGTACGGCGTCCGGGTCCCGGGCCGGGCTCAGGCGCCGCCCAGTGCGGCCAGTGCCCTGCGGGCCACCTCCCGGCCGATCGGCAGTGACGCCGTGGCCGCGGGGGAGGGGGCGTTCAGGACGTGGATCGCGCGGGGGCCCTCGTGGATCAGGAAGTCGTCCACCAGCGTCCCGTCCCGCAACACCGCCTGCGCCCGCACTCCCGCCGCCGCGGGCACCAGGTCGTCCTCCGTCACCGCCGGCAGCAGTCTGCGCACCGCCGCCGTGAACGCCCGCTTGGACACCGACCGGCGCAGCTCGCCCGCCCCGTAGCGCCAGTGCGCGCGGGCTATCCGCCAGGACCCCGGCCACGCCAGCGTCCCGGCCACCTCCCGCGGGCGTACGACGCCCCAGCCGTATCCCTCGCGGGCCAGCGCCGGCACCGCGTTCGGTCCGACGTGGACGCCGGAGTCGATCCCGCGGGTGAGGTGCACCCCGAGGAACGGGAACGCCGGATCCGGCACCGGGTACACCAGTCCCCGCACCAGCTCGGGCCGCGCCAGCTCGTAGTACTCCCCGCGGAAGGGCACGATCCGTACGTCCGGTTCGTCCCCGGTGAGCCGCGCCACCTCGTCGCAGTACAGGCCGGCGCAGTTCACCAGCACGCGCGCCCGTACGACGTCGCCGGCCCGGGTCCGCACGGCGACGCCCCGCTCCGGGCGCCGGTCGACCCGGTCCACCTGGGCGCCGTAGCGGATCTCCGCGCCCGAGGCGTGGGCCAGCTGCCGGGCCACGCCGACGAAGTCGCACACCCCGGTCGTGCCGACGTGAATGGCCGCCAGGCCCCGCACCTCCGGCTCGTACTCCGCGATCTGCGCCGCGCCCAGTTCCCGCACCGGGATGCCGTTCTCCCGGCCGCGCTGGACGAGTGCGTGCAGCCGGGGCAGCTCCGTCCGCTCCGTGGCGACGATCAGCTTGCCGGTGACGGCGTGCGCGATGCCGTACTCGGTGCAGAACTTGACCATCTCGGTGGCGCCCCGCACCGCGTACCGGGCCTTCAGCGACCCGGGGCGGTAGTAGATCCCGCTGTGGATGACGCCGCTGTTGCGCCCCGTCTGGTGCCGGGCCGGGCCGGGCTCCTTCTCCAGCACCGTCACCCGCGTGCCCGGCGCGGCACGCGTGATCGCGAACGCGGTCGACAAGCCGACGATCCCGCCGCCGACGACGAGCACGTCGCAGTCGTAGACCTTCTCGGTCCGCACCTGGCACCACCTCCCGCATCCGATAGTGCACTGCGCCACTGACAGCGCCTTCAAACGTGGTGCCCGGTAAACGCGGTGCCTTCGAATACGGTGCCTTCGAAATCGGTGCCTTCGGACGCGGCGGATCGCGGGGGACGCTACGCCGGGGCCATCAGCAGGGGCCGGGCCCGCTCCCGCAGCTCCGCCACCCGCGGCTCGTCCCCGTACGGTTCCAGGCGGTGCAGGAGGTCCTTGACGTACTCGGTGGTGCGCGCGGACGAGATGCGTCCGGCGACCTCGACCGCCCGCACGCCCTGCTCGCACGCCGCGTCGAGGTTGCCGGACTCCAGTTCGGCGACCGCCGAGACGACCAGCCGGAGCCCGTGCGAGCGCACGAACTCCTCCGTCGGCTTCGACAGGGCCTGCTCCGTGAAGCGGCGTACCTGCCGCGGCGCCTTCAGGTCGCGGTAGCACTCGGCGGCGTCGGCGGCGAACCGGTCGTAGGAGTAGAAGCCGAGCCAGGACGGGTCGTTGTCGCCCTCCCGGGACCGCTCCAGCCAGCCCTCGGCCGCCTTCAGGGCCGCCCCGGCGGCCTGCGCGTCGCCCGCGCGGGCGTGCGCGCGTGCCTCGACGAGGCGGAAGAAGCTCATGGTGCGGGCGGTCGCCAGGCCCCGGTTGCGCTCCAGCGCGGCCTGCGCGAGGTCGACGCCCTCGTCGCCGAAGCCGCGGTAGGTCGCCTGCAGGGACATCGACGCCAGGACGTAGCCGCCGAGGGGGACGTCGGCGGCGGCGCGGGCGAGCCGCAGCGCCTGGATGTAGTACCGCTGCGCGGCCTCCTGCTGGCCGGTGTCGAAGGCCATCCAGCCCGCGAGGCGGGTGAGTTCGGCGGACGCCCCGAACAGGGCCCGGCCGACCTCGTCGGAGTACGCGCCGAGCAGCAGGGGCGCCGCCTCCACCCGGAGGCACTCCGGCACCATGGACGAACGCCAGTCGCCGCCTCCGTACTTGGAGTCCCAGCGCCTGGCGTCCTCGGCGGCCTCCCGCAGCTTCCGCACGTCGCTGTGGCCGACTTTCAGTGATGCGCCGGAGCCCTCCGCGGAGTTCGCCTCGCGCGCCACCGAACTGTCGGCCGGGGTTATCAGCCACCGCGAGGCGGGTGTCGCGTACGCGCTCACCGCGAACGAGCCGGCCAGTGACTGCCAGATGCCGCCGGAACCGGCGCGCCGGCCGGCGAGGTCGAGCCGGTACAGCTCGGTCGCCGACTTCACCGCCTGCGCGACGTCCCGGGGGAAGGCGAGGCCCACCTCCGGTGCGGGATCGGCGTCCGCCAGCCCTATCTCGTGAAGGGGCACCGGACGTCCGAGCTTCTGCCCGATGGCGGCCGCTATGAGGTGCGGGGCGGCGCCCTGCGGCACCATCCCCTTGGACACCCAGCGCGCCACCGAGGTCTTGTCGTAGCGAAGAGTCAGCCCGCGTTGGGCGCCAAGGTCGTTGACGCGTCGCGCGAGGCCTGCGTTGCTGATTCCCGCGAGGGCGAGAACGGCGCCGAGTTTTTCGTTCGGCCCGCGTTGCTCCCTGGACATGCGCCACCCCTCGACACAGACGGCTGCCGCGCTGGCATAACCACGCGGCATTCGTAAACCCAGCGTAGTTCGCCGCATCCCAAGCGTTAAGGGGCTTTGTTCCGGATGGCGGGATTGTGGTCCGTACTGAAGTGCGGTCCCGATACGCGCAGTTGCGTCGTGCTCCCGGCCGTGTGGCCGTGCGCCCGTGCGTGCGCTCTTCTGCGGCCGGCCGGGGAGCGCTTGCATGGATCGTGCGTGGGTCGGCCCGCTGTACTGGATCCAGTGGGCTGGGGGACACCGCCGCCTTCATCCCCGCGGGCGGTGGAACGGTCCGGGAGGCGGGCTCCGTCTCCCGGACCGCGTGCGCGGTGTACGGTGCGCAGGGCCTGTACGGAGCGTGGCCCACGCCTGTCCGCGTGCCGCCGATTTGGCCGAAAATCGACCCCTGCCTTTCCGGGCGATCACCCCTCCCACCACGGAACTTGAGGGCGCGAAAGGCGTTTTCGGGGCGCGTTACGGGGGCGCATTCGCGTCGCAGACGCCCTGCGCAGTGCGGGTGTCCGCGCCCCCGGCCGCTTCGGCGCGGGTGCGCGCCCGGTGGATCTCGTGCGGCGCCGCCACGCCTCCGGCGCGCCTCCTTCATGGCAGCATGGGGAACCGGTTCGTACGGTGCACTGGTTGTCCACAGCCTGTGGAGGCGTCGATGCGGTGGTTGGTGGGATGGAGCAGCACCGCCGCGGGCACCTCCGGGACCGGTTCCGCGGGGGCCACCGGGCACGACGGCGAGACCGTGCACCCCGTCGGTTCCCAACTCCTGTGGGGCGACCCCGATCCGCTGTGGGCGGTCGGCGACTGGCGCCCCGACGAGGTGCGGGTGGTGAAGGCCGACGCCCGGACCCGGATCGCGGTGCTGGGCACCTGCGGGGCCTCCGACGAGCAGCTGCGGGTGGCCCTGTTCGCCGCGCGCGGCGGCGCGCTGCGCCATCTGACGGCCTGGCCGGGCAGTTACACGGCCGTCCTCCAGGTCGGCCGCAGGATCACCGTCTGCGGCGACCTCGCGGGCGCGCGCCCGGTCTTCCACACCCCGTGGGCGGGCGGCACGGCGTACGCGACGGCCGCGCTGCCGCTGGCCGACCTCACCGAGGCGAACCTCGACTTCGGCCACCTCGCGGCCCTGCTGGTGGCCCCCGACGTGCCGGCCGCGCTGCACGACTCCACGCCCTACGAGGGCGTACGCCGCATCCCGCCGGGACACGCGCTGATCCTGCGCGCCGGGGCGCGCGAGATCGCCGGCTACGAGCCGGTCGCCTCCCTCGCGGTGGCGGCGCCCCCCGCCGACCCCGACAGCGCGGTCGACGCGGTGCGCGACGCCCTGGTGGAGGCGGTACGCGCCCGGCTGGCGGCGCCCCGGCACGTGCCCGGCGCCGACATGGACCCCGGGCCGGTGCCCGGCATGGGACCCGCGGAGCGCCGCGCCGCGCGCGGGATGCCGGTCGCCGGGATCGGCGCGGACCTCTCCGGCGGGCCCGCCTCCGGCACCCTGGCGCTGCTCGCCGCCGGCCTGCCCGGCAGGCCCGGCACCCTCCTGGGCCACGGCACGGGCGCGGGCGAGCGCCTGCTGGCGGTCACCTTCAACGACCTGGCCGTCGGCGGCCGGGAGGCCGAACTGGAGCGGGCGGGCACCCTGGCCGCCAACCCCCGCCTGCACCACGTGGTCGTCACCGGCGGCGAGGAGATGCTGCCGTACGCCGACCTGGACGGCCCCCTGACGGACGAGCCGGGCCCCAGCCTGGTCACCGCGGCCCGCCACCGGGCCCGCCTGGCCGCCGGCAGCGCGGACCACTTCACGGGACACGGCGCGCGCCAGGTCCTGGACGCCCACCCCGCCCGCCTCGCCGACCTCCTCATGGACCGCAAGCGCCGCCACCTCGTCCGCCCGGTCGCCGCTCTCGCCAAGGCGGACGGCTCGGTGCTGGTCCCCGCGCGCGTGTACACCGCGGCGCGCAAGCTCGCCCGGACGCCGTACCGCGCGGGGCTCGACCTGCTCGCCGAGCGCCTGATGCAGCGCCGCTTCGACGAACCCGGAGGCGCCGTCGGGGCCTCGCTCGCCGCGCTGACGTGGGCCAGACCGGGACCGGCGGCGCGCTGGCTGACCGGGGAGGCGCTGGCTGAAGTATCGGTTCGCCTGCAGGCCGCCACGAGCCGCTCCGGAGTCGGGCCGGGCCAGCGTCCCGGCGACTACCGCGCGCGTGCGGCCCTGGCCCGGCAGGCGGCGGACCTCCGCGTCCTGGAACAGGCCGCCGAGATCCGCTCCCAGCGCCTGCACGCGCCCTTCCTCGACAACCAGGTCGTCCGCGCCTGCCGGGCCCTGCCCGAGGCACTTAGGGTGCAGCCCGGAGCCCGCGCCGCCATCCTGCGTACGGTCCTGGAGGGCGCCGGCGTCAGCGGCCTCCCGCCCGGCTGGGGCGCCCCTTCCCAGGCGCCGACGGCGGTCGCCGCCCGCACGGGGCTGCGGGTGGCCGCGGACTCCCTGATGTCCCTGTTCGCCACGCCGCTGCTCGCGGAGGCCGGCCTGGTCGAGGCGCGGGTGGTGCGCAAGGCGCTGCGGGCGGCCGCCCAGGGCGAGCCCCTGCCGCTGGACGGCCTGGCCGACCTGGTCTCCCTGGAGCTGTGGCTCGGCCGCCTCCTCGCCCGCCGCGGCACCTGCTGGACCGGCACCCCGGCCCGCCAGCGGGCGGTGCCCGCGGGCATCAGCCCGCAGCGGGGCGCGCTGGCCTCGGGCGGACGGGCCGGGAGCATGTAGCGGCTGCGTGCCGTGCAGCAGTCGCGTGCCGTGCAGCGGCGGCGTGGCGTGTGGTGGCGGCGGCTGTGGACGGCCCGCGCGGAGGCATACGGCGGCTACGGGACGCCGTCTTCCCGACGTCCCCTCCGACCGACGTCACCTCCGACCGGCTTCCGCTGCGGCCGGCGTCCCCTCCGGCAGGCGCCTTCGGTGACGGGCGCCTGCGCCGCGTCACCGATGCCCGTACCGTCGGCTTCCGCGTCACCGGCGCCCAGTGATCCGCCCGGCGACGCACCGTGGTGCGTGCGGATCGGCGACCGGGCCTGGGGGCTCGTGGCCGCGGGCTCAGGCCGGGCGCGACCGCAGCCCTTCCAGCAGGATGTCCAGCAGCCGCGCCGAGGCGGCCGCCTGCTGCGCCGCGTCCGGCAGCGAGGGCGCCGCCGTCGCGATCACCAGCAGCACGTCCGAGACCGACACGTCCGGCCGCAGCTCACCCGCCGCGCGCGCCCGCTCCACGAGCCGGCCCACGACCTCCAGCAGCGCCGCCGCCCCCGTGTCGTCGTCCGCGGCCGCGGGACCGTCCTCCGCGACCAGCCGCAGCTCACCGGCGCCGGCGCCGGCGCCGGCCTGCGCACGCTGCTGCGGGACCGGAGTCTCGTCGAGCACGCCGCTCTCGTCGGCCACGCCCACCCGCAGCACCTGCGGCGGCAGCAGCCGCCCGGCGCCCGAGGCCACCGACGTCCGCAGGAAGCGCGCGAGCGCCGACCACGGCTCGTCCTCCTGGCCGAGCGCCGCCCGGGCCTGGTCCGTCAGCCGGGAGGTCTCCTCCTCGGCTATCCGGCGCACCAGGACGTCCTTGGAGGGGAAGCGCCGGTACACCGTGCCCACGCCCACCCGTGCCCGCCGCGCCACGTCCTCCATCGGCGCGCCGTACCCCAGCTCGCCGAAGACCTCGCGCGCCGCGCGCAGTACGTGTTCGAGATTGCGCTGTGCGTCCACGCGCAGCGGCGTCGTCCGCGCTCTGTCCGCGCGTCCGTTGCCCGCCGCCGCGCTCATCATGCCGCCCGGTCCCAGAGCGGACGCGGCCGACCAGTGCGAGTCCTGAATGCTCATAAGTGATCCCCCGGTAATGACGTCTCCCCCCGGAGACTCTCCCCGCAGCTGAAGGCAGAGCGCGCGGGGAATCCTGGACCACCGGTCCGCCCGTCACGGACTCCGGATCCGAAGAGCGCATCCCCCTACACCCCGTCGTCACGAACATAGTTGAGAGGGAGTCAATTCAGAAGGGGCAGGTTCCGCACGGAGCGCCCCCCGATCGGAGCACGGGTCGTGAACGTCCCGATTGGTCCCCCTCGGCGGCCCCTGCGCATGCCCGCTGACCTGGGCACCTTCGGGGGACTTCGGCGATTCGGCCAACTCCGGGCGGCGCCGGCCCCGCGTCACTGACCCTGTCGGGGCTGTGGACAAACGCACGCGCCGGGTGCGTCATGGGATGGTGAAGGAACGTGCGCGCATTCTCGTTGTCGGCGGCGGCTACGTCGGGATGTACACGGCCCTGCGTCTGCAGGGGAGGCTGAAACGCGAGCTCAGGCGCGGTGACATCGAGATCACGGTCGTCACCCCCGACCCGTACATGACCTACCAGCCGTTCCTCCCCGAGGCGGCCGCCGGGTCCATCTCCCCACGCCATGTCGTCGTCCCGCTCCGCCGCGTCCTCGACCTGTGCCACGTCGTCGTCGGCGAGGTCCAGTCCATCGACCACGCCAAGCACACCGCGTCCTTCACCACCCTCGCCACGGCGGAGGAGGGAACGGGCCCCACGCAGTTGACGTACGACGAACTGGTCCTCGCGCCCGGATCGGTCTCCCGCACCCTGCCCGTCCCCGGACTCGCCGAGCACGCGATCGGCTTCAAGTCGGTCGAGGAGGCCATCGGCCTGCGCAACCACGTCATCGAACAGCTGGACATCGCCTCCTCCACCCGTGACCCCGCGATCCGCGACGCGGCCCTGACCTTCGTCTTCGTCGGCGGCGGATTCGCCGGCGTCGAGGCGCTCGGCGAACTGGAGGACATGGCCCGCTACACCACGCGCTATTACCACAACGTCGAACCCGGCGACATGAAGTGGATCCTCGTCGAGGCCACCGACCGCGTGCTGCCCGAGGTCGGCCCGGAGATGGGCCGCTACACGGTCTCCGAACTGCGCCGGCGCAACATCGACGTACGCCTCGGCACCCGCCTGGAGTCCTGCGCCGACCGCGTCGCCGTCCTCAGCGACGGATCCCGCTTCCCCACCCGTACGGTGGTGTGGACGGCCGGCGTGAGACCCCACCCGCTGCTCGCCGCCACCGACCTCCCGCGCACCGAACGAGGTCGGCTGAAATGCACCCCTCAGCTCACGATCGAGGGCGCCCCGCACGCGTGGGCCGCCGGAGACGCCGCCGCCGTCCCCGACATCACCGCCGGAGGACCCGGCAAGGAGACGGCCCCCAACGCCCAGCACGCGCTGCGCCAGGCCAGGCTCCTCGGCGACAACATCGCCCACTCCCTGCGCGGCGAGCCCCTGGAGACGTACGCCCACCGCTACGTCGGCTCGGTCGCCTCACTCGGTTTCCACCAGGGCGTCGCACACGTCTACGGGCGCAGGTTCAAGGGCTACCCTGCGTGGTTCATGCACCGCGTCTACCACCTCAGCAGGGTGCCCACCTTCAACCGGAAGGCCCGCGTCCTGGCCGAATGGACGCTGGCGGGCCTCTTCAAACGAGAGATCGTCTCCCTCGGATCGCTCGAACATCCCCGAGCGGAGTTCGAACTCGCGGCCGGTGGAAAGCCTCCTACCGACCCGACGTCCGACCCGAAGGGGTCGTCCTGACCGGACCCAGGAACTCCTGCGCCCGGGTGGGCGTCTGACGGGTGTCGACCCGGTGGGCGACCCTGCCAGACTGATCCCCGCCGCTCGGGCGAGCATCCGCTCGCCCTTCGAACCCAGAGGCTTTCCACTGTGCTGCTTCCCGGGGACGCCAACCCCCCACCCCCAGGCCGGATCCGGAGCCGGTCCAAGACGCCGAAGACGACGACACGAGGCAAGGATTCGTGAACTTCACGCGCTGGAGCGCCCGGCTCCCCGGAACGCAGCGCCGCGCCGCAGCGCGGACCGACCACGTGATCGCCCGCGAGGGGTCCGTGCCCACGGCCCGCGCCGAACACCTCACCGACGGGCGCCCGCTCGTGCCCGGCGTCGACGAACTCCCCGTCCGCGACGTCCTGGACCGTGTCCCCGCCCTGGTCGCCCTGGTCCACGGCCCCGACCACCGCGTCGCCTACGTCAACGACAGCTACGCGGCGGCCTTCGGCGCCCGCCCCCTCGGCGCGCCCGCCCGCGACGCCCTCCCGGAACTCGACGAGCTGGGCCTGCTGCCCCTCCTGGACCAGGTCCTGCGCAGCGGGAAACCCCGCACCCTGAAGTCCCGTAAGGCCCCCGACGGCCGCTCCTACACCTTCACCTGCACCCCGGTGGCGGAGGGCGACGGCCACAGAGTCCCGGGCGGTCCCGGTGTGCTCGTCTTCGCGACCGACGTCACCGACCACGCCGAGGCCGCCGAGCGCCTGCGCGCCAGCGAGCGCCGCCAGCGCGAGACGGCGGTCACCCTCCAGTGCTCCCTGCTGCCCCAGGAACTGGAACAGCCCGACGACCTGCGCGTCGCCGCCACCTACCAGCCCGGCGGCACGGAGGCCGCCGTCGGCGGCGACTGGTACGACGTCATCACCCTCGGCGGCGGCCGCACCGCCCTGGTCATCGGCGACGTCATGGGCAGGGGCGTGCGGGCCGCGGCCGTCATGGGCCAGCTGCGCACCGCCGTCCGCGCGTACGCCCGCCTCGACCTGCCCCCGCACGAGATCCTCCAGCTCCTCGACGGCCTCGCCACCGAGATCGACGCCAACCAGATCGCCACGTGCGTGTACGCCATCCACGACCCGAACGAGGGCCGGCTGGTGTACTCCTCGGCCGGTCACCTGCCGATCCTGGTCCGCGACGAGAACGGTGACGTCTCGCGCGCCGACGAGCCGACCGGCCCGCCCCTGGGCACCGGAGGCTGGGTGCACGCGTCGGGCTCGATCGCGCTGGGTCCCGGTTCCACGGCGGTGCTCTACACCGACGGCCTCGTGGAGCGGCGCGACGAGGACCTGGACGAGGGCATCGCCGCGCTGGAGCGTGCCCTGGCCGGTGCGACGGGCTCGCCGCAGGTCGTCTGCGACCGCCTGGTCCGCTCGGCGGGCGTCACCGCCGGTCACGACGACGACGTGGCGGTCCTCGTCCTGCAGCACCCCGCGCGCTCGGGTCCGGACAGCGAACTGTTCCGCAACGCCGCCCTGGAACTCCTCGGCGGGGTGGAAGCGGCCCCGCGCGCGCGTGCGTTCGCCTCCGGCGTCCTCACCAGCTGGCGCTTCCCCACCGAACTGCACGACCTGGGCGTCCTGGCCGCCAGCGAACTGGTCGCCAACTCCCTGCAGCACGGCACCCCGCCCATGCGTCTGCGTCTGCGCCGCACCGACCGCCGGCTGATCATCGAGGTCACCGACGGCGACGACCACCTCCCGCGCCGCCGCCGCGCGGAACCGGGGGACGAGTCGGGCCGGGGCATCGCCATCGTCGCGACGATCGCGTCCAACTGGGGGTCGAGACGGACACCGGGCGGCGGCAAGACGGTGTGGTGCGAGTTCGTCCTGCCGAAGGCGGCGGCCTGACCGGGGCACGAAGGCGGCCGCCCCGCCGGAAACCGAAGGCGGCCGCCACCCGAAGGTGACGGCCGCCGCCTGCTCAGGCCTCCGCGGGCACGGCCTCCGCGGCCGCTCCGCCCCGGGTGACCACCCGGCTCCCGCCCCGCCACGGATGGTCCTGCGCAGGGGTGAGCTGCCGCCCCAGTCGCACCGCCAGGACGCTGATCCCCAGCGAGAACAACAGGAACGTCACGACGTACGGCCCGTGCAGCGAGGCCGCCATCGGCCCGCCCACCGCCGGCCCGACGGCCAGCGCGAGCTGCTTCACCAGGGCGAACGCCGAGTTGTACTGCCCGGCCATCCCTTCCGGCGCGAGATCGGCGACCAGCGGTGCGACCGTCGGCGACAGCATCGCCTCACCGAGCCCGAACAGGGCGTACGTCGAGACGAACGCCGCCGTCGCCATCTCCCGGCTGCCGTGCCCGAGCCCGGCGTACCCGGCTATGACCCAGGCCACGGCCCAGATCAGGCCGACGGCCGCGATCACCCGGGACCGCCGCCGACGCTCGACGAACTTCAGCACGGCGAACTGCGCGACGACGATCACCAGCGTGTTGGCGGCCAGCGCGGTGCCGAGCGCGGACGTCGTGATCCCGGCGGCCTCGACCCCGTACGCGGCCAGCCCCGACTCGAACTGCCCGTAGCAGGCGAAGAACAGCACGAAGCCCAGCACCGACAGCTGCACCATGGCCCGGTTGCCCAGCAGCTGCTTCCAGCTGCCCCGCGTCGAGCGCGCCGGTGCGCCCTCGACGCGCGGCGAGCGCGGCATCCGCACCGTCGCCATCACGGCCACCAGCAGCAGGAACACCGCCGCCTCGATCGAGAACAGCAGGGTGAACGACGCGACGCGCGTAGAGTCGACGAGATGGCCGCCGATGAGCCCGCCGACGCCCAGCCCCAGGTTCTGCAGGAAGAACTGCACGGCGAACGCCCGCGACCTGGTGTCGGCCGTCGAGCAGTCCACGATCATCGTCGCGAGCGCCGGCTGCATCACGGCCTGCCCGGCCCCGAGCGCGGCGGCCGACAGCAGGACAGCCGTCGCGTCACCCGCGAGACCCAGGCTCAGCGCCCCCGCGGCGGCCGTGACGAGGGCGGCGAGCAGCACCGGCAGCGGGCCACGCCGGACGATGGCCCGCCCGGCGAACGGCAGCACGACCAGCGCGGCGACGGCGAACACGGCGAGCACCAGGCCCGCCGTCATGGCGCCCAGTCCCCGCACCTGCGCCACGTAGACGTACAGGTAGGGGACCGTGAAGCCGAGGCCGAAAGCGCTGAGTGCGTTGCCCACGTGGATCCGGCGCATCGCTGCGCCCATCGCCCTGGTCACGTTCACCTCTCTCACACGGTTGGTGCGGTCAGTACTTAGCACCAAAGACTTCAAAGCTAAAGTTCGAAGCTAAATATTACATCTCGAAGGACTTCAACGCCAACCGACCCCATGCGATACTTGGGCCCATGGGCGACACACCCGGCACCCTCGGCCTCAGCGGCGAGCCGACCCTCGACGAGCAGATCGCCGCCTACCAGCGCGAGTTCCGGGACCTCGACCCCCAGGTCGAGAAGATCGTCTCGGCGCTGTCCCGCCTGAACCGCCGCATGAACGTCGCCTACGGCCGCCAGACCGCCGCCCTCGGCATCAGCAACGCCGAGTGGGAGGTCCTCAAGGCCCTCGTCCTGTCCGGCGCCCCCTACCGGCTGGGCCCGAGCGACCTCGCCAAGCGCCTCGGCCTGACGCCGGCCGCGATGACCCACCGCATCGACCGCATGGTCACCGAGGGCCTGGTCACCCGGGAACGCGACGAGTCGAACCGCGTGCGCGTGATCGTCGAGCTGACCGCGGAGGGCCGCGAGAAGTGGCTCGAGGCGATGCGCCTGGCGTCGGTCTTCGAGGAGGACCTGCTCCAGGACCTCAGCCCGCGGGAGCGCACGGCCCTCGGCGAGGTCCTCACCCGCCTGCTGCGCAGGGTGGAACACGCGCAGCCGGACGCCGGCGGGCGCCTCAGTGACCTCGACTGAAAGATCTTGACAGGGGGCGCTTGACAGCCCCCTCGGGGATCCGTAAGGTTCTTCGGGTTGCCGCGGGGGCGTAACGCTTCTGCGACAGCACCTCCGCCGCGCCAGCGGCACCAAACCACAGCACGACCTTTCCCAGCCGGGATGAATTCGGCGTTCCCGAATTCTGCTCGAATTGGGGGCCGACAGCCCGATTAGGAACTGCCGACCGGATCCGCTAAGGTTTGAGACGTCGGAACGGCCCAACGGCCGGGAAGACAAATCCCGCTGACTGGGAATCAGACGCCGAAAGGATCTGATAGAGTCGGAAACGCAAGACCGAAGGGAAGCGCCCGGAGGAAAGCCCGACAGGGTGAGTACAAAGGAAGCGACCGTTCCTTGA
>NZ_JBIRUY010000036.1:0-109401 GCF_044335305.1 Streptomyces sp. NPDC020490 | reverse complement strand
AAGGTGTTCGTCCAGGGCGCCGTATGGAACATCGACTCCTTCGACCAGTGGGGCGTCGAGCTCGGCAAGGTGCTCGCCAAGCGCGTCGAACCCGCCCTGACCGAAGGGTCCGACGTCCCCGGCCTCGACCCCTCCACCAGCGCCCTGGTGGCCGCGTACCGCGAGCTCAAGGAAGTGAACTGAACCATGACTTCGATGCAGTTGGGCCTCATAGGCCTCGGGAAGATGGGCGGCAACATGCGCGAGCGGCTGCGCCGCGCGGGCCACACCGTCATCGGCTACGACCGCGACCCCGAGCTGTCCGACGCGGCGAGCCTGGCCGACCTCGTCGACAAGCTCGACGCCCCGCGCACGGTCTGGGTGATGGTCCCGGCCGGCTCCCCCACCCAGTCGGTGATCGACGAGCTGGGCACGCTGCTGTCCCCCGGCGACGTCGTCGTCGACGGCGGCAACTCCCGCTGGACCGACGACGAGAAGCACGCCGCCGAACTCGGCGCCAAGGGCATCGGCTTCGTCGACGCCGGCGTCTCCGGCGGCGTGTGGGGCCTGGAGAACGGCTACGCCCTGATGGTCGGCGGCGACAAGGAGCACGTCGACCGGCTGCGGCCGGTCTTCGACGCCCTCAAGCCGGAGGGCCCGTACGGGTTCGTCCACGCGGGCAAGGTCGGCGCCGGGCACTTCTCCAAGATGGTCCACAACGGCATCGAGTACGCCATGATGCAGGCGTACGCGGAGGGCTGGGAGCTGCTGGAGAAGGTCGACTCGGTGGACAACGTCCGCGAGGTGTTCCGCTCCTGGCAGGAGGGCACCGTCATCCGCTCCTGGCTGCTCGACCTCGCGGTCGACGCCCTCGACGACGACGAGCACCTCGACAAGCTCCGCGGCTACGCGCAGGACTCCGGCGAGGGCCGCTGGACGGTCGAGGCGGCGATCGACCACGCCGTGCCGCTCCCGGCGATCACCGCGTCGCTGTTCGCCCGGTTCGCCTCCCGGCAGGACGACTCCCCGCAGATGAAGATGGTCGCGGCGCTGCGCAACCAGTTCGGCGGTCACGCCGTCGAGGCGAAGGGCTGAGCGTCACGTGGGGGACCTCCTGCTGGTCCGGCACAGCGAGACGGAGTGGAGCGTGTCGGGCCGGCACACCAGCCGGACCGACCTGCCCCTCACCCCGCACGGTGAGGAGCAGGCCAAGGCGCTCGCTCCGCTGCTGTCGCACCGGACCTACGCCCTCGCCCTGACCAGTCCGCTGCACCGCGCGACCCGCACCGCGGAACTGGCGGGCCTGACGGGGACGACGGCCGACCCCGACCTGCACGAGTGGGACTACGGCGGCTACGAGGGCATCACCACCGTCGAGATCCACCGCACCCGGCCCCACTGGGACCTGTGGCTGCACGGTGTGCCGCCGGCGCCGGACGGCGCTCCGGGCGAGTCGCCGGCCGAGGTGGGCCTGCGGGCGGACCGGGTGCTGGCCCGCGTCGACGCCGCGCTGCAGAACGCCGCCGGCGACGTCGTCCTGGTCGCCCACGGCCACTTCCTGCGTGTGCTGACGGCACGCCGGCTGGGGCTGACCCCGGCGGACGGACGGCTGTTCCAGCTGGCGACGGGAACCGTCTGCCGCCTGTCGACCGAACACGGCCGCCCGGTCATCGCCGAGTGGAACACCCGCCCGTAGAAGCAGCGTTGGGACACCGGGGCCGAGGCCCCGGCGACCGGCCAGCTAGAGTCCGGGCTGATGGACACAGACGAGCTGACGCCCGCCGAGCAGCGGGTGTGGCGGGCCTACGCGACCGGCACGACGGTGGACTTCGGCGAGGGAGAGGAGGAGCAGGCCCAGGATCCGGCGCACGGCGCCGACTGGGGACCGGAACGGACCATACGGGCCCGGGTGTTGCGGGCCCTGATCCTCAACGGCCCCCAGGAGCCGGGTGAGGTGGCGGCCCTGAAGGTCGGAGGCGCGCGCATCACCGGCGAGCTGGACCTGCGCTACGCGACGATCGGCTGCGTCGTCCGTCTGAGCCACTGCCGCTTCACCCATGTCCCGGACCTGTCCGGCGCGCATCTGTCCTACCTCAATCTGCGCGACTCCGTGCTGCCGGGCCTGATGATCCCGCGGGCCCGGATCGACGGCAGCCTCCGGCTGACCGGTTGCCGGTTCGGCGGCCCAGTACACCTGGGCGGGTCGGAGATATCCGGCGCACTGTTCCTGGAGCGGGCGGAGATCACCGCGGCCGGGCCGGAACCGGTGCTGAAGCTCAGCCACCTGACCGTCAAGGACGACCTGTGCGCGCCGGGGCTGCGCGCGCACGGCGGGGTGCGGCTCGACGGCGCGGCGGTCGCCGGGTCCGTCGACCTCACCGACGCGTGGCTGCACCATCCCGGCAAGGCCGCTCTCGACGCGCAGACCCTGGCCTTGGAAGGCGACCTGCTGATGCGGCGGGTGTCGGCGTCCGGCTCGATCGAACTGCGCGGCGCCCGCGTCGCGGGCCGCCTCGACCTGACGTACGCCCGCCTGTCGTACCCCGGCGGCGCGGCCCTGCGGGCGAGCAGTTGCACCGTCGGCGAGCTGTGGCTGCGCAACGGCCCGCCCCTGGACGGACGGCTCAACCTGCGCCGCACCCAGGTCGACGTCCTCTTCCTGGAGCCGGACGTGGTGCCCCGGGAGGTCCTGCTCAGCAACCTCGTCTACACCACGCTCACGCCCCATGTGCCCGCCGAGCGCCGCCTGGTCATGCTGGAACGCGACGCGGAGGGCTATGTCCCGCATTCCTACGAGCAGTTGACCGCCGCCTACCGCCGTGTCGGCGACGACCACGCGGCCCGGCTGGTCCAGCTCGCCAAGCAGCGCCGCCTGCGCTCCACCCGCGCCTGGTACGCGCGGATATGGGGCTACGTCCAGGACGCCACCGTCGGTTACGGCTTCCGGCCGCTGCGCGCCTGCGCCTGGCTGCTGTCCCTGCTGGCGGTCGGCTCGGTGGCGTACGCCCTGCACCATCCCCGCCCGCTCAAGGCGTCGGAGGCCCCGCACTTCGACCCGGTGTTCTACACCCTCGACCTGCTGCTGCCGGTGATCTCCTTCGGCCAGGAGGGCGCTTTCGCGCCGGACGGCTGGTACCAGACGCTGTCCTACGCGCTGGTCATCACCGGCTGGATCCTGGCCACGACGGTCGCCACCGGCATCACCCGCACCGTCAGCCGCCAGTGAGCCGGTTCGGCGTGTGCTGCGCCGTGTGCTGGGCCGTGTGCTGGGCGGCCAGGCGGACGGGGGCGTTCTGGGCGCCGTAGCCACGGTAGCCGCCGTCGCGCTGGACGAGTTCGAAGAAGACGCGCCCGACCGTGCGGGTGTAGCAGTGCCGGAACTCCCCGTGCGCGTCACGGTCGTAGAGGATGCCGAGGTCCCGGTACGTCTCCAGCTCGGCGTCGGTGAGGCCGAACCGGGCGGCGAGGTCGTCGTAGTAGTCGCGGGCATGGGCAGCAGCGCGCCGCCGGCCGCGCGGAAGCGGCGGGCCGCGGCGACCACGTCGTCGGTGGCCAGGGCGATGTGCTGGGCGTGGACGGTGTCGTCGGCGGGCGCCGCGCCGACGGACAGCGCGATGCGCACCGCGCCGTCGGGGGCGGTCACCGCGCGGCTGCGCAGCAGGCCGTAGGGGTCGGCGACGTCCACGCTCTCCTGCGCGCCGAGGCCGAGGACGCTGCGGTGGAAGAGGGCGGCCTCGTCGAAGTGGTGCCAGGGCTGGACGAGGGCGAGGTGGTCGATGCCGGTCACGCCGGCGATGCCCGGCGTCGGCTCGGTGGCGTCCGGTGCGGGCGAAGCCCAGCGCGGACAGCACCGCGGCCACCGGTTCGGCGTCGGGCGTGCGGAGTTCGGCGAAGGCGACGCCCGTCGGGACCACCGGGGCGGGCAGTTCCCGGACGCCGACGGCCTCCTGGAGGACGAGCAGCGAGCGCTGCGCGTCGACGGCCGTGGGGCCGGCGTCGGCCTGCCGGAAGACGTCGTTGAAGACCTCCAGGGAGAGCGGGCCGGCGTATCCCGTGCGCAGCACGTGCCGGACCAGGCCCGCGACGTCGAAGCCGCCCTGGCCGGGGAAGCAGCGGTGGTGGCGGCTCCACTGCAGGACGTCCATGGCGGGCAGCGGGGCGTCCGCGAGCTGCAGGAAGAAGATCCTGTCGCCGGGGATGTCCTCGATGCCCTTCGTCACGCGTTCGACCAGCCCCGCTCGCACAGCACCAGCCGGTAGCCGTCGGGGTCCTCGACGGTGACGCCCCACCGGTTCCAGTACGGGTTGGGCGAGAGCACGCGCCGGCCGCCGTGCGCCTCCAGCCGGGCGATCAGATCGTCCGGCACCGGCCCGTCGACGTAGATCACCAGCAGGTCCTCCTCGGTGGGCCGGGGCTCCACCGGCCGGGCGGGGTCGCGGACGAGCTCCAGGTGCCAGCCGGCGTCGGGCCGGCCGAGCATCAGCAGCTCGTGCTCGCCGGGTTCGGTACCGCCCTCGGTCCGCCACACGACGGACAGCCCGAAACCGGCCGCCCAGAACCGCTCGGCGGCGGCCAGATCCCGGGAGGGGCGGGCGATGCGGAGATGACTGCGGCCGTCGACGGGCATCCAAGTCCCCTTCTCAGCACGGAAATCGTCGCCCCCGCACTCTAGGCACCCGGCGGCCCCCCGGACCATCGGCCGTCCGCCCTCCGTCTTCGGCCCTGGACCGGTCGCGGCCCGGGTTCCGGGCGCAGCCCCGGGCGCGGACGCGGCCCGGGTTCCGGGCGCAGCCCCGGGCGCGGACGCGGCCCCCCGCCGACGGACCGACGCGTCGCGTCGCGTCGCGTCAGAATGCTGCCGCGTCGAGGACCGGGGCCAGCTCGCGGACGACGGTCTCCAGCGCCCGTACGTCCTGTTCGGCGCGGGCGATGAGGATGGCGCCCTCCAGGGCGCTGATCATCAGCGTGGCGAGCGGTTCGGCGCGCCCGGCCGGCACCCCCATGCCGGTCAGCGCCTCGGCGACCGGCGCGGTCCAGGCGGCGAAGGCCGCGGCCGCCGCCTGCCGGGTGGACTCCGCCGACTCCGCGCACTCCACCGTCGCCGCCGCGACCGGACAGCCGCCGGCGAAGCCGGCCTGCTGGTACTCGTCGGTCCACTGACCCACCATCGCCGCGAACAGGCCGCCCGGCGTGGGCCGTTCCAGGCCGGCCAGGAAGCGGGCGACGCGGTTGGCGGCGTAGCGGCCCGCCCAGGCCACCGCCTCGTTGACGAGCTGCTCCTTGCCGCCCGGGAAGTAGTGCTGGAGCGAGCCGCGGGGCGCCTCGGCGTGCGCGGCGACATCGCGCATGCCGGTCGCGGCGACGCCCTGGCGCCGGATGAGCTGGGCCGCGCTGAAGACCATCCGGTCACGCGGACCCCGTTCGGGCACCGCCATCGCCCACCTCCCGTCCCGCCGGTCTTCCGTGACGCACGGAGCCTTTCACCTGGCCGCACTCTATGACGACCGTCATAGCAGCGGCTACTATGACCGCCGTCATAAATCTATGACCGTCGTCATGAAGTCATGAACGGCGGCCACACGGACAGGAGGCGGTGCACCGTGCACGTCGGCTTCGTCGGGCTCGGCGTCATGGGCCGGCCCATGGCACTACGGCTGGCCCATGCGGGAACGCCCCTGGTCGTGTGGAACCGCACGCCCGCCCGTGCCGAGCCGCTGCGCGCGGCCGGGGCCGAGGTGGCGACCGAGGCCGCCGAGGTGTTCGCGCGGGCGGAGGTGGTGATCCTCATGCTGGCCGACGATCTGGCGATGGACACCGTCCTGGGCCGCGGCACCCCCGGTTTCACCGCCCGCGTCGCCGGGCGCACGGTCGTTCACATGGGCACGACCTCGCCCGAGTACTCCGCGGCGCTCCAGGCCGACGTCCGCGCCGCCGGCGGGAGCTACGTCGAGGCCCCCGTCTCCGGCTCCCGGGTCCCGGCGGAGAACGGGCAACTGGTGGCGATGCTGGCCGGGGAACTGGAGGACGTGCGGACCGTACGGCCGCTGCTGGCCCCCATGTGCCGCGAGACGTTCGCCTGCGGCCCGGCGCCGAACGCCCTGCTGATGAAGCTGGCGGTCAACCTGTTCCTCATCACCCAGGTCACCGGCTTCGTCGAGGCCTTCCACTTCGCCGACCGGCAGGGCCTGGACCGGCGGTTGTTCCTGCAGGTCCTGGACGCGGGCCCGATGGCCAGCGCCGTGTCCCGGATGAAGGCGCCCAAGCTGCTGGACCGGGACTTCGCCGTGCAGGCGGCGGCGCTGGACGTGCTGAAGAACAACCACCTGATCGCCGAGGCGGCCCGCAAACAGGGCCTCGCCTCGCCCCTCCTCGACGTCTGCCACGCCCTCTTCCGGGAGACGGTCACGCTCGGGCACGGCGGCGAGGACATGGCGGCCGTGCTGCACGCCCTGGAGGCGCGCACCGCGGCAGACGTCACCGACTGACACCGGCACCGACACCGGCACCGACACCGGCACCGGCACCGGCACCGGCCGTCATCCCTGATTGTCACCCCGGGCGATCCCGTACACCCGCTCCACCCGCAGCCGCACCACCAGCCGCCGGTCGCGGACCATCGCGGCCCGGAAGTCGTCCCAGTCCGGGTGCTCGCCGAGCACGTCGCGGTAGAGCCGGATCAGCTCCTCGACCGTGTCGTCGTGCGGGTCCGCGGCGACGGGCGAGAGGTCGGCCGTTCCCTCGACGACCGTGTACGCCCACCGGTCGGCGGTGGTCACGTGGTACGACGCCCGCGGGTCCCGGCGCAGGTTGCGGGTCTTGACGCGGTCGTCCGTGACGGAGATCCGGACGATCCGCTCGTCCGGGTCGTAATGGTGGCTGACGTTCGAGAGCTGGGGCCGGCTGTCGCGCTTGAGGGTGACCAGCACCCCGCCGCGGACTTCGGAGAGCAAGCTGAGCAACGCGTCCTCGGTCATACCGGGGACAACCGGCGCTGCCGCCTGCCGCATTCCCGCCGACGCCCGCCGACGCCCGCCGACGCCCGCCGCGGGGGCCGCGCGCCCCGTCGGCATATGACCGGCAACCACGGGACCGTATCCGCGTTCCTACGGGATCATGGGGTCTGGGGCCGGCCGGGACGCCTGCCGGGTGGGGTGTGCCGGACCACGCCTCGGGAAAGTGATCGGAGGAGAGTGATGGGACAGTTGCGACAAGAGGTCGAACCGGGCGAGGCGGGGCTGGACGGGAAGGCGCTCGACCGGCTCGACCAGCACTTCGCCCACTACGTCGACGAAGGACGCCTGCCCGGTTTCCTGGTGGCCGTGGCCCGGGGCGGCCGGGTCGCCCACCTCACCGCGCACGGCCGGCGTGACATCGCGGCCGGGCTGCCCGTCGAGACCGACACGCTGTGGCGCATCTACTCCATGACCAAGCCGGTCACCGCGGTCGCCGCGCTGATCCTCACGGAAGAGGGCCGGCTCTCGCTGGACGACCCGGTAGCCCGGTACCTCCCGGCCTTCGCCGATCCCCGGGTCCACGTGAGCGGTTCGGGCGCCGACGTCCACACCCGCCCGGCCGCCGGACCGATACTGATCCGGCACCTGCTGACCCACACCGCCGGCCTGACCTTCGGCTTCTACCACGCCCACCCCGTCGACGCCCTCTACCGCGCGGCGGGCCTGGAGTCCTCGGTGGTGCCGGGCACGGATCTCGCCCGGACGGTCGACGTGTACGCGAGCCTGCCGCTGCAGTTCGATCCGGGTACGCAGTGGAACTACTCCGTCGCCAGCAACGTGCTCGGCAGGGTCATCGAGGTGGTGTCCGGTCAGCCGCTCGACGCGTTCTTCGCCGAGCGGATCTTCGGCCCGCTCGGCATGGCCGACGCCGGATTCCACGTCCCGGCGGAACAGGCGCCCAGACTCGCGGAGTTGTACGGCGACACCGGCGACGGCGGCATCGCGCCGATCCCGGGGCTGCCGCTGCGCGGACGGCCCCGCCTGCTGTCCGGCAGCGGCGGCATGGTGGCCTCCGCCCACGACTGGCACCGCTTCATGGAACTGCTGCGCCGCCGCGGCGAACTCGACGGCGTCCGCCTGCTCGCGCCCGGGACGGTGGACCTGATGACCAGGAACCACCTGCCCGACGGCGCCGACCTGCGCTCCTTCGGCAGCCGCCCCGCCCACGACGTGCCCGGCAACGACGGGGTGGGCTTCGGTCTCGGCGTCTCCGTGGTCGTCGACCCGTCCCGCACCGCGGCGCCCGTCGGCCTGGGCACGTACGGCTGGAGCGGGGTCGCCACGACGACGTTCTGGGTGGACCCCGGCCGCGACCTGACGGTGCAGTTCTACACGCAGCTGCGGCCGAAATCGTCCAACGCGTTCTTCCCCGAGCTCAAGAGGCTGGTGCACGAGGCCGTCACCGGCTGAGACCGCCCTCCCCGCTGCCGGTGCCGACGCCGAGTTCACGGCAGGCGAGGCGGAAGCGGTCCAGGCAGCGGCCCCACGGCCCGCCGACGCCGAACTCCAGCAACTGGGGCAGCAGCGCGGCCGAGAAGTCGGCGCTGGACTCGCTCGGCAGCAGGGACGGCAGGTTGTCGATGGCGATGAGGTCGAGCGGCGGCTCCTCGCGCAGCCGGCGCGCGGGATCGTCCCAGTCGGTCGTGCGGTCGTAGACCGGCAGCACGTTCAGCGGCGAGCCGACGTCGCAGGTGACGTCGCAGAGGGTGCGCAGCCGGCGCGCGGGATCGTCGAGGTCCTGCTCGCGCAGGAAGGGCGGGACGGGGCTGGTGGCGAGCACCGCGTTGACCATCACGTCGTGCCCCAGCAGGGCCCGGCGGTCGAGGTCGCGGGTCTCGGCGAGGTCCCAGCACGTCGGCTCGACGCCGGCCGTCTGGAAGGCGACGCGTGCGCCGCGGCCGCTGCGGCCGAGGGCGCCGATCACCAGGGCGGTGAACTCCTTGTCCCCGGCGGCGGGCCGGAGCGTGGCGTCCAGTTCGTCCTTCGCCGTGGGCGTGAGGGGCGCGGCCAGCCGGCCGCGCTGCTGCAGGACGGCGAGCGCGGCGCCCAGGTAGCCGGCCCAGAAGCCGAAGGCGGCGAGGCGGCGGCCGGTGTCGTCGACCAGGTACTCGAGGTCGTAGAGCGCGCCGCCGCCCGCGGCGAACCGGCGCAGCAGGTCCGCGGCCCCGGGCTGCCGCTTGTAGGCGTGCCCGAAGAAGATGTGCCGGTGCGTCAGCTCGCCCGGCCCGTCGGGAAGTTCCTTCAGCCCCAGCACGACCGCGTCCCTCGGGGCCGACACCCAGGAGCCCGCGGGTGCGACGTCGCAGCCGGCCGCCTCGTACTCCTCGACCGGGAAGATCCGCTGCGGGGACTCCTCGACGGTCACGCGCACGCCGCTGTCGACCAGCCGCCGGGCGTCGGACGGCACGACGGGCGTGCGCCGCTCGGTGCTGCGGACCTCGTGGCGCAGCCACAGGTGGAGCTCTGTCATACCGGGTGGGCCTCCGGGCGCGGGGCGCCGGCCGCGACACGGCCGGCGCTCGAGGGGCTGACGTCCACGAAGGGTACGCGGCCCGGAGCGGAGCCGCGGACCACCCCGCCGGTCGCCGGGCCCCTACCGGAGGTGCGCCACCGCGTCCAGGTGCGGCAGGTGGTGGTCCAGCCGCTCCCGCTTCGTGCGCAGGTAGGTGATGTTGCTCTCGCACGGCGGGATCAGCAACGGCACCGTCTCGGTCACCTGGATGCCGTGCCGCGTCAACGCCTCCCGCTTGCGCGGGTTGTTGGACATCAGCCGTACGGAGTTCACGCCGAGGTCGTGCAGGATCCCGGCGGCGACGCCGTAGTCGCGCGCGTCCACCGGCAGCCCGAGCGCCAGGTTGGCCTCGACGGTGTCCAGGCCCTCCGCCTGCAGCGCCATCGCCCGCAGCTTGGCCAGCAGCCCAATGCCGCGCCCCTCGTGGCCTCTCAAGTAGACGACCACACCGCTGCCTTCGGCGGCGACGGCGCGCAGCGCGGACGCCAGCTGGTCACCGCACTCGCAGTGCTGCGAACCGAACGCGTCACCGGTGAGGCACTCGGAGTGCAGGCGCGTGAGGACGTTCTCGGTGCCGATCTCCCCGTGCACGAGCGCCACTTGCTCGTCACCGCGGTCATGGTCCAGGTAGCCGACCGCGCGGAATTCCCCGTACACCGTGGGCAAGGGGGCATTCACGATCCGCTCCACGCCCGTGCGCTGCGCCGGCTTCTTGCCGAGTACCCCGATTTTTTCTGTCATGATCTGATTCCTAAACAGAGACGAAAGGCCGTGAGGGAATGGATGGTTCGGGCGCGCGTACGGCGGCGTACGGTCTGGTGCCGACGGACACTACGGAGGAGGTACGGACCAGAGGCGCTGGCGTCTCAACGCAGGTGGCCGTCCTTCCGGTCGGCAGCTTCGAACAGCACGGTCCGTTCCTTCCGCTGGCGACGGACACGCTCGTCGCCTGTGCCGTGGCCCGGGAGATCGCCGCGGCGTACCCGGTGCACCTCCTTCCTCCGGTGACGATCTCCTGCTCGCACGAGCACGCGGGCTGGCCGGGGACCGTCAGCATCTCCTCCGTGACCCTGCACGCGGTGGTGCGGGACATCGCCGACTCGCTGCGCCGCTCCGGCGTGGACGCCCTGGTGGTGGTCAACGGGCACGGCGGCAACTACGTACTGGGCAACGTCGTCCAGGAGTCCTCCGCCCGCGGCGAGCGGATGGCGCTCTTCCCTGCCGTGGAGGACTGGGAGACGGCCCTGCTGCGCGCTGGGGTGGTCACCTCGCCGCTCACCGACATGCACGCGGGGGAAATCGAGACCTCCATTCTTCTGCACGCTCACCCCGAAATGGTCCGACCCGGTTACGGGAGTGCCGACTTCGTCGCGGACGACCGGCGTCATCTGCTCACCCTCGGTATGTCCGGCTATACCGATTCGGGCGTCATCGGACGCCCTTCGCTGGGTTCCGCGGAAAAGGGCAGGGAGTTGCTGGCGAGCCTGGTGGATTCCTTCGGCGCGTATTTCTCACTGCTCACCTCGCGGGACGGGTCCGCATAGTCTTCCCCGTCGGCCGCCGCCGGGGAAGCCGCGCGCAGACGCAGCCCCTCGTACCAGCGGACGACGAGGACGACGGCACCCGGCAGGCTCGCGACGAAGCTCAGCACCCCGTAGACGACGGCGACCGCCAGGCCACTGCTCGCGCTGAGGCCGGCGGCCCCGAACGCCCAGGCGGTGACGCCCTCGCGGGGGCCGAAGCCGCCGACGTTCAGGGGCAGGCCCATGGCGAGCAGCGCGAGCACCGCGAGCGGCAGCAGGACCGCGACGGACGCCCCGGCCCCGGCGACCCGCGCGGACAGCACGAACATCGCGACATGACCGGCCAGGACGAGGACGGACGAGACGACGACGCCCGGCCCGTTGCGGCGTGACAGCAGCGCCTCGCGCGCCTCCCGCGCCTCGGCGAGGGTGGCGCGCAGGACGCGTCCCCGGCGGGAGGACGTCCCGTTCATCCGCAGTGCCACGACGACGGCGAGCGCGCCCGCGGCGGCGAGCGCGGCGAGCGGCGCGAAGTGGCGGGCCTCGCCCAGCACCGGGGACGGCATGGTAAGCAGCACGACCGCGCCGGCGACGGCCAGCGCCGCCTGTCCGGCGGCACGTTCCATTACGACGGTCCGCACGCCGCGGCCGAGGTCTCCCTCGCTCCGCCCGTGCCGCACGGCCCGGTGCACGTCGCCGAGGACGCCGCCGGGCAGGGCCGCGTTCAGGAACAGGGCGCGGTAGTAGTCGGCGACGGCTGCCCCGAACGGCAGCCGGATCCGCAGTCCCCGGGCCACCAGCGCCCAGCGCCAGGCGCTCAGCACGGTGGTGGCCACGCCGATCCCGAGCGCCGCGAGCAGCGTCGTCGCGTCGATCCGCCGCAGCCCGTCCAGGAACACGCCGGTGCCCAGCCGCCACATGAGCGCGGCGAGGATGGCGACCCCGGCGACGGTCCCGAAGTGCGTCCGCACGGCCCGCGACCCCAGCACGGCCCGCCACCGGGCCACGCGGGGACGGGCCACCGCGTCGGCGGGGGGCTCGGCGGGGCCCGCGGACTCGGCGAGGGCGGGGGCAGCGTCGGCCGGGAGCCCGGCGAGGCCGGGGGCACTCTCGGCCGGGTTCTCGGCGAGACCGAGGGCAGCCTCGGCCCGGAACCCGGCCAGGCCGGGGGCACCTTCGGCCGGGAACTCGGCAAGGGCCTGGCCACTCCAGGCCCGGAACTCGGCAAGGGCCTGGCCACTCCCGGCCCGGAACTCGGCGAGGCCCTGGCCGCCCCCGCCCCCGCCCCCGCCCCCGAACTCGGCGAGGCCCGTGGCGGCCTCGGCCTGGCATCCGGCGAGGCCCGGGGCGGCTTCAGCGGGCGAGGGCCCGGCGGTCCGCTGGACGGCCGGGTCCTCGCCCGCCCCGGCCCCGCCGGGTGCGGCCCCCCGCTCCGTCACCGTCTCCATGCTCATGCTCACGCTCACGCCCGCGCACCGCCCGCCGTCGGCCGGGACAGGGCCAGCAGGTCGCTGTGGTGGACGACGACGTGCAGTTCGCCGGCCTCGCAGGCGGCCAGCCGCTCGCGCAGATACCGTTCTGCACGCGACTTCAGCTCGGGACGCTGTTCGACGGCCGCGCCGACCCAGCCGCGCAGCCACTGGACCGTCAGCGCGGCCTCGCCGGGGCCGAGCCGCCACGGGCTCGGGTGGATGCGTACCGTCGCCCCGCGCTCGGAGAACGCCTCGGCCGCCGCCGTGACCGCGTCGGGTCCCAGCAGCCCGCCCCGGCGCTGGTGGGCGTTGAACGCCTCGGTGATCTCCTGGTCCAGCGGATCGGACGGGGTGAGTTCGACGCGTCCGGCGACGGACAGGGTGAGCAGCGCCGTGCAGCCCGCCCCGGTGCAGGCGGCGGCCAGCGTCTCGACCTCCTCGCGGTTGAGCACGTCCAGCAGCGCGGAGGCCGTCACCAGCGACGCGCCGGCGAGGGCGTCCGGGGTGAGCCGGGCGACGTCGCCGCGCCGCGCCTCGACGGTGACGCGGCTGCCGTCGGCCGCGGAGCGCGGTCCGGTGACGGCCGCGAAGTGCAGCAGGTAGGGATCGCGGTCGTGCAGGATCCAGTGCTGGGCGCCGTCCAGGTGGGGGGCGAGCCAGCGGCCCATCGAGCCGGTGCCGCACCCGACGTCGTGGACGATCAGCCCGGACCGCCCCGGCAGGTTGGCGAGCCGGATGCGCAGCGGATCGAGCAGGTCGTGGGCGCGGGCGGCCGCGTCGACGGGCTCGCGCAGCTGGAGCCACTCGGGGGCGTAGCGCGGCGGCTCGTCCTGCGGCCCGTCCTCCCGCAGGCGTACGGTGGCCCGTTCGCCGGGCCGGAGGATGGGTCCGGTGGGTCCGGTGGGCCCGGCGCCGGGGATCACGGAGCCGTCGTCGCCGGTGACGACGGAATCGCCGTTGTGGATCACGGCGCCGTCGCCCGGAACGACGGAATCCCCGCCCGGGATCACGGCGCCCTCGTCGGAGATCACGGCACCCTCCGTCCCGTCGGCGTCCGTGGAACGGGCCGCCGCCCGCGCGCCCTCGGCGCCCCTCGGCCCCGGCTGGGCCGGGATCGTCCCGCTCACCCGCGCCGTCCTGTTCATGCCGCCCTCCTGGGTTCGTTCGGCAGCTTGCCCAGCACTCCGGCGAGGCTGCGGGCCGTGGTCGCCCAGCCGTCCAGCGCCGCCCGCCGGCTCCGGGCGGCGGCCTTCAGCCGGCGGCGTACGTCGGCCTCGCCGAACCAGCCGCGCAGTTCGGCGGCGAGGGCGGCCGGGTCCTCCGGCGGGACGAGGATGCCGGGCACCCCGCCGTCGGGGGCGCGGCCGACCGCCTCGGGCAGGCCGCCGACGTCGGTCGCGAGCACCGGGATGCCGCGGGCGAGGGCCTCGGTCACCGCCATGCCGTACGTCTCCGCGTAGGAGGTGAGGACCATCAGGTCGGCGGCGGCGTAGCTGGCGTCGAGTGCGGCGCCGGACCGCGGTCCCGCGAGGTGGATGCGGTCCTCGAGGCCGTGCTTGCGGATCAGCGCCCGCAGTCGGGCGACGTACTCCGGGTCCTGGCCGAGTCCGCCGACGCACACGCAGCTCCACGGCAGGTCGGCCGCCGCGGCCAGCGCCTCCACCAGCCGGTGCTGGCCCTTGCGGGGCGTCACCGCGGCGACGCACAGCAACTGGGAGACGCCGTCGGTGCCGGAGGCGAGCGGCGCGATGTCGGCGCCGGGGGCGGCGACGTGCACCCGCTCGGGGGCGAGGCCGTGGTGGGAGACGAGGCGGCGGACCGCCCAGTCGCTGGTGGCGACGACTGCGGGCACCGCCCGCAGGACCGCGCGTTCCCGGGCGTCCAGTTCGGCGGCCGCCGCCGGTTCCAGGCCCGTCTCGTCGCCGAGCGGAAGGTGCACCAGGACGGCGAGCCGCAGCCGTTCCGTCTCGGGGACGACGACCTCGGGGACGCCGCAGGCGACCAGGCCGTCCAGCAGGACGACCGTGCCGTCCGGCAACGCGCGCAGCACGCGGGCGAGTTCGGCGCGGGCGGCGGCGTCCGGCCGGGGCCAGCCGCCGCTCACGGCGTGCTTGTGCACCTGCCAGCCGAAGCCGGGCAGGTCCAGGCTGACGCGCCGGTCGTAGGCGTTGCCGCCGCTCGGCGCGGCCGGGTCGTCGACGCCGCCCGGCATGACGAAGTGCACGGAGCGCAGGGACATGGGGATGATCTCGGCGTTCTTGACGGCGGAGTGCTGCACGGGGACGTAGTCGAGCCGCGCCCGGTCCACGTGGTGAACGGCCCTGTCCGAGTGGCGCATGGTCGTGTCGGTCACAGCGCACGCTCGTAACTCGCCCAGGCGACGTGCGACTCGTGCAGGGTGACGGCGATCTCCGCGATGCCCTTGGCGCCCTCCCCGAGGGCGCCCTTGTGGATGCGCTCGGCGAGCCGGTCGGCGATGACCTTGGCCAGGAACTCCGTGGAGGTGTTGACTCCGGCGAAGTCGGGCTCGTCGTCGAGGTTGCGGTAGTTCAGCTCGCTGACGACCGCACCGAGTTCCTGGGTGGCCAGCCCGATGTCGACGACGATGTTGTCGTCGTCCAGCTGCTCGCGCCGGAAGGTGGCGTCCACGAGGAACGTCGCTCCGTGCAGGCGCTGCGCCGGTCCGAAGACCTCGCCACGGAAGCTGTGGGCGATCATGATGTGATCGCGGACGGTGACACTGAACAACGGACGACCCTCCAGGTGCGGCGCGTCGGGTCCCCAGGCTGATTGCCGCCCGGGGGTACCGAGTACTACGGCTCTCGACTTCCCCGCGTTCAGCCGCCTCTCACCCTTTTCTCAGGTCAGGCGCCCGTGCCGCGCCGAAACCACCGGATCGAACGAACGGGACGGTCAGACGACGTGAGCGTCGTAGCGCACGCGGTGGCACAGCGCCGGGATCTGCCCGGAGGCCAGGCCCGGCATCACGTCGGGCAGTTCCTCGAAGTGGCTCTCCCCGGTGACGAGGGCGTCCAGGGCCGGGTCGGCGAGCAGGTCGAGGGCGAGGGCGAGCCGGTCGCCGTAGGAACGGTTCGCGCGGGCCGGGGAGACGGTGCCGACCTGGCTGGAGCGGATGGTCAGGCGCCGGGAGTGGAAGGCCTCGCCGAGCGGGAGGCTCACCCGCCGGTCGCCGTACCAGCTCAGTTCGACGACGGTGCCCTCGGCGGCGAGGAGTTCCAGGCAGCGGGCGAGGCCCTGCTCGGTGGCGCTGGCGTGCACGACGAGGTCGCAGTCGCCGAGGGCGTCCCCGGGCAGCGCGAAGCCGACGCCGAGGGCGTCGGCGGTCTCGGCGCGGGCCGGGTCGGCGTCGACCAGCTGAACGCGGACGCCCGGGAAGCGGGCGAGCAGGGCGGCGACCGAGCAGCCGACCATGCCGCCGCCCACGACGGCGATCCGGTCGCCGACCAGGGGCGCGGCGTCCCACAGCGCGTTGACGGCGGTCTCGACGGTGCCGGCGAGCACGGCCCGCCCGGCCGGCACGGTGTCCGGTACGACCGTGACGGCGCCGGCCGGGACGACGTACCGCGTCTGGTGCGGATAGAGGCAGAAGACGGTACGGCCGGTGAGCTCGGCGGGCCCCTGCTCCACGACGCCGACGCTGAGGTAGCCGTACTTCACGGGGGCGGGGAAGTCGCCCTCCTGGAACGGCGCGCGCATGGCCGCGTGCTGGCTCTCGGGGACGCCGCCGCGGAAGACGAGCGTCTCCGTGCCGCGGCTCACCCCGGAGTAGAGCGCGCGCACCAGCACCTCGCCCTCGCCGGGCTCCGGCAGCTCCACCTCCCGGATCTCGCCTTCACCCGGACGGCTGAGCCAGAAGGCGTGTGCGCTGCGTCCCATCGAGCGTCCTCCTGAACGATCGGCAAGTTGTTCACGTACCGAGGTGTGCACAGGCCGCGCACAGTACGCGGCGTTGATCGACTCTGTCATATGGCCGGAGGACGTGCGGTGGCCCTGAACAACACTTACGACGCGAGGCCGGTCCAGCAGGAGACCGCTGTGGGAGCGGGCGTGCAGATCCTGTTGCTGGCCCTGCTCGGCACGGCGATCGGCATGGGGCCGGCGGGCTGGCTGACCGGCCTCGCCTTCGCCGTCGCCACCTGGGCGGTGCTCTCCCGGGCGCTGCACCGGACCCGCCCGGCCTCCTTCGGCCCGGCCAACCGGGTCACCCTCGGCCGTTCCATCCTGGTGGGCGGTGTGACGGCGCTGGTCGCGGACTCCTTCGAGAGCTCCCCGCCGGTGACGGTCTTCGTCGGCCTGACGGCCGTCGCGCTGATCCTCGACGGCGTCGACGGCAAGGTCGCCCGCGCCACCGGCACCTCGACCCCGCTCGGCGCCCGCTTCGACATGGAGGTCGACGCGTTCCTGATCCTGGTGCTCAGCGTGTACGTCTCCATGTCCCTGGGCCCCTGGGTCCTGCTGATCGGCTCCATGCGCTACGTCTTCGTCGCCGCGGCCCGCGTCTGGCCGTGGCTCAACGCCCCGCTGCCCCCGAGCACGGCCCGCAAGACGGTCGCCGCGGTCCAGGGCGTGTTCCTCCTCCTCGCCGCGTCGGGCCTGCTGCCGTTCCTCGCCTCCTTCGGCGTCGTGGCGACGGCGCTGGCCCTGCTGGTGTGGTCCTTCGGCCGGGACGTGGCGTGGCTGTGGCGGACGTCGCGGACGGTGTCCCCGGAGGGCCCCGCGGTGCACCGCGCGGAACTCGAGCTGGCGTCACGCTGAGGCACGGGGCTCGTCACAGACTTGCGAGGAGCCCGTCCAGCGGGGCCGGCACCCGTCCGGGGTCGATTGCCTCCACGAGCAGGCGGCCGTAACGGATCTTGCGCCCCTTCTTCGTGCCGAGGAAGCGCCGCAACTGCTGCTGCCGGGGCCGTCCCTGCTGAGCGGGCTGGTGCAGGAAGGTCTGCCAGGCGCGGAGGTCACCATCGGCCCGGACGACCTCCTCGACCCCGGCCGCGCCCAGCGCGCGGATGAGCTCGTCCTCCAGATCCGTCACGCACACGAAGAAGCCCCGGCACGGCGCCCCGGCGCGCCGCAGGCCGCGGTCGTAGCAGGGCTGCTCGCGCTCGTCGCACAGTCCCGCGAGGCGCAGGCCGAGACCGGGCGGCCCGAGAAGGCCGGCGTAGCGGCCGACGTTCATCGCCCCGCCCATCGGCACGACGCCCACTCCCTCGGCGGCCAGGTCACGGCCGCGGCGGGCGGCCAGCGCCTCGACCGCCGCGAGGTCGCTCAGCCCTTCCAGCAGCACCGCCGTCCGCAGCCCCAGCCGCACGGCCAGATCAAGCGCCGGCCCGCCGGGACCACCGGCCGCCCAGCCGTGGACAGCGTCCCGGAACGCCCGCATCTCCGCCATGCCGGGAGTCTGCCCTGCCGCCGACGGCGGGGCACGGAATCCTACGACGGCTCGACGGCTCGACTCCACGTGATCGGCCTCCTCGCGCATCGGGATTTGACAGCGCTGCTCGACACCCCCTACAACCTAGCGACATGACATTCATTTTCAAAAAGACGGAGCGGTAGTGCGGATCGCGTTCGTCGGCAAGGGCGGCAGTGGCAAGACCACCCTGTCGGCCCTCTTCACACGGCACTTGGCCCGATCCGGCGCACCCGTGCTCGCCGTCGACGGCGACATCAACCAGCACCTCGCCGAGGCGCTGGGCCACGACGGACCACTGGACGCGCCGCCCCTGGGCGCCCATCTGACCGAGATCAAGGACCTGTTACGCGGCACGAACCCCCGCGTCCCGTCCGCCGAGTCGATGATCAAGACCACCCCGCCCGGACGCGGCTCCCGTCTCCTGCGCCCGCTCGGCGACGACGAGTTGCACGCGCGGCACGTGCGGCGCGCGGGCGGCGTACCGCTGATGGTGACGGGCGAGTTCGACGAGAGCGACCTGGGAGTGGCCTGCTACCACTCCAAGCTCGGCGCGGTGGAGCTCTACCTCGGCCACCTGGCCGACGGCCCCGGCGAGTACGTCGTCGTCGACATGACGGCCGGCGCGGACGCCTTCGCGTCGGGCCTGTTCACCCGCTTCGACCTCACGTTCCTGGTGGCCGAACCGACCCGCAAGGGCGTCTCGGTCTACCGCCAGTACCGGGACCACGCACGGGAGTTCGGGATCCGGATCGCCGTCGTCGGCAACAAGGTGACCGGCGAGGACGACCTCCTCTTCCTCAAGGAGCGGGTCGGCGACGACCTGCTGACGTACCTGGTCCATTCCCCCTGGGTACGCGCGGCCGAACAGGGCCGCGGTGAGAGCGGCCCGGACCCGCTGAAGGCCCTGGACGCCCTGGAACCGCACAACCGCCACGCCCTGGACGTCCTGCGGGAGACCGTCGACTCCCACGTCCGGGACTGGCCGGCCCTCCACCGCCACGCCGTCGACTTCCACCTGCGCAACGCCCGCGCATGGGCGGACAAGGCGACCGGCCTGGACCTGGCACGCCAGGTGGACCCGGACTTCGTCCCGGGCCCCGCAGCACTCGCCTGACCGCACCACCGCAGGACACCACCGCACCGACGACCAGACAGGACACCCTTCCCATGTCTCTCGACGTCTCCCCGAAGCTCCTCGCCGAAGCCGAGCAGGGCGACATCCGCGAGGAGGACTTCGTGGACACCGTCCGCACGTCCCTCCCGTACGCCTACGACCTCATCGCCTCCCTCGCCACCGAACTCAAGGACGGCGCGGCCGAGTTCACCGACAACCAGACCCCGCCCCCGGCCGAACGGGAGCGCGGCCAGCTCCTGCGCGCCCTCGCCAGCGACGCGATCCGGGGCGCCCTGGAACGCCACTTCGGCGTGACCCTCGCCTTCCAGAACTGCCACCGCGTGGCGGCGTTCCGCCCGGAGGCGCGGGACGGAGAGACGTACACCCGCTTCACCTCGGTACGGTCCCAGGTCCTTAACCAGTCGCCGGAGTTCAGGGACTGCTGAGCCCCGGAGCCGCGGGGGCCGCGAGCGAATCCGGTTCGCGGCCCCCGTGGCCGACGGGCTTACGGGACGATCAGCCCGTCACATACCGGAGAAAGTCGACCCACGTGGAGGAGGCGACCGCGAAGCGCGGCCCCGCCGCCTTCTCCTTGGAGTCACGCACGTGCACGGCTCCCGGGGCGTGCGCAACCTCTACGCAGTCGTCACCCTGAGACCCGCTGTAGCTGCTCTTGAACCAATCCAGCTCGCTGTCGGTGTTCATAGCGCTCCTCGCATCCGCTGCACCACGTCCTTCTTCGCTTCGGTCGGCAGGTGGTCGAAGAGATCCACGGCCACCTGCTCGACGTAATTGGTGGGATTCGCGTCGAGATCGCGCCAGAAGGCGAAGTGATACAGCTTGCCCACGTCCATCGGCACGGTCGCCTTGTGGACAACGTTCCGAAAGTCGAGAAAAGCGTCCGGGGGCATCGCCCTCTCGACCGTTTTCAGATTGCCCATGATCGATCAACCTTCGAGCTGACGAGCGCCGTGAAGCGAAGAATCCTGGAATGACCCTCCAGTATCGACCATCATGACGAGCCACCTCTCCCGGGAACATGAGTAATCGCGACGCCAAACAGGTCCCGGGGCGTCGCCCCTTACCGCGACGCCAGTCGTCGAGGGGCACCGGCGGCGCCTCCGGGTGGCTCTTACGCCCTGAGCATCAACTCCGCGTTGACGGCATCGACCTGCTCGTACAGGCTTCCCCCCCGTCACGATGTCCTCTCCCATGCCCCGGCGCCGCGGGTCTACGTCGATCACGGTGACGAGCACGTTGCCCAGGCCGATCACCACCCACCAGTACCGCTCGTCGGCCCGCACCCGCCAGGTCGCCTTCACCCACTTACCGGTGTCCGTGCGGACCTCCGCCGATATCAGCTCCCAGCTCTCCGGATCGAAGCGGGTCAAGGCGTCCAGCGGTGCGCCCCGTTGCGACAGCCGTTCGGTGACGTGCACTCCGTGGGCCTTCAGTTGCAGTGGTTCGCTCAGGATGTGCCGGATCCGGGTGAAGAGAGAGTCGGGACCTGACTCGACGTGAAAGCGGGCAGTGTCGAAGCGGGGTGGCACGGTGAGCTCCTCGGGGAGAGGTTGTGAATCATGTCGACGGGCCGTGACGGGCGACGCCCGGCAGTCCGGCCGCCTGCAGCATTCTTCCCGGCATGGGAGACGGAGGATTCGTCGCTCGCCCTCACCGCGTGCACCCCGCGCACCCCGTGCATCCCGTGCATCCCGTGCATCCCGTGCATCCCGCGCGTCGGCTACTCGATGCCCGTCGCGTCGAGCAGGCGGACCAGGTCCTTGCGCCCGTACCCGAGCAGGCGGGCCCGGTGGGCGCACATCAGCATCAGATGGGCTACGGTCTCCGCCGCGCAGCCGTTCTTCGTGCCTGCGTCGTACCACTCCTCGGGTTTCTCGACTCCCAGGCTGTTCATCACCAGCCCGTGCTCGCGGCGGACCTCCGCCACCGTGCCGGCGATCGCGTCGAGCAGCGTCTTCCCCGGCCGCTCGCACCGCAGGGTGAAGCCGTAGCCGTCCCCGCCGTCCGGTACGCAGCCCTCCGGTGGACGCGCCCGCAGGTCTGCGTACCGCTCGTCCCCGCCGCCTCCCGACAGCAACTCGTCGTGCACCAGCGTGAACCGATGGAAGCCGGGCGGAACCGGGGGCGGTGGAGGTGTGTACTCCCACCCGGCGTCCTCGTACAACTGTCGCTTCACCTCCTCTTCTTCGGCGTGTGTCACCGTGAAGCCATTGGCGTCGTTCCGCCCGGTCGTCGTGCCGTCGGGGTTGCGGTGGAAATGCAGGCCCATGTGTACTCCCTCGGTCGTGGTGGGTAGGGGCGAGAGGCCCCGTCGTCGGATCAAACGGACGGCGGCACCGGCCCGTGCCCGGTCCTCGAAGCATCACCCGATCGCGTGACGGCACGGGCTCGGTGGACCGGGCTCGATGGACCGGCGTTCAACCAGAAGCGGTTGTCGGCGGCAGGGGCTATCCTCGCAAAGCGCTTGTGACACATGTGTCTTCAGACCACGGGGGGTGTCCATGCACGGCGGTGATCGCGATTTACTCCAGGACTGTCCGGGTGGTCACCCGGGCATGTCGACCGAGGCCGGTATCGATGTGCAGCGGCAGCTGGAGTCGCTGATCCAGGACTTCCGGACCAGCGACTCCCCGATGCCGGTCATCGTGCTGCACGCCGAGGACCCCGCCGACGACAACCGCGTCACCGCACTGCTCGAGGAGCTGCGCGAAGGGCAGCAGCGCCACGGGACACGCCTGGCCGTCGCGCCGACCGAGCCGCAGTCGGGGGACGCCGGCCCCACGGCGAGAGCCACGCGGCTCCTGTGGGACCTCGGGGACTCCAAGAAGTGGGGCGATCGGTCCGCCACCTACCGGCCCTACAACTTCCCCCGCCTCAACCTCGTCCGCGCCCTCCAGGAGGCCACCGACGATCCGGAGATGCGCGAGCACTGGCCGACCGCATCCGACGGCACACCGGACGGCAGCGCGCAGCGGGAGCTGGCCCAGACCCAGCTGCTGCGCATCCTGGCCCGGCAGCGCTGGCGGCCCCGCAGACCCGCGCGCCGGAACCGGCAGATGCTGATCACCGACGTGCAGCAGTTCCTCCCCATGGGCATCCTGGGCGCCTTCACCGCGCTGCTCACCCGCCCCGAGTGGTACGTCGCCGCCCTGGCCGGCATCGGCCTGATGATCCTGCTCGCCGTCCTGAACCACGTCCCGGGGCGCGCTCCGCTCTTCCTGTGGCTGCGCAGGGAGAGCCGGTGGTTCCTGACCACGACGTTCCTCCAGTCCGCCGCCCGCCGTCAGTCGACCAGCGTGCGGCTGCTGCGGCCCGTCAGCTCCTGGCGGGCGATAGCGGCCCGCGCGTACGACGTGTCCGAGGCGATGCGGGAGGGCGGCCCGTTCCCGCTCCAGCTCTATGTGCTGGCACTGTTCGAGGACTTGCGGGACAGTCACCGGCGCCGCAGCTGGGATCTGCGGGGATTCAAGCGGACGCGTCCGCCGGTGCTGTTCCTGCGCCGCATAAGCCAGGAGAACGGCGGCGTCGAACTGATCAAGGCGGTCAGCGACGTCCGCAGCCGGCGCAGTGAGCTGGACCCGCTGCTGATCGTGGCGGGCGTGGCGGCGGACGACGCGGCGCTGCTGGACCGCGGCACGGACGGCGAACCGCAGGCCAACCGGCCGGAGCCGCCGTCCCGGCCCGGGCGTCTGCAGCAGCGGCTGCGGCACTGGTACGACGAATGGGCCGGGAACCTCCGGGCCGACCAGTCGCCGAGCCGGACCAACGCCCTGCCCTGGGTGCTCAGAGTGCCGCTGCCCCGTGCGGAGTTGGTGGAGCTGCGGCAGTCGGACTGGGCATGCGTCCGGGCCAGGCACCGGCCACCGCTCGTCCGCGTGGTGTGGTCGACGTACAGCCTGCTCCTCGTCCTCGTCCTCGCCGTCGGCGCGGGTGTGGTGCACGCCCGCGACCTGCACCACACGTACTGCTCGGCGGGGATGCTGAGCGCCAACCGCGACACCGTACGGCGGCCCGCGTCCGGCGGCGGCACGGAGTGCGTCGGCATAGCCACCGGAGACGTCCGGTTCGGCACGTACCTCCAGGGCGGATCCGGCGGGCAGGGCAAGCGGCTGCGCGAGCTGGAGGACCTGGTGCGCGCCGAGAACGCGGACGTGCTGCGCCGTCATCCCGGCAAGTACGTCACCGTGGTGTACGCGGGACCCCTGAGTTCCTCGGCCGCGGACTCCTCGCTGGTCAAGGGCGCCGAGGAACTGACCGGCGTGTACCTCGCCCAGCGCGTGGTCAACGAGAACTACACGGTCAAGCTCCGGGTGCTGCTCGCCAACGGGGGCGTGGACATGGATCAGCAGCGCGTGACGGCGGACGAGATCGCCGAGTACGCCGAACACGACCCGACCGTCGTGGGTGTCGTGGGCTTCGGGCGTGACCTGCAGAGCAGCCCCTATGTCACACGCCGCCTGCACGCGGTGGGGCTGCCGATCGTCTCCGGCACCAACTCGGCGACCTACCTGCCGAAGCAGTTCTCCAACTGGTTCAGCCTCGCGGCGCCCGACGAGGACCAGGCGAAGGCGCTCGGTCTCATCGTCCGGCAGCTGCGCGCCCGGACCAAGAACCCGTACGCGCTGGTCCTGGCCCGCAACACCCAGCAGTCGCAGGACCGCTACACCAGCGAACAGGCCCACTACGGCAGGCAGATGCTGCACCGGGAGGGTTTCCGGCTGCTGGGCGGGCAGCGGTACGACGTGGCCAACGGCAACCCCGAGCTGCGGCTGCACGCGGAGAGCATCTGCCGGGGCCGGAACGTCCCGTCGGTGATCTACTTCGCCGGCCGGGTCGAGGACATCGGACCGCTGATGACCCAGCTCAGCACCGTACCGGGCTGTGCGAGCCGGGAGATCTCCATCCTCACCGGCGACGACCTGAGCAAGGCCAGGTTCTCCGGCACGGGCGGCCGTGACGGTGTGGCCCCGCGGATCACCCTGTACCACGCGGCCCTCGCCGAGCTGAAGGAGGCCTCGTCCACGACCGCGTTCTACGAGGAGGCCGTCCAGTACCTGCCGTGGCTGAAAGGCAAGCAGGCCACGTACGACAGCCCCGACTTCGCCAGCGGCCAGACGGCCCTCGCCCACGACGCCACGCGCGCGCTGTACTGGGCGGCCAGCCTCGACGACGTGCCCCAGAGCCGCGCGGCGACCTGGGTCAACCTCAGAGGCGTGAAGCTCGACGGGATGGCGACCGGGACGATCGACTTCACCCACGCGCCGCTGTACGGCGAACGGCACGGCCACAGCATCGTGCTCAAGCGGGTCACCAGAACCCCGCAGGGCCTCTCGGAGGCCGAGGTCCTGTGCAGCAGAACGGCCGGCAGCACCGAGCCGCTCAGCGCGCAGGAATGCTCGATAGACCCGGGACGCGGTCGTCATTGACGAGACGCGACCTCATCGACAAGGGTTCCCTGCGCGACTGGTCGGCCCGCACGCGGGCCCGCCCACGGACGCCCCGCTGCCGGCCGCCGTGCGGCCGCCGTCCGACGGTTCCGAGTCGGTCGGCCGCCGGACCGTCCGGTCTGCCTACTGAGCCGTGCCGCCACCGGCAGCGTGGCTCACCCGAACGTCGGCGTGGGGCTCCCGCCGACGGCCGCGGGGCTCGTCGCCGGCAGGGAGCGGTTGATCTCCGCCATGATCGTGCGCGCCGAGGGGTGGAGGAAGAAGTGTCCGCCGGGCAGCATCCGCAGCCGGGACCCACTGGACGACTGGCGGCGCCAGTCATGCAGCCGGGCCGGGGCGACCAGGGCGTCGTCGGTCCCGCCGAACACCGTCAGGGGCACCGGCAGCGGAGGTCCGTCCAGGTACTCGTAGCTCTCCAGCACGGAGAAGTCGGCGCGCAGGACGGGCAGCACGAGCTCCATCAACTCGGGGTCGTCCAGCACCTCCTGAGGGGTGCCGCCGAGGTTCCGTAACCGCTCCAGCACCTGTGCTTCCGGCGCGTCGTGAATGCGCGGCCGCTCGGGGGGCGCGTCGGGCGCGGAGCGGCCGGACACGAAGAGGTGGGCGGGCAGCGGCAGGCCCCGCCGCAGCAGGGTCCGGGTCAGTTCGAAGGCGAGCAGGGCGCCCATACTGTGCCCGAAGATCGCGAACGGCCGGTCGAGGAACGGTCCGACCGCGCCCGCCAACCCGTCCACCAGCGGCCGGAGTCTGCTGATCGGGGGCTCGCCGAGGCGGCTGCCCCGGCCGGGCAGCTCCAGCGGGCAGACCTGGATGTGCTCGGGCGCGATCGCGTGCCACTCACGGTACGCCGCGGCACCACCGCCGGCATACGGGAGGCAGAACAGGCGGTAGGCGGCATGCTCTTGAGGCACCCAGCGGCCGAACCACGGGTTGTTCACGTCGGTTCTCCTTCACGGCGGTCGCACGGACGGTGCGGTCAGTCGGCCCCGGCAGGGGCGTCCAGCAGCTTCAGGGCACGGGAGGGACAACGCCCTACGGCACCCCGGACGGCCTCGGCCTGCTCGGCCGGCGGGTCGGACCGCAGCACGACCACCGTGCCGTCCCGGTCGGACTGGTCGAACAGGTCGGGTGCCGTCAGGGCACACATGCCCGAACCGACGCACACCTCGGGGTCGGCCTCGATGCGCATGCTCGTCCTCGTTCCCGTTCGTCAAGAGGTGGTGACCGGGCGACCGCGGTCAAGACGGCGGTTCCGGCCGTTGGCGTGGGGAAAATACGTGGGGGGGTGCGGATCCGGAGGAATGCACAGAATCCTTTCACACTCAATTTCCTCGATTATGACTGGATTCGTTTCCTGCGCATCGACCCAACCTTCCAAGAATCAGGCCGACTCGGTCAAGAACTGCTCTGCCGCGTCCGCGCAGGGCTCCGCGGGCCGAAGCGTGGTGGGACGGACGGTGCGCCGGCGGGCCGGACGGCACGATCCGGCCATTTGCGGGTGGCCGGCCGACAAGCCATTTGCGGGTGGCCGGCCGACAACCTGTGCAGGCGACGGTACGGACGTGGGCACCGCACGAGTGGAACGCGCGTAGAGCGACGGCGCTGAGAGGGAATCCGCACTGTTGACACCCGCATCGGGAGCCCCCGATATTGAGCCGTCAATTCTTCTGTGGATGACGGTGACTCGGGGAGGACTTCATGCGAAAGAGCGGACGATCCGCACGATACACCAAGTGCCGGGACAGCCGGACGACCCTGATGCCGGTGTCCGCCACCGGCGCCTCCGCCGCCCGTCGCACCTGGTAGGCGGCACACCTCACCCGCCGGTGAGCTGATCGGCAGCGGTGCCCGCACCGCCACGGCCGAGGCCGTCACCGCATCAGCACCTCACTGCCGTACCCGGCCACGCAGGCCGGGGCCGGCCGGTATTCCGCGCGTTCGCCACCGTTCCCTCTCGACGCGGCGCGTCACGAGTGCCGACGCCGTTTCCGGTGGCCCCCGGACAACACCGAACCGGGTTGCCGCCGTGCCCACCGGCCCGGACTGAACCAGCGCCAAAGGAACTCGCCGGCTCACGGCGAGAAGCTCAACGTTCGTCCAGTGCAGAGCTATGGAGGGAGTGCCGCGTGTCCCCATCACAGCCCGACGAGAAATCCCAGGCGCCCGTCGACGAACAGGTCATTTCCCAGCAGCCGCAGCTGATCCCCGTCAGGTCCTTGGCGGCGGCCGACTCTCCACGGCTGGCCGGAGAGATCGAGGAGCACGCGAGGACGCTGGCCGAGTCGCAGGCCGTTCTGCCGCCCATCGTCGTGCACCGCCCCACCATGCGGGTCGTCGACGGCATGCACCGGCTGCGGGCGGCCGTGCTGCGCGGCGACGAGTCGATAGAGGTCCGGTTCGTCGAGGGCACCGCGGAGGACGCCTTTGTCCTCGCCGTCAAACTCAACGCCGAACACGGGATGCCGCTGTCCCGGCAGGACCGGGTGGCCGCGGCCCTGCGCATCATGGGGAGCCATCCGGTCTGGTCCGACCGGCGGATAGCCGCCGTCACCGGCCTGTCCCCCGGCGCGGTGGGGTCGCTACGGGCCCGAGCCGGAGGCACCTCTCAACTCACCCTCCGTATCGGCCGGGACGGCCGCAAACGGCCGGTCGACGGAGCGGCCGGACGGCTGGCCGCCAGCCGGGTCATCGCCGAGACCCCGGACGCCTCGCTGCGGGAGATCGCGAGCAGGGCGGGCATCGCCGTGGCCACCGCACGGGATGTGCGCAGACGGATGCGCCTGGGACAGGACCCGGTGACGCCGAAGCTGCGGCCGAACGGCCTTGACACCACCGAGACGGTCTCCGAGCGGTCCGAAGCCTCCGCGCCGACGCCGTCGCCGTTCGGCTGGAAGAGCATGCTGTCCAGCATGCGCCGGGATCCCTCGCTGCGGATGTCGCAGATCGGCCGCACCCTGCTGCAACTGCTGGGCGCCCACCTGCTCACCGCGGAGCAGCGGCAGGACCTCATCGGTGCCATCCCGGCGCACCGCGCCGCCGACGTGGCGCAGATGGCCCGGTTCTGCGCCGCCCGGTGGCTGCAGTTCGCCGAGGACGTCGAGGGTAGTGCCCCGGCCGCCCGGGGCGGAGCCGGCGAGCAGCATGTGCGGCCGCTCTCCTCCAATGCCTGAGCGGTCGGCACCGGCCTGCGGCCCTGCCCCGGTCCGCCGGCCGCGGCAGCGCACCTGGAACACCCCCGTGCACCACACACGACAAGGGAACCCGGATGACCAATCCGTTCGATGATCAGCAGGCTCGTTGTCTCGTGCTCGTCGACGCGGAGGGCCGGCACTCGCTCTGGCCCGCCGACGCCGCCGTGCCCGCCGGGTGGAGCGTGGCGCACCCGGCGGCGGAGCGTCAGGAGTGCCTGGAGCACATCCGGAGAACCTGGACCGATCTGCGGCCCAGATCCCTGGTCACCGCGCTCGGCCAGGACTGACGCCGAACCCGGCCGGGTGCGCGGCGGTACCCGCGCGCCCGCTGCCCGGCCGCGGGCGCGGGCGCGGCTGCCGTACGGAACCGGTTGATCCGGAACCCGAACCGCCGCCGCTCGCGCACGTCCCGGGTGTGTGCGTCGGACCGGGAGCGGTACCCCTCGGCGGACCGGTCGATCACCGGCTCCGCGCCCGTCCGCCGGCACACCTCCGCCTCCCGCGGGCCGGACACCACACACACCGGCGGTCTCCTCCCCGGCACGCCACGTGATGCCCGGGTGGTGCTCGGGCACCGGAACAGCCGCCACGGATTTCGGTTCACTCGCCAGGATCACGTCGACGATCTTCTGCATGCCGGAAGTCCTCCGCATGCGGGAAGTCCCTTCGATCGGGGAGAAATGAGCGGCTGATCGCCGTGCTGTCCGTCCCGAGATCGCGCGGCCGGAAGGCGGGGGCTCGCGCGCCATTCATGCTGCACGCGGCGGGCGCACGAGTCCAGGAAGCCCGGTCCGGTCGGTCACCGCCACGTGTTCAACTGTTCGGAACGGTCAGTTGAACACGCTCGACTTTCGGCCGAACAGCCCTGCGGCAGAGGTTTCTTGACGAGGCGTGTGTGCTCATGGATGCTGGCTTGCCGAGCGGGGGAATGGTGGCTGGAACAACACCAGACCGGCGATTCCGAATGTGTCGACCGCCCGCACCGACTGCTGTCCGGCCGGGCCAGAGCGGACGTCCTCCGCAGGGAATACAAGAATCAATTCCACCTGCAGGGCGATTTGTTGCAGCTTCCCGCGACGGCTATTTCATGGACGCCCAGTGTGAGAGGTAGGTCTGATGCCGGGTCGCGATTCCGAATCGCTTGTCGACCATTTCCGGGTGACCTTCGGCGAGCATCCGCAGCACCGGACCTTCCGGTTCCTCGTGGACGGTGAGGGCGAGCCGCACTGCCTGACCGACGCCGAGGTGGACCTGCGGGCGCGCACCATCGCCGCCGTGCTCCGCGAGCGGCACCGCGCGGGAGAACGGGCGCTGATCCTGTGCCCGGCCGGGCTGGACTACATGGTGTCCTTCTTCGCCTGTCTCTACGCCGGCATCATCGCCGTGCCCGCCTACCCGCCGGACCCGGCCTTCCTCAAGCGGACCCTGCCGCGACTGGTCGGCGTCATCGAGGACGCCGAGCCGGTGGTGGTCCTCGCCCCGGCGAGGACCGTCGCCCTGGCCGACTCCTTCCAGGAACACGCACCGGCGCTGCGGGACCTCGCCTGGCTCGCGGTGGACGACCTGGACACCGCGGCGGCCGACGGATGGCGGCACCCCGGGACCCGCCGGGACGACATCGCCTTCCTGCAGTACACCTCCGGCTCCACCAGCCGGCCCAAGGGCGTGATGGTCAGCCACGGCAACCTGCTGCACAACCTCGACGCCATGTACGGCCGGTTCTTCTCCCACGACCCCCGCCAGCACGTGGTCAGCTGGCTTCCGCCCTTCCACGACATGGGGCTGATCTTCAGCCTGCTGACCCCGGCGTACGCGGGGTTCCCCGTCACCTTCATGGCGCCGTACTCCTTCCTCAAGCGGCCCTTCCGCTGGCTGAAGGCGATGTCGGACACCGGGGCGACGGCCAGCGCCGCCCCCAACTTCGCCTACGGTCTCGCGGTGACCAAGGTGACCGCGCAGGAGCGCGAGACCCTGGACCTGAGCCGGTGGCGGGTCGCGGTCAACGGTGCGGAACCGGTGCGGCTGCAGACCCTGGAACGCTTCACCGCCGCCTTCTCCGGCTGCGGGTTCCGGGCCACGACCCACCAGCCCTCCTACGGCCTGGCCGAGGGCACCTTGATGGTCTCCACCGGCGGCCTGGACGGCGACCCCGTATGGCGCGGCCTCGCGCCGGACGCTCTCGCGGCGGGCCGGGCCGAGGACGCCGCGCCGGGCGCACCCTCCCTGAGAGTGCCGGGTTGCGGCAGCTCGCTGTTCGACCAGCGGCTGGCGATCGTGGACCCGCAGACCCGCACCGCCCTGCCCGACGGCCGGGTGGGCGAGATCTGGGTGGCCGGGCCGAGCGTCGCCCACGGGTACTGGCGCAGGGTCCCGGAGACCGAGGAGATCTTCCGGGCCCGTCTGGCCGACACCGGGGAGGGCCCCTTCCTGCGCACCGGCGACCTCGGCTTCACCGACGGCCCGGAGCTCTACGTCACCGGCCGGCGCAAGGACGTCGTCATCGTCGCCGGCCGCAACCACTACCCGCACGACATCGAGCGCACCGTGGAGGCGGTGGACGGCGGACTGCGGCAGGACTGCGGAGTGGCGGGTTCCCGCGAGATCGACGGCGAGGAACGCCTGATCGTCGTCCAGGAGTACCGCGGCAGCAAGGACCCCGCGGAACACCGGCGGGTCATCCTCGCGATTCGGGAGGCGGTCGCCCGGGAGCACGGGCTGCAGGCGTACGCCGTCGCCCTCGTACGGCCCGGCACGGTGCCGAAGACCACCAGCGGCAAGCTTCAGCGCGCCGCCTGCCTGGACGGCTTCATGAGCGACAGCCTCAAGGCGGTGGCCGTCTGGCGCCACGACCGGGACGGCGCGGTGCCTGGCCTGCCTGACGGTGGCGTCCCCTCCGACGCTCCCGTCCTGGCGGGGGCCCGGGAGATCGAGGGATGGCTGCGGGAAGCGCTGGCCGAGGCGACCGGCAGCCGGCCCGAAGCCGTCGACCCGACCGTGCCGCTGGCCGCGTACGGCCTGCAGTCGGTGCAGATGGTCACCCTGGCCGGGGATCTCGAACGCCGCCTCGGCCGACCGGTGGCGGCCACCGTCGTGTGGGAACAGCCCACCGTGGAGAAGCTCGCCAGGCACCTGGCCGGCGAGACGGCCACCGCCACCGCGGCGGGCCCCGGTCCCGCCGCCGACGGCACACCCGGTACGCCCGCCCTCTCCGGCGACACCGGTGCGGCGATCGCCGCCCGGCTCCGGCCGTCGACCCCTGCCGCGGTGCCCGGCACGCGGCCGGCGGCGGCCGAACCCGTGGCCGTCATCGGCATCGGCTGCCGTTTCCCCGGCGGTGCGGACGGGCCGAAGACCTTCTGGCAGCTGCTGCGCGAGGGACGCGACGCGATCACAGAGGTGCCCGAAGAGCGGTGGAGGAGCGAGGACTTCACCGCCGAGGACCCCAAGGCCCCCGGCCGGACCGACAGCCGCTGGGGCGGCTTCCTCGACGGCGTCGACCTGTTCGATCCCGGGTTCTTCGGCATCGCGCGTCAGGAAGCCGCCCGCATGGACCCGCAACAGCGGCTGCTCGCGGAGGTCGCCTTCGAGGCGCTGGAGGACGCGGGACTGCCCACCGACCGGCTGGCCGGCTCGCCCACCGGCGTCTTCGTCGGCATCTCCAGCTTCGACTACGCCACCCGCCAGTTGCACGACCTGGAGGCCATCGACGCCTACACCGGCACCGGCAGCGCGCTCAGCATCGCCGCGAACCGCCTGTCGTACCTGCTGGACCTGCACGGCCCCAGCATCGCCGTCGACACCGCGTGCTCCTCCTCGCTGGTCGCGGTCCTCCAGGCCGCCGCGAGTCTGGAGCGCGGCGACTGCGAGCTGGCGCTGGCCGGCGGAGTGAACCTGGTGCTGTCCCCGGCGCTGGCCATCAACTTCAGCAAGGCGGGCGTGATGTCCGCCGACGGGCGGTGCAAACCCTTCGACGCCGCCGCCGACGGTTACGTCCGGTCCGAGGGCGCCGGGGTCGTCGTCCTCAAACCGCTCGGCCGGGCGCTCGCGGACGGCGACCGGATCTACGCCGTGATCCGCGGCGGCGCGATCAACTCCGACGGCGCCAGCAACGGCCTCATGGCCCCCAACCCGCAGGCGCAGGAGGCGGTCCTGCGCGCCGCGTACGCCCGGGCGGGGGTGCGTCCGGCGGACGTCGGCTACGTCGAGGCGCACGGTACCGGCACCGCCCTCGGCGACCCGATCGAGACCAAGGCGCTCGGCGCCGTGCTCGGCGAGGGCCGCGACCCGGCCCGGCCGTGCCTGATCGGCTCGGTGAAGTCCAACCTCGGGCACATGGAGTCGGCGGCCGGTATCGGCGGCCTGATCAAAACCGCCCTGGTCCTGCACCACCGCGCGGTGCCGCCGACGGTGCACTACCGGCAGCCCAACCCGCACATCCCCTTCGACACGCTGCCGCTGCGGGTGGCGGACGCCCTTCTGCCGTGGCCCGCCGACGACGGCCCCGCCCTGGCGGGCGTCAGCTCGTTCGGCTTCGGCGGAACCAACGCACACCTGGTGCTCGAAGCGGCCCCGCCCGCCGCCCCCGTCACCACCCGGACCGGACCCGGCGAAGCGGTGCTGCTGCCCCTGTCCGCCCGCACCGAGCAGGCGCTGCGGGATCTGGCCGCACGCCACGAGTCCCAGCTGAGCACCGCCGGCCCCGGCCTCAGCCCCGGGGTCCTCGCCTCGGCGGCCGCCCTGCGCCGCACCCACCACGAGCACCGGCTGGCCTGCACGGCCACCACCCTGGACGAACTGCGCGCCGGGCTGGCCGCCTTCGCCCGCGGCGAGCAGACCCCCGGGCTCACCTCCGGCATCCGGCGCGTGGGCCGACGGCACCGGCCGGTGTTCGTCTTCTCCGGTCAGGGCCCCCGCTGGTGGCCGGTCGCCGCGGACCTGCTCACCGGCGAGCCCGTGTTCCACGCCGCCGTCGAGCGCGCCGACGCGCTGCTGCGCCGGCACACCGACTGGTCACTCCTCGAGGAGCTCACCGCCGACCCGGAGCGGTCCCGGCTGCTGGACACCGCGGTCGGCCAGCCCGCGCTCGTCGCCGTCCAGACCGCCCTGGCAGCGCTGTGGCGGTCCTGGGGCGTGGAACCGGCCGCCGTGGTCGGGCACAGCGTCGGCGAGATCGCCGCGGCCCATGTCGCGGGCGCGTTGTCCCTGGAGGACGCCCTCGTCGTCGCGTTGCACCGCGGCACCGTGCTGCGCGCCGCCGCCGGCAAGGGCCGTATGGCCGTGGTCGGTGTCCCGCCGGACGAGGCGGAGCGGCTGCTCGCCGAGCGCAGGCCCGGACCGGTGTGGGTGGCGGCGGCCAACAGCCCCGGTTCCACCGTGCTGTCCGGCGAGGCGGCGGCCCTCACGGAGCTGGCCGGCGCCCTGGAGGCCGAAGGCGTCTACTGCCGGGTCCTGGAATCCGTCGAGTTCGCCTCGCACTGCCCGTTGATGGAACCCGTCGCGGGCGAGCTGTGGCGGCTGCTGGCCGGGCTGACGCCGCGTGCGTCCGCCGTCCCGATGCTCTCCACGGTCACCGGCGAGCCGGTCCCGGGCGATGCGCTCGACGCGGAGTACTGGGCCGCCAACCTCACCCGGCCGGTGCTGTTCGACCGCGCCGTCACCGCACTCGCCGAGGCCGGGCACGACGTGTTCCTGGAGCTCTCGCCGCACCCGATGCTCACCGACGCGCTGACCGAGCGGCTCTCCGCGTACGACGAGACGCTCGCCGTGTCCTCGCTGCGCCGTGACGAGCCGGGCCGGACCGCCGTGCTGGCCGCCCTCGGCCGGCTCTACAGCGCCGGATTCCAGGTGGACTGGACCCGCGTGTACGAACCGCCCGGTCCCGTCGTCGCCCTGCCGACCTACCCCTGGCAGCGCACCCGCTGCTGGTTCGCGGACGGCACCGCCGTACGCCGCACCGCAGGGGACGGCCATCCCGTGCTGCGCTCCCCTGTGCGCTCCGCGGTCGCACCGCACGCCGACCACTGGTCCGCGCCCGTGGACCTGGAGGGCTTCGGCTACCTGAAGGACCACCAGGTCGCCGGGGGCGCCGTGCTGCCGGCGAGCCTGGTGCTGGACGCCGTACTCGCCGCCGCCCGTACCCGGCTCGGCCCGGCCGCGGCCGTCACCGACCTGCACCTGACCCGGCTGACCTCGGTGCCGGACCGCTGCACCCGGGACACCGTGCAGCTGGTCCTGCTTCCCGAGACCGCCGAGACCGGCTCGCTGCGCCTGTTCACCCGCGGCGGTGAGGACGACGAGTGGGCGGAGGCGGCTCACGGCTCCTACCGCCGCACCGCCACCCGGTCCGGCGCCGACCCGCTGTCCGAGCTGCGCGCCCGCTGCACGGACGCCGTCGGCGCCGGGGACCACTACGCCGCCATGCACCGCTCCGGACTGTCGTACGGCCCGGCGTTCCAGGGAGTCGGCGAACTGTGGCGGGGCTCCGGCGAGGCTCTCGCCCGACTGCGCGACCAGGCGGAGCTGACCGACGACCGCGGCGCCCACCTGGTCCACCCGGCCGTCCTGGACAGCGCCCTGCAGGCACTGGGCGCGGCCCTCGGCGGCGCCCACGGGCCGTCCCCGGACGCCACGTACCTGCCGGTGCGGGTGGACGGCTTCACCCTCTTCACCGGCCGTGCCGCACCCCGCTGGGCGCACGCGTCGGTCGCCGCGCCGCAGCCGGACGCCGACGAGATCACCGACGCCGCGGTGGTGCTGTACGACGACTCGGGCGACGTCGTCGGCGAGCTGACCGGGGTCGCCCTGCGCCGGGTGAACCGTACCGACGCCGGGGGTCCGGCGGCCCGGGACCTGTACCGGATCGACTGGGAAGAGGCCGCCACGGAGCCGGTCACCGCGCCCCGGCCCGGACGGTGGCTGCTGTTCGCCGACCGCGGCGGCGTCGCCGAGGGCGTCGAGGCCGCGCTCACCGCCCGCGGGGGCACCTGTGTGACCGTCACCGCCGGGCCCGCGTACCGCGAGACGGAACCCGGCCGCCACGAGATCGACCCCGAGCGCCCGGACGGCCTCGCCGCCCTGCTGTCCGGCCTGGACGGGCCCGTCCCGGACGGCATCGTGGACGCCCGGGCCCTGGACCTCGACCTCACCGAGGACGCCACCCCCGAGGATCTCCTCTCCGTGCACGACGCCGCCTGCGTCCCCGTGCTCCGCCTGGTCCAGGAACTCGCCGCCGCCCAGCCGGAGCCCGCGCCCCGCCTGGTGCTGCTGACCCGGGGTGCCCAGCAGACCTCCGACGACGACCGGCCGGCCGTCGCCCAGTCGCCGCTGTGGGGTCTGGCCCGGGTCGTCGGGCTGGAGCACGGCGAACTGCGGCCTCTGATCGTCGACCTCGACCCGGCCCGCCCGCACGGTGAGGCCGACCGGATCGTGGACGAGATGCTGCGCCCCGGTGACGACGACCAGGTCGCCCTGCGCGCCGCGGGGCGCCGCACCCCGGCGCTGCGGCCCTGGACGGACGGCGGCACCGGTGGGCAGCCGGTGCGCCGCTGGCCCTTCGACCCCGCCCGCGACGGCAACCACCGCCTCCTGGCCGCGCGTCCGGGCCTGCTGACCAGTCTTCGGTCCACCGTGTGGCACCGCGTCCCGCCCGGCCCCGGCCAGGTGGAGATCGAGGTGGCCGCGGCCGGCGTCAACTTCAGCGACGTGCTCAAGGCGATGAACGCCTACCCGGGCGCCGAGGGGATCGTGCCGCTGGGCGCCGAGTGCGCGGGCCGGATCAGCGCCGTGGGCCAGGGAGTGACCCGGTTCCGGGTCGGCGACCCGGTGCTGGCGGTCGGAGCGAACGGCATGGCGGCCTTCACCACCGTCGGCAGCGGCCTGGTCGCCCCGCTGCCGCCGGGCCTGAGCCCCGAACAGGCCGCCGGCGTGCCCATCGCGTTCCTCACCGCGGTCCACGCCCTGGAGCGGCTGGCCCGCCTCCGCAAGGGCGAGAAGGTGCTCATCCACTCCGCGACCGGCGGAGTCGGCCTCGCCGCACTGCAGGTCGCCCGGCGCAACGGGGCCCTGGTCCTCGCCACCGCCGGCACCGAGGAGAAACGGGACCTGCTGCGCATGCTCGGCGTCGAGCACGTGATGGACTCCCGCTCCCTGGCCTTCGCCGACGAGGTGCTGCGGGCCACCGACGGACGCGGCGTCGACGTGGTGCTCAACTCGACCACGGGTGAGGCTCTGGTCCGCAGCATACGGTCGCTGGCACCCGGTGGACGGTTCGTGGAACTCGGCAAACGGGACATCCACGACGACAGCCACATCGGCCTGGGCCTGTTCAAGGACAACCGGGCGTTCTTCGCCGTCGACCTGGAGCGCACCGTCCAAGCGGAGGACGGCCTCATCGCCGAACTCCTCCAGGACATCGGCCGGGGCTTCGAGCGAGGGGAGTTCACCGCGCTGCCGGTGACCGTCCACCCGTACGCCGAAGCCGCGTCCGTCTTCGCGACGATGGCCAGGGCCCGGCACATCGGCAAGCTCGTGCTCCGACCCGACGCGCACGAACCGGTCACCACGGGCCCGGAACAGGCCCCCGTGCGGCCCGACGCGACCTACCTGATCACCGGCGGCCTGGGCGCCCTCGGCCTGGAGACCGCCCGCTATCTGGTCGCGCAGGGTGCCCGGCACCTGGTGCTGGCCGGCCGCAGCGCCCCGTCGCCCGAGGCCGAACAGGCCCTGGCCGGACTGCGCTCCTCGGCGCAGGTGGACACCGTCCGCGCCGACCTGTCCCGGCGCGACGCCGTCGAGGACGTCCTGGCCCGGATCGACGCCACGATGCCGCCGCTCGCCGGTGTCGTGCACGCCGCCGGCATCCTGGACGACGGGCTGCTCACCGGACTCGACGGGGACCGGTTCCGCGCCGTCGCCGGCCCGAAGTCCGTCGCCGCCTGGCACCTGCACTGCGCCACCACCGAACGCGACCTGGACTTCTTCGTCCTGTACTCCTCCGCCGCCGCGGTGCTCGGCTCGCCCGGCCAGGGCAACTACGCCGCCGCGAGCGCCTTCGTCGACGCCCTCGCCCACCACCGCAGGTCCCGCGGCCTGCCCGCGCTCAGCATCGACTGGGGCCCCTGGGCGGAAATCGGTCTGGCCGCCCGGCCCGACCGCGGCGGCGCCCTGTCCGCCCGTGGTGTCGGGAGCATCGACCCCGGACAGGGCATCGCCACCCTCGACCTGCTGCTGCGCGGCTCCGCGACCCAGGTCTGCGTCCTGCCGCTGAACCGCGACAAGCAGGCCGGCCGCATCGGCGGGGGCATGCTGCGCACCCTGATCGACGGTTCCGCCGGGGCCGCGGCCGGCCCGCAGGGACCGGACGAGGTACGGCGCCGGATGCTCGCGGTCGAACCGGGTCGCCGCCGCAGGGCGGTGCTGCTCGAACACTGCCGTGCCCTGGCGGCCCGCGTCGTGGGTGCCGAGCCGGCCGCGATCGACACCAGCGCTCCGTTCACCGCGCTGGGCTTCGACTCGCTGCTCTCCCTGGAGCTGCGTACGGGCCTCGAAACCTCTCTCGGCGTGTCGCTGCCCTCCACCGTCACCTGGCGGTTCCCGTCCCTCGACCGGCTGGTGCCCTTCCTGGCCGAGCGCATGGAGATCGACCTGGAGGCGGCCCCTGCCGCACCCGGACCGCGGGAGCAGCACCCGCCCGCACCCGCCGCCCCGGCGGCCGTCGGCGACGACGGGCCGCCTGACCTCGACACGATGTCGGCCGCCGAACTCGAAGCCCTGCTGCTGGCCAAGACGAACCAGATCGACGAAGGGGCCCAGCGATGACCGGACCAGGACAGGGCGGCGTTTCGGCCGACACCCTCAGGCGCGCCTATCTCACCATGGAGCGGCTGCAGCGCCGGATCGAGGAGTACGAACGCTCCAGGAGCGAACCGATCGCCATCGTGGGTGTCGGCTGCCGCTTCCCCGGCGGAGTGACCGACACCGACACCTACTGGCAGTTGCTCACCAGCGGCGTCGACGCCGTCCGGGACATCCCGGCGGACCGCTGGGACAACGAGGCCTTCTACCACGAGGAGCGCGGCAGGCCGGGCGTGATCAACACGCGTTCCGGCGGATTCCTGGACCACATCGACCAGTTCGACCACGACTTCTTCGGCATCTCCCGGCGCGAGGCACTGGCCATGGACCCCCACCAGCGGCTGACCCTGGAAGTGGCCTGGGAAGCGTTGGAGAACGCCGGTCAGGCACCCTCCGGCCTGGCCGGCAGCCGCACCGGCGTGTTCATGGGCGTGGCCACCTCGGACTACATCACCGCCCACGTCCGCCGTGCCGAGGACGTCAGCGCCTACACCAGTTCGGGCGCCGCGCTCAGCTTCATACCCGGCCGCATCGCCTACCTCCTGGACCTGCGGGGCCCCAACCTCGCCGTCGACACCGCCTGCTCCTCGTCCCTGGTCGCGGTGCACCAGGCGTGCCAGAGCCTGCGCAGCGGGGAGAGCGACCTGGCGCTGGCGGGTGGCGTCAATGTGGTGCTGTCCCCGGTGCTGCTCATCTCGCAGTCGCAGTTCGGGTCGGTGTCCCGGAAGGGGCGCGCGATGACCTTCTCCGACGACGCGGACGGCTATGTGCGCGGTGAGGGGTGCGGTGTCGTCGTCCTCAAACGGCTCTCCGACGCGGTGCGCGACGGCGACCGGGTGCTGGCCCTGGTCCGCGGGGGCGCGGTCAACCAGGACGGCCGCAGCTCCGGCATCACCGCCCCCAACGGAGCGGCCCAGCGCGAGGTGTACCGGGCCGCCCTCGCCGCCGGCGGCGTCGAACCGCACCAGGTCGCCTACATCGAGACGCACGGCACCGGCACCCGGCTCGGCGACCCGATCGAGGCCGAGTCGCTCGCCGACGTCTACGGGCGGCCCGAGGGCAGCCCCGTCCATCTCGGCGCCGTCAAGACCAACTTCGGCCATCTGGAGGCCGCGGCCGGCGCCGCCGGGCTCATCAAGGCCGCGCTGTGCCTGGCCCACGGCGAGATCCCGCCCAATCTGCACTTCACCCGGCTGAACTCGAACATCTCCTTCGAGGGCACGACCTTCCGGGTGCCCACCCGGGTCACGCCCTGGCCCGACTCGGACGGACCGCGCTTCGCGGCGGTGAGCAGCTTCGGACTCAGCGGCACCAACGCGCACCTGATTCTCGAACAGGCCCGGCCGGCCCCCGCCCCCACCCGCGACGAGCGCCGCCCCGCGTCCGTCCTCGCGCTGTCGGCCAGGAGCGAGACCGCCCTGGCCGGCCTCGCGCGCCGCTACCGGGACCGGCTGCGCGCGGGCGACGACGCCCTGCTGGCCGACCTGTGCCACACCGCCGCCACCGGCCGCTCGCACTTCCGGCACCGGCTCGCGGCCGTGGGCGCCACCCGTGAGGAGGTCGCCGCCCGGCTGGACGCGTTCCTCGACGGCGCCGCCGATCCGGGACTCGCCCACGACGAGGCCGGGAACACCGAGGTCGCCTTCCTCTTCACCGGCCAGGGTGCCCAGCGTCCGGGCATGGCGGCCGGCCTGTACCGGACCCAGCCCACCTTCCGCCGGGCCGTCGACACCTGTGCCGAGATCCTCCAGCCGCTGCTGGACCAGCCGCTGCTGTCCGTGCTGTTCCCGGCCGACCCCGAGGACGGCCGGGTCAACGACACCGCGTACGCCCAGCCCGCCACCTTCGCCGTGGAGTACGCGATGGCGCAGCTGTGGCGGTCCTGGGGCGTGGAACCGGCCGCGGTCCTCGGCCACAGCTTCGGGGAGTGCGTGGCCGCCTGTGTGGCGGGCGCGATGTCGCTGGAGGACGGCCTGGCGTTCACCGTGGACCGGGCCCGCATCATCCAGGAGTTCTCCAAGCCCGGCACCATGGCCGCGGTGCTCGCCCCCGAGGCCGAGGTGGCCGCCCGGATCGCCGACGACCTCGACCGGATCTCCATCGCCGCCGTGAACGGCCCGGCCAACACCACCATCTCCGGGGAGCGGGGACTGGTGGAGGAGGTATGCGCCGAGTTCGCCGCCCGCGGTGTCACCACCAAGGTGCTGCACATCGCCTCGGCGGGCCACTCACCGCTCATGGACCCGGTGCTCGACCCGCTGCGCGAGGCCGCGCGGAGGATCGCCTTCAGGGCCCCGGCCGTCCCGCTGGTCTCCAATGTGACCGGGGAGCTGTGGCCCTGGGACCGGGCGCCCGACGCCGACCACTGGTGTCGGCACGTCCGGCGGACCGTGCGGTTCTCCGACGGCGTGCGGACCCTGCACGACCTGGGGTACCGAGCCTTCCTGGAAGTCGGCCCCGCCCCCACGCTGCTCGGACTGGTCAGCGCCGCGCTGCCGCCCGACCATGACGACCTCCTGCTGCCCAGCCTGCGTCCGAAGACCGACGACTGGGAGGTCCTGCTGCCGACCGTCGCGGCCCTGTACGCGAGCGGCGCAGCCATCGACTGGGCCGGTTTCGACCGGGACTACACGCGCACCAGGACGGCCCTGCCCACCTACCCCTTCGACCCCACCGAGTGCTGGCAGCCGCCCCGGCCGTGGCACGGCGCCTCCCCCTCCCCCGCCGACTCCGACGCCGACGGCAACGAGGAGGAGACCGCCCCCACCGAGCCGCGCCAGGAGGACGCGCCCCCGGTCCGGCGTCGCGGCAGGCGTCGGCAGAGCCCGATCCCCACCGCCGAGGAGCTGCTGGAGCTGCCCGGCCAGGACCGGCTCGCGACGCTCACCGAGGGATTCGTGCAGGTCGTCCGGGGCGTGCTCGGCTCGGTGTCCGCCTCCGTGGACCTGGACGAGCCGCTGACCCACCTCGGCCTGGACTCGCTGATGGCCGTGGAGCTGCGCAACGACATCCAGAACCGGCTCCACGTCACCCTGCAGGTGTCCGACTTCCTCGGCGGGTCCACCCTGCGCTCCGTCGCGGAACGCGTCATCGTCCAGCTCACCGTCGGCGGCGACACCCCGTCGGCCCGGGACGGCGCGCCCGCCCGGGCCGGCACAGGTGCGCGATCCGCGCCCATCCGCCGCCGGCGGCGCCGCACCGACGACAGCGCCGCCGAGGTGCTGGCGGGACTGGGCGACCCCGTGACCGGCGAGGAACGGCCGGCCACGAAGGGAGGGGACCAGCCGTGAACGACGACCTCGAAATGCGGCTGGCCGCCCTGTCACCGGAGCAACGGGCCCGTTTCGACGCGCTGATGGCCGAGCGGAAGGCCGAGGACACCTTCCCGCTGTCCGTGCTGCAACGCGGGACCTGGTTCCTCGAACAGCTCCGGCCGCGCAACCCCGGCTACATCGTGCCCGGCGCCGCCCGGATCATCGGGCCGCTGGACGCCGACGTGCTGCGGGCCGCGGTCGCCGAGATCGTGCGGCGCCACGAGGCACTGCGCACCACCTTCCGGGTCGAGGACGGCGTCCCGGTCCAGGTCGTGCACCCCGACCTGACCGTGGACATCCCCGAAACCGACCTGCGGGGCGAGGGCTTCACCGCCGCCGAGCGACAGCGCCGCATCGACGCGGAACTCGCCGTGCCGTTCGACATCACCACCGGACCGCTGCTGCGGGTGAGCCTTCTGCGCACCGGCGCCGACGAGTCGGTGCTCGTGACCGCCATGCACCATCTGGTCTCCGACCGCTGGTCCACCGCGGTGTTCCTGTCCGAACTGTCGGAGCTGTACGAGACGTTCGCCGCCGGCCGGCCTTCTTCGCTGCCCGAGCTGGAGATCCAGTACGGCGACTTCTCCGACTGGCAGCACCGGCAACTGTCCGAGGGCGCCTGGGACGAGGACCTGAAGTACTGGCGCAAGCACCTCGACGGCGTCCCCTCGGCGCTCGACCTGCCCACCGACCGGCCCCGCCCGGCCGTGCAGGGCTTCAACGGCGGCTCCGTCCCCGTCGAGCTGCCCGCGCCGCTGATGCGCGAGCTGGGCGCGCTGGCCGGCCGGCACGGCGCGACCCCGTACATGGCGCTGCTCGCCGTCCTGCAGATCCTGCTGCACCGCCACAGCGGCCAGCACGACATCGTCGTCGGCGTGCCCGTCGCACAGCGGGACCGCACCGAACTCGAACCGCTGATCGGCTACTTCGTCAACACCCTGGCGATCAGGACCGACCTGGGCGGCAACCCCTCGTTCAGCACCGTGCTGGCCCGGGTCCGCGACGCCTGTCTGGGTGCCTACGCCCACCAGGACGTGCCCTTCGAACTCGTCGTGGCGGCACTGAACACACCCCGTGACCTCAGCCGTCCCCCGCTCGCCCAGATCAGCTTCAGCTACGGCCGCGAGCCCGTGCCGCCCCGGGCGCTGGGCGGCGCGCACCTGAGCCGGCTGCCGGTGCGCAGCGAGGGCGCCCGCTTCGACCTGGAACTCCAGGCGTTCGACAGCGGCGGGGACCTCACGGGCTGGTTCGAGTACGACCGGGACCTGTTCGACGAGGCCACCGTCGTCCGGCTGGCCGCCCGCTTCCACCGGCTGGCCGGACAGGCCGCCGCCCGGCCGGACACCCCGGTGGACGACTTCGAGCTGCTGGACGACGCCGAGCGGCACCAGGTCCTCACCGAATGGAACGCCACCGAACGCGACTGGGGCCGGGCCGGCTTGGTCCACGAGTGCTTCGAGGAGCGGGCGCGCCGTCACCCGGACGCCGAAGCGGTCCGGTTCGCCGGCGAGTCGCTGACCTACGACGAGCTCAACCGCCGCGCCAACCGGCTCGCGCACCTGCTGCGCCGCCACGGCGTCGGGCCGGACGCCGTCGTCGGCGTGGCCGTGGAACGCTCCCTCGACCTGGTGGTCAGCCTGCTGGCGGTGCTCAAGGCCGGCGGGGCGTACACGCCGCTGGACCCCGACCTGCCGGCCGCACGTCTGGCGGCCATCGCCGAGGACGCCCGGCCCCCGCTGGTGCTCACCCACGGCTCGGTGCCGGACCGGCTGCCGCCGCTGGAGTGTCCGGTGCTCCGCGTCGACGGCCTGGCCGCCGAACTGGCCGCGGAACCCGACGACGACCCCCAGGTGGCGGTGGACGGCGAGAACCTGGCGTACGTCATCTTCACCTCGGGCTCGACCGGCCGGCCCAAGGGAGTGATGAACGTCCACGCCGCCCTGCGCAACCGGCTGCTGTGGATGCAGGACGCCTACCGCCTGGACGCCTCCGACCGGGTGCTGCAGAAGACGCCGTTCTCCTTCGACGTCTCGGTGTGGGAGTTCTTCTGGCCGCTGATGACCGGCGCCACCCTGGTCGTCGCCCGTCCCGGCGGCCACCGCGACAGCGGCTACCTGGCCCGGACCGTCCGGGACGAGGGCGTCACGACCCTGCACTTCGTTCCCTCCATGCTCCAGGTCTTCCTCACCGAACCGGTGGAGAAGTGCACCAGCCTGCGCCGGGTGATCTGCAGCGGCGAGGAGCTGACCCGCGACCTGCACGACCGGTTCCTGGCCCGCTCCGAGGCCGAGCTGCACAACCTGTACGGGCCCACCGAGGCCGCCATCGACGTCACCTCCTGGCACTGCCGCCCGGACGGCAGCGACCGGCGGCCCGTCCCCATCGGCCGCCCCATCGCCAACACCCGGCTCCATGTGCTCGACCGCCGGCTGCGCCCGGTGCCCGTCGGGGTGCCCGGCGAACTCCACATCGGCGGCCGGGGCCTGGCCCGCGGCTATCTCAACCGCCCGGACCTGACCGCCGAGCGGTTCATCGACGACCCGTTCGTCCCCGGCGAGCGCCTGTACCGCACCGGCGACCTGGCACGGTACCGGACCGACGGCGCCCTGGAGTTCGTCGGCCGCCTGGACCACCAGATCAAGCTGCGCGGGCTGCGCATCGAGCTGGGCGAGATCGAAGCGGTGCTGACGGCACACGGGGCGGTCCGGGAGGCCGTGGTCGTCGCCCGGGAGCACGCCCCCGGCGACGTCCGGCTCGCGGCGTACGTGACCTGCGCGGGCGACACCGCGCCGACGGCCGGGGAACTGGCCGCCCATCTGCGGCTGCGGCTGCCGGAGTACATGGTGCCGGCCTCCTTCACCGTCCTGGAGCGGCTGCCGCTGACCCCCAGCGGCAAGGCCGACCGCAAGGCCCTCCCGCCGCCCCGGACCGCCCGGCCCGGACCGGAGTCCGGGTTCGTCGCGCCGGGCGACGAGACGGAACACGCCCTCGCCGGGATCTGGCGTGACCTGCTGGGCGTGGAGCGCGTCGGCACCCGCGACAGCTTCTTCGACCTCGGCGGGCACTCGCTGCTCATGGCCGAGTTCCGGACCGTCCTCGCCGCCTCGCTCGGCCACGAGCTGACCATGGTCGAGTTGTTCCAGCACCCCACGGTGGGGTCGCTGGCCGAGTACCTCGGCAGGGGACGGGCCGCCGAGGCGGACTCCCCTGACGGCGCCCGACAGCGCGCCGAGAACCGTCGTCAGTCCCGCAAACGGCGGCAACAAGCGGCCGGACGCCGGGCTCTTCCCCGCGAGGACAGGTGATCACGTGCCGGAGCCAGAACACCACCAGGACCGCGGCGAGGACCGGGACCTCGACCGTGTAGCCGTCATCGGCATGGCGGGCCGCTTCCCGGGCTCCCCGGACATCGACACCTTCTGGTCCCACCTCGAACAGGGCCGGGAGGGGATCACCGCCTTCTCCGACGCCGAACTGATCGCCGACGGCGTCGACCCCGCCCTGCTGCAACGGGACGACTACGTCAGGGCCAAGGGCTTCCTGGAGGACGCCGACCTGTTCGACGAAGGCTTCTTCGGCTACAGCCCCCGCGAGGCGGAGATCATGGACCCGCAGCACCGGGTCTTCCTCGAATGTGCCTGGCACGCCCTGGAGTCGGCCGGTGTGGACCCCCAGGGCTTCGACGGCCGGATCGGTGTCTTCGCCGGGGCCGGCTTCAACTCGTACCTGCTGTTCAACCTGATGAACAACCAGCCGGTTCTGGACTCCGCCGGCATGTACCAGGTCCTGCTCGGCGGCGACAAGGACTTCCTCGCCACCCGGACCTCGTACAAGCTCGGTCTCAGGGGCCCCGGTGTCACCGTCCAGACCGCCTGCTCCACCTCGCTCACCGCGGTGCACCTGGCCTGCCAGAGCCTGCTGAACGGCGAGTGCGACATCGCCCTGGCCGGCGGGGTCTCCGTCTCCGCGCCGCTGCGCGCCGGCTACCTGTACGAGCCCGGTGGCATCCTGTCGCCCGACGGGCACTGCCGTGCCTTCGACGCGCAGGCGTCCGGAACCGTCGCCGGCAACGGGGTGGGCGTGGTGGTGCTGCGCCGCCTCGCCGAGGCCCGGCAGGCCGGGGACACCGTCGACGCCGTCGTCCTGGCCTCCGCCGTCAACAACGACGGCTCCCTGAAGGCCGGTTACACCGCGCCGAGCGTCGACGGCCAGGCAGACGTGATCGCGGAGGCGCTGGCCCTGGCCGACGTGGACCCGGCCACCGTCGGCTACGTCGAGACCCACGGCACAGGCACCCCGCTCGGCGATCCCATCGAGATCGCCGCCCTCACCCGGGCGTTCCGGGACGGCACCGACGAGCAGGGCTACTGCGCGATCGGCTCGGTGAAGAGCAACGTCGGCCACCTGGACGCCGCGGCCGGGGTCACCGGCCTGATCAAGGCCGTCCTCGCCCTGAAGCACCGGGCCATCCCGCCCACCCTGCACTGCGGGACACCCAGCCCCGATCTCGCCCTGGACACTAGCCCGTTCTACGTCAACACCGCCCTGCGCCCGTGGCCGCGCACCGGCGAGCCGCGCCGGGCCGGCGTCAGCTCCTTCGGCATCGGCGGCACCAATGTGCACGTCGTCCTGGAGGAGGCGCCGGCCACCGCCCCGGCCGGCCCGCACTCCGGCCGGCCGCTGCGGCTGCTGACGCTGTCCGGGAAGACGCCCGCCGCGCTGGCCGACAACGCCCGCCGCCTGGCCGACCACCTGGAACGCCACCCGGACACCGACCTGGACGCCGCCGCCCACACGCTGGCCTGCCGCAGGCCCGCCTTCGACCACCGCGCCACCGTGGTCTGCCACACCCCGGAGAACGCGGTGGCGGCACTGCGCGACCTCGCCGAGGCCGCCCCCGCGCCCGCGGCCGGCGAACGGGCCCCGGTCGCCTTCCTGTTCCCCGGCCAGGGCGCCCAGTACGTGGGCATGGGACGCGAACTGTACGAGCGGGAGACGGTGTTCGCCGCGGAGTTCGACCGGTGCGCCGACCTGTTCACCGCGCACCTCGGTCACGACCCGCGCGGCCTGGTCCTCGCCCCCGACGGTGACGGCGAGGCGACCGCCCGGCTCACCCGCACCGAGTTCGCCCAGGCGGCCCTCTTCTGCGTCGAGTACGCACTCGCCCGGCTGTGGTCCTCCTGGGGCGTGACGCCGCGGGCCATGGCGGGACACAGCATCGGCGAGTTCGTCGCCGCCACGCTGGCCGGGGTGTTCTCCCTGCCGGACGCGGTGCGCCTGGTCGCCGCCCGGGGGCGCCTGGTGGCGACGATGCCCCGGGGCGCCATGCTGACGGTGTTCCTGCCCGAGGCCGAGACCACCGCGTGGCTGGAGGACGGACTGACGGTCGCCGCCGTCAACTCCACCGCCCTCACCGTCGTCTCCGGCGGCGAGCAGGCGATCGACGGTCTTCAGGCACGGCTGAAGGCCGCCTCCGTCCCCTGCCGCCGGCTGCACACCTCGCACGCCTTCCACTCGCCCGACATGACCGGCGCCGTGGAACCCTTCACCGACGAGGTGCGCAAGGCCACCCTGAATCCCCCTCGGATCCCGTTCCTGTCCGATGTCACCGGCACCTGGATCACCGACGAGCAGGCCACCAGCCCCGAGTACTGGGGCACCCACCTGCGGCAGCCCGTCCGCTTCCGCGACGCCCTCGACGTCCTGCTCGCCGACCCGGCCCTGGTGCCCCTGGAGGCCGGCCCCGGACAGACGCTGGCCAACTTCGTCCGCGCCCACCGCTCCTGGACGGCCGGCCGGACCGTCGTCGGCTCCCTGCCGCACCCCGGCGACCGGACCGGCGAGGCCGCCTTCCTGCTGACGAACCTGGGCGCGCTGTGGAGTGCGGGGGCCGTAGTGGACTGGGCGGCCTTCCACGGCGACGAGCAGTCGCGCCCGGTACGGCTGCCCGGCTACGCCTTCCAGCGACGGCGCTACTGGGTGGAGCCGGACCCGCGGACCGAGGCCGGCCGGACGGCACCCGCGGACCGTCGGAAGGCACCCACGGACGCCTCCGCGGCCGACCTGTTCGCCGGCCCCGGCTGGAGACGCATGCCGTTCACGCCCGGGCCGCGGGACACCCCCCGCGGAGGCGTCTGGGTGCTGCTAGGTGCCGAACTCCCCCTGGGAGGCGCACTCGCCGCGCGGCTGACGGCCGCGGGCGAACGGGTCGTCCCGGTGCGTGCCGGTGACACGCCGGGTGAGGACGGCGACGGCGGGTGGACCGCCGGCCCCGCCGACCGCGAGCAGCTGGCCGCGCTCCTGCGCTCCCCGGCCGTGCAGGAGGCCGGCGGGGGCCGGGCGGTCCACCTGGTGCACCTGTGGAGCGCGGGCACCGCCCCGGACGACGGGCCGCCGACCGGGCAGCGGCTGGACGAGGCACGGCGGCTCGGCTTCGACAGCCTGCTCGCCCTCGCCCAGGCCCTGGCCGATGCCCGCATCGGAGCGCCGGTGACGCTGGACGTCCTGTGCCGCGGCGTGTTCGCCGTCACGGGGGACGAACCGCTGCAACCGGAGAACGCCACCGTGCTCGGCGCCTGCACGGTGATCCCGCAGGAGGTGCCCGGCATCGTCTGCCGCACCCTGGACATCACCGGCGCCGACCCCCACGACCCCGGCGACGGTCCGGTCCGGGCCGTGCACGCCGTGCTGGCCTCGCCCCCCGACGAGCCCGAGCTCGCGCTGCGCGGACGGCACTGGTGGCGCCGGGAATACGACCGGGTGACGCTGGACGGCGCCCGGCGCACGGGCCTGCGCGACGGCGGCGGCTACCTGATCACCGGCGGCCTGGGCGGCATCGGCCTGGCGACGGCCGAGCACATCGCCCGCACCGTGGACCGGCCCGTGCTCGGCCTCCTCGGCCGCTCCCCGTTCCCCGCCGAGGACGCCTGGGACGCCTGGCTCGCCGACCACGACCGGCAGGATCCGGTCGCCGTCCGCATCCGCCGGCTGCGGCACCTGGCCGAGCTGGGCGCCCGGGTCGTCGTCCTCCGGGCCGACGTCACCGACGAGGGGCAGACGGCGCGGGCGGCCCAGCGGGTGCGCGACCTGGCGGGCGCCCTGAACGGCGTCGTGCACGCCGCGGGACGGCCCTCCCAGGGCATGATCCTCACCAAGTCCCGGGCCGAGGCCGACGACGTGCTCGCGGCCAAGACGCTCGGCACCCTGGTGCTGGACCGCGTCTGCCGCGACGACCGGCTGGACTTCCTGCTGCTGTGCTCCTCCGTCACCGCCCTGCTGGGCGGCCCCGGCCAGAGCGACTACGCCGCCGCCAACGCCTTCCTGGACGCGTTCGCCCAGTGGAAGCGGCAGTCCGGCGACACCGCCGTCACGGCCGTCGGCTGGGACACCTGGCGCGAGGTCGGCATGGCGGCCGGGCTCCAGGACCGGCTGGGCACCGGCACACCGGCCTCCCCGGCCGCGCATCCGCTGCTGGACGGCCTGGTGCACACCGGCCCCCGATCGCGCACGTACTCCACCACGTTCAGCACCGCGTCCCACTGGATCGTCGACGACCACCGCATCATGGGCCACGGCCTGGTGCCCGGCACCGCCTACCTGGAACTGGTGCGGGCCGCCGTCGCCGACCAGGCCGCCGGCCGTTCCGTCGAGCTCGGCGACGTGCAGTACCTGACCCCCGTCGTCGTCCCCGACGGGCAGAGCCGCGAGGTGTTCACCACCGTCGAGGAGCGCGACGGCCAGTGGCGGTTCGCGGTGCGCAGCCGCACCGGCGCGGGGGCCTGGACCGAGCACGCGCTGGGTCGCGTGGCCTTCCACGACCCCGCCCCCGACACGGTCCGGGACCTGGCCGCGCTCGCCGCCGGCTGCGGTGTCACCCAGGTCCTGGACACCGCCGAGGCGATCACGGAGGGCCTGCGGCTGGACCGGTTCCAGCACGGCGGACCGATCGAGTTCTCCTTCGGCCCCCGCTGGGACTGCATGCGCCGGATCGAGGCCGGTCCGCGGCAGCTGTTCGCCACCCTCGAACTCGGCGCCGAGCACGCCGGCGACCTGGACGACTACCTGCTGCACCCCGCGCTGCTGGACGCCGTCGGCGGAACCGCCCGGGTCTACGCCACCGACACCTACTACCTGCCCTTCAGCTACCGCGGCCTGCGCGTCCACCACGGTCTGACCCCGACGGTCCACTGCCATGCCCGGCTGAAGGAGTCCACCGACGCCACGGGCGAGACCATGACCTGCGACCTGACGGTCCTCGACCCGGACGGCCGGGTGCTGGTCGAGGTGGCGGACTTCACGATCAAGCGGATCAACGACCTGGAAGGCCTGCGGGACCAGATCGCCCGCTCCGCCGCGCCGCCCCCCGAGGCGGGCCCCGACGGTCCGGACGGCACCGCCGGCGGCATCCTGCGCGCCCTCGGCGAGGGCATCAGCGAACAGCAGGGCCAGGACGCCTTGGCCCGCGTCCTGGCCGCCGCGGACCGGCCCGGCCATCTGCTGGTCTGCCACCGCGACATGGCGGACCTGCGTGACCTGGCCCGCTCCCTGACCCCCGAGCTGCTGGCCCAGGAGATGGAGCAGTTCGCCCCGCCCGGGGGCGTCCACCCGCGCCCCGACCTCGACACCCCCTTCCTCGCCCCGCGCACCGAGCGGGAACGGGCCGTCGCCGGCATCTGGTGCGACGTCCTCGGCCTGGAACGGGTCGGTGTCGACGACGACTTCTTCGCCCTGGGAGGCCACTCGCTGGCCGCGGTCCGCATCGGCGCCCGGATCAAGAGCCTGCTCGGCGTCGACCTGGACCTCAGGGCGTTCTTCGACCGCCCCACCGTCGCGCACACCGCCGACCTGCTGACGGCCGGAGCGTCCGCACCGGCGGCCGAGGACAGCATCGAGGTCCTCGCCCGCGACGACCGCGGCGCGGACCCGGAGCTGCTCGACGACCTGTCCGACGAGGAAGTGGAAGCCCGGTTGCGGGCCCTGCTGGCGGCCGAGGGAGAGCATTCATGAGCGGCCCGGCGGCCCCGGTGGCCCTGGTCTCCGGCGGCACCCGGGGCATCGGCCGGGCGATCGCCCTGCGGCTGGCCAAGGACGGCTTCGACATCGCGGTGTGCTACGCGTCCGCCGACGCCGCCGCCCGCGAGCTGGAGAAGGAGATCACCGCGCTCGGCCGCCGGACCTGCGTGCGCCGCGCCGACGTCGCCGACCCGGATGCGGTGGACAGCCTGGTCGAGGAGGCCGAGAACACGCTCGGCCCGCTCGACGCGGTGATCGCCTCGGCCGCGGTGCTGCGGGACAGCCCGCTGAGCGCGATGGAGGACGACGACTGGCACGACGTGCTGCGCACCAACCTCGACGGTGTCTACCACCTCTGCCGCTCCGTCATCGAAGGCATGGTCCGCCGTCGCCGCGGCGCGCTCGTCACCCTGTCCTCGCTCGCGGGCATCCACGGCAACGCCGGACAGACCAACTACGCCGCTTCCAAGGCCGGGATCATCGGCTTCACCACCTCACTGGCCCGGGAAGTGGGCCGCTACGGGATCCGCGCCAACGTGGTGGCGCCCGGCTTCATCACCACCGATCCGGTGCTGGCCCTGCCGGAGGACCTGCGGGACGACTTCGCCCGGCGCATCCCGCTCGGCCGTTTCGGCCGCCCGGAGGAGGTCGCCGACCTCGTCTCCTTCCTGGTGTCGGACCGTGCCGGATACATCACCGGCAGCACCTTCCGGATCGACGGCGGTATGGGCGGCTGACCCCGGCGCCCGTACCCAGGGACCACCCGAACACCCCGACGCGTCGGCGGGAGCGCGGCCGCGGGAGTTCCTCACGGCGGCGTCCGCCGCCGAGATCGACGATCAGGAGAGCGACGCATGACCGACATCGACCTGACCAGCCTCACCCCGGAGCAGAAGCGCGCGTTGCTGGCGGAGCGGCTGCGGCGCCAGGGCGACGGACGGCCGCCGGCGCGCGAGCGGCGGTTCGCCGCGTCGTTCCCCCAGCAGCGCATGTGGTTCCTGGACCAGCTCACCCCGGGCAGCGCCGCCTACAACATCCCGGCGGCGGCGCGGGTGCGCGGCCCGCTCGACGTGGAGCTCTGGCGCCGCAGCCTCGCCGAGATCGTCCGCAGGCACGAGTCGCTGCGCACCACGTTCGACGAGGCCGACGGTGAGCCGGTGCAGGTCGTGCACGACTCCGGCGAGCTGGAGCTGACCGTCGTGGAGTGCGGGCACCTGCGCGGCCCCGACGGGGAGGCGGGCGTCGAGGAGCTGGCACGTCAGGAGTTCGCCCGCCCGTTCGACCTGGGCACCGGGCCGCTGATGCGGATGAAGTTCCTGCGGCTGGCGGCCGACGAGCACGTCCTGCTGCTCACCATGCACCACATCGTCGCCGACCTGTGGTCGACGTCGGTCCTGTTCGGCGAGCTGATCGCCCTGTACCGGAGCCATCTCACCGGCACCGCGGCCGAGTTGCCCGCACTGCCCGTGCAGTACGCCGACTACGCGGCCTGGCAGCGCAAGAAGCTGGCGGGCCCGGGTCTCGCGACAGAGCTGGAGCACTGGCGGAGGACGCTCGAAGGCGCCGCACCGGTCCTCGAACTGCCCACCGACCGGCCCCGGCCCGCCGTACTGGGCACGGCCGGCGATTCGCGGCCCTTCCACCTGCCGGCCTCGGTGATGAACGGCGTGCGCGAGCTGAGCCGGCGGACCGGTGTCACCCCGTTCATGACCCTGCTCGCCGCCTACGTCGTGCTGCTGCACCGCTACAGCAGACAGGAGGACATCGTCGTCGGAGTGCCGGTGGCCAACCGGGGGCAGTCCCAGATCGAGCCGCTCATCGGCTACTTCGTCAACACCCTCGCCATCCGCAACGACGTCTCCGGCAATCCGACGTTCACCGAACTGCTCGGCCGGGTGCGCCGCTCGGCCCTCGACGCCTTCGCCCACCAGGAGGTGCCGTTCGAGCGGCTGGTGGAGGAGCTGTCGCCGGAGCGGGACCTGTCCCGGTCACCGCTGTTCCAGGTGTCGTTCGTGTTCCAGAACATCCCGGTGCCCGAGTTCGACGCCGGAGGGCTGAGCTTCGAACTGCTGGAGGTCGCGAGTTCCACCGCGCGGTTCGACCTCGAACTGCAGGTGTTCGAGCAGGGCGACGCGCTCGGCGGCTGGTTCGAGTACAACACCGAGCTGTTCGACGCGGCCACCGTCGACCGCATGGGCGGCCATCTGAAGGTGCTGCTCGACAACCTGCTCGCCGACCCCGACCGGCCGGTCCTGGACGTGCCGCTGCTCACCGAGGCCGAGGAACGCCAACAGCGCAGGGAGTGGGAGGACACCCGCCACGACTGGCCCGACCGGCTCCTCACCCACCAGCGCGTCGAGCAGCAGGCGGCGCTGCGCCCGGCCGCCGAGGCGGTGTACTGCCAGGGCGAGACCCTCACCTACGCCGCGCTCGACGCGTCCGCGAACCGGCTGGCCCGCCGGCTGAAGAGGCTCGGCGTCGGGCGGGACGTGCTGGTCGGGGTGTGCCTGGAGCGCTCGCTCGACATGGTCGTCGCGGTACTGGCCGTGCTGAAGTCGGGCGGCGCCTACGTGCCGGTCGACCCGAAGCTGCCCAGCGACCGCATGGCGTTCATGATCGAGGACGCGCGGCTGCCCGTCGTGATCACCCAGCGCGCGGTGGCACCGGCCCTGCCGGAGTCCGGGGCCGTGACCCTGTGCGTGGACGAACTGCGCGAGGAGATCGCCGCCGAGTCCGCCGCCCCCCTGGACGAGCCGGTCGCGGGCGAGGACCTCGCCTACGTCATCTACACATCGGGCTCGACCGGACGCCCGAAGGGCGTCCAGCTGCCGCACCGCGCGCTGCACAACCTCTTTTGGGCCATGAAGCAGTGGCCGGGCATCGACGCCGACGACAGCCTGCTCGCGGTCACCACCCTGTCGTTCGACATCGCCACGCTGGAGCTGCTGCTGCCGCTGGTCGAGGGCGCCCGCGTGGTGCTCGCCACCCGCGAGGTGGCCACCGACGGCAAGCTGCTGGCCGACGAGATGGCCACCACCGGCGCGACCATGATGCAGGCGACCCCCTCCACCTGGCGGATGCTGCTCGACGCCGGCTGGCCGGGCCGGCCGGGGCTGCGCGGGCTGGTCTGCGGCGAGGCGCTGCCCCCCGACCTGGCCCGGCGTCTGCTGGCCAAGGGCGTGGAGCTGTGGAACATGTACGGCCCGAGCGAGACCACCATCTATTCGCTGGGCACCCGCATCGTGGACGACACCGTCACCATCGGCGTGCCGATCGCCAACACCGAGGTGCACATCCTCGACCCCGGGGGCCGTCCCGTGCCGCCGGGCGTCCCCGGTGAACTGTGCATCGGCGGCGCCGGTCTGGCGCGCGGCTACCTCGGCCGGCCGGAGCTGACGGCGAGACAGTTCGTCGCCAACCCCTTCGAGTCCCGCCTCGCCGACCGTCTGTACCGCACCGGAGACCTGGTGCGGCGCCGGGTGGACGGCCGCATCGACTACCTCGGCAGGCTCGACCACCAGGTCAAGCTGCGCGGCTACCGGATCGAGCTCGGCGAGATCGAGTCGGTGCTGATGTGGCAGGAAGAGGTGCGGGACTGCGTCGTCGTGGTCCGCGAGGACCAGGCGGGCGACCAGCGCCTGGTCGCCTACCTGGTGTCCGACCCGGCGGCCGGCGCCGACGACGAGCTGCGCCGCCGGCTGCGGGCCGCGCTGGCCCGGAAGCTGCCCGACTACATGGTCCCGGCCGCCTTCGTGTTCCTCGACGCGCTGCCGCGCACCCCGAGCGGCAAGACCGACCGGGGCGCGCTGCCCGCACCCGAGCCGGGACAGCAGACGCGAGCGGCGGCGTACGTCGCGCCCCGCGACCCGCGGGAGCAGGCCCTGTGCGAGCTGTTCGCCCAGGTGCTGAACGTGCCCAGGGTCGGTGTCGACGACAGCTTCTTCGCCCTCGGCGGGCACTCGCTGCTGGCCACCCGGCTGGTGGCCAGGATCCGCGCCGCGCTCGGCGTCGAGCTGCCGGTGCGCGCGCTGTTCGAGCAGCAGACCGTGGCCGGACTGGCCGGGCTGCTGCGGCAGGGCGGTGACAACCCGCGTCCCGCGCTGACCCGGATGCCCCGGCCCGAGGCGCTGCCGCTGTCGTTCGCCCAGCGGCGGCTGTGGTTCCTGCACCAGATGGAGGGCCCGTCGCCCACCTACAACCTCCCGCTGGTGCTGCGCCTGACCGGCGCGCTGGACGTGGACTGCCTGCGGGCCGCCCTCGCCGACGTCGTCGCCCGCCACGAGGCGCTGCGCACCGTCTTCCCGGACACCGGCACGGTGGCCCGCCAGCACGTCCTCGACCCCGGACAGGCGCGGCCCGCGCTGCCGGTGACCGAGGTCGACGACGCCGGCCTGGACGACGCCGTGGCCGCCGCGGTCCGGCACACGTTCGACCTGACCTCGCAGATCCCCCTGCACGCCGAGCTGTTCGCGGTCGGCGCCGACAGACACGTACTGGCCCTCGTCGTCCACCACATCGCGGCCGACGGCTGGTCGCTGACGCCGCTTCGGCACGACCTGGCGACCGCCTACCGGGCACGGCTGGCCGGCCACGCCCCCGAGTGGGCACCGCTGCCCGTGCAGTACGCCGACTACGCCCTGTGGCAGCGCCGGTACCTCGGCGCGCAGGACGACCCCGCCGGCACGTGGTCGCGCCAGCTCGACTACTGGCGCGGCGCGCTGGAAGGCCTGCCGGAGCGGATCGCCCTCCCGGTCGACCGGCCGCACCCCGCCGAGGCGTCCCACGACGGCGACACGCTCACCTTCCGGTGGGACACCGGCCTGCACGAGGGCCTGGCCCGCCTGGCCCGCGACTGCGACGTCAGCCTGTTCATGGTGCTCGACGCGGCGCTGGCGGTGCTGCTCGGCCGCCTCGGCGCCGGCACCGACATCCCCATCGGCGTGGCGACCGCGGGACGCGAGGACCAGGCCACCGAGAACCTGATCGGCTTCTTCGCCAACACCCTGGTGCTGCGCAACCGGACCTCGGACCGCCAGACGTTCCGGGAACTGCTCGCCGAGGTGCGGGAGAACACCCTCGACGCGCTCGCCCACCGCGACCTCCCGTTCGAGGCGCTGGTGGACAGCCTCCGGCCGGCCCGGTCGCTGGCGCATCACCCTCTCGTACAGGTCATGCTCTCCTGGCAGACCGTCACCGACGAGACCGTGGACCTGCCCGGGATCGAGACGGCGCCGATGGTGATGAGCACCGGCACGGCGCGCATGGACCTGGTCTTCCTGCTGCGCGAGCACCTCGCGGGCGACGGCACACCGGCCGGCCTCGACGGCGGCATCGAGTACAACGCCGACGTCTTCGACCCCGAGACGGTACGCACGATGGTGCGCAGGCTGCGCCAGGTGGTGCTGGCCGTGATCGGTGACCCCGACCGGCCCATCGGCGACATCGACCTGCTCACGCCCGCCGAACGGCATCGTCTGCTCGTGGAGTGGAACGGGGCGGAGGGCGAGGTGCCCGCGGCGGGACTGCCCGGGCTGTTCAGGGCGCAGGCCGCCCGCACCCCGGACGCCGTGGCCGTCCGCCACGGCGGGGAGCGTCTGACCTACGCCGAGCTCGACGAGGCCACGGACCGGCTCGCCGCCCGGCTGCGCGAGCGGGGGATCGGTGCCGACGGGGCCGAGGACGCGGTGTGCCTGCTGATGGAGCGTTCGCTGCGGCTGCCCGTGGCGATCCTGGCGGTGATCAAGGCCGGCGGCGTGTACGTGCCGCTGGACCCCCGCTACCCCGGGTCGCGCATGCGGTTGATCATGGCCGACACCGGGGCGAAGGTGCTGCTCGTCGACGGCGAAGGGCTCGAGCACCCCGGCGCCGAAGGGGTGGAGGTCCTCGACATGGCCTCCGAACCGGCCGCCGCGGACGGCACGGCCGACGGTGTGACGCTCACCTTCGAGGGCGGTCCGGACCGGCTGGCGTACATCATGTACACCTCCGGATCCACCGGGCGGCCCAAGGGCGTCGCGGTCACCCATGGCAACGTGGCCGCTCTTGCCGCCGACCGCCAGTGGCGCGGCGGCCGTCACCGGCGCGTGCTGATGCACTCCCCGACCGCGTTCGACGCCTCCACCTACGAGCTGTGGGTGCCGCTGCTGTCCGGCGGCGAGGTCGTCGTCGCCCCGGCCGGGGAACTCGACCCGGACGTCCTGGTGCGTACCGTCCAGGAACACGACGTCACCGCGGCCTTCTTCACCACAGCGCTGTTCAACCTGCTGGTCGAGCGCGACGCCTCGGCGCTGGCCGGGCTGCGCGAGGTGCTGGCCGGCGGCGAGTCCCACGCGCCGCTGGTCTTCGCCAAGGCGCAGGCCGCCTGCCCGCGGACCGCTTTCCACAACATCTACGGGCCGACGGAGACGACGACCTTCGCCCTGCTGCAGCACATGGGCGAGGTGTCCGACGGCAGTCTGCCGATCGGCATGCCGATGGACGGCACCCGCGCCTATGTCCTCGACGAGCGGCTGCGGCCGGTGCCGACCGGCGTCCCCGGCGAGCTGTACCTGGCCGGCTCCGGCCTGGCCCGCGGCTACCTCGGGCAGCCCGCACTGACCGCCCAGCGGTTCGTCGCCTGCCCGTTCGGTGCTCCGGGCGAGCGCATGTACCGGACCGGTGACCTGGTCCGCCGGCGGACCGACGGGCGGGTCGAGTACCTCGGCCGGACCGACGACCAGGTCAAGATCCGCGGCTTCCGCATCGAACCGGGAGAGATCCAGAAGACGCTCGGCGCGCACCCGGCCGTCGCCGACGCCGCCGTGGTGGTGCGGCACAAGCCCTCCGGCGGCAAGGACCTCGTCGGCTACGTGGTGCTCGCCGACGGCGCGCACGCCGAGCCCGCCGGGCTGCGGGCCTACCTGGCCGAGCGGCTGCCGCAGTACATGGTGCCCGTCGCGGTGCTGGTGCTCGACGCGTTCCCCATGACGGCCAACGGCAAGATCGACCGCCGTGCGCTGCCCACGCCCGGCCTCGGCACGGACAGCGTGTCCCGGCCGCCGGCGACACCGGCCGAACGGACCCTGTGCGCCGTGTTCGCCGAGATCCTCGCGGTGCCCGAAGTCGGTGCCGAGACCGGCTTCTTCGATCTGGGCGGCGACAGCATCCAGGCCACCCAGCTGGTCGCCCGGGCCCGCACGGCCGGCCTGGTGTTCACCGTCCGGGACGTGTTCACCCACCAGACGGTGGCGGGCATCGCCCAGGTGGCGAGGGCGGCCGGCGAGGAGACCGGGGCGGGCGTCACCGACGTCGGCACCGGCGAGATCCCGCTGCTGCCCGTCATGGAACGGCAGCGGCGACTCGGCGGCTCGGTGGTCGGCTTCGACCTGTCCGCGACCGTCGGACTGCCCTCCGACGTGGACCGGGAGCGGCTGACCGCGGCACTGCAGGCGGTCGTCGACCGGCACGACGCGCTGCGCACCCGGCTGGTGACCGGGCCCGGCGGGCAGTGGTCCCTGCACGCGGACGAGCCCGGCACGGTCCGGGTCGCGGACATCCTGCACCGGGTCGGCACCGGCGACCTGACCGAGGCGGAGGCGCGAGAACGCGTCGCCGAGGAGACGGCCGCCGCCAGGCGGCGGCTCGACCCGGCCCGGGGGGCGATGCTCCAGCCCGTGTGGTTCGACGCCGGCCCCGGGCGCGCCGGCCGGCTGCTGCTCGCCGTGCACCACTTCGCCGTGGACGGCGTGTCGTGGCGGATCCTGCTCTCCGACCTCGCCACGGCCTGGGACGCGGTGGCCGCGGGCCGCGAACCGGTCCTCGCGCCGGTGGGGACCTCGCTGCGCGGCTGGGCGACCCGGATGACCTCCACCGAGAACATCGCCCGGCACCGCGCCGAACTGCCCGTGTGGCAGGACGTGCTGAGCGACGCCCCGCCGCTGGTGGCCGGGGAACCCGACGCGGACCGCGATGTCACCGGCACCGAAGGGCGGCTGTCGGTGACCCTGCCGGCCGAGGACACCGGGCCGCTGGTCGGACAGGTGCCCGCGGTGCTGCGCAGCGGCATCCAGGACGTCCTGCTGACCGCCTTCGGGCTGGCTGCCGGACGGTGGCGGGCCCGCCGGACCGGCGACGGCGACGCCGGACCGGTGGTGCTGGACGTGGAGAGCCACGGCCGGCACGAGCACCTGGCCGACGGCGTCGACCTGTCCCGCACGGTCGGCTGGTTCACCAGCGTCCACCCGGTCCGCCTCGACTGCGGCGCACTGTCCTGGGAGGCGGTGACCGGGGCGGGCGGCGAGCTCGCGGCCGCGGTCGCCCGCACCCGCGACCAGCTGCGCGCGATCCCGGAACGCGGCCTCGGCTACGGACTGCTGGCCCACCTCGACCCGCAGACCGCACCGCTGCTCGCGGCACTGCCCACCCCGCAGGTGCTGTTCAACTACCTCGGCCGGGTGCCCGTCACCGAGGAGGAGACGCCGTGGCTGCCGCTGCGGGACGACACCGCGCCCGCCACCACCGGCGCCCGGCCGCTGCCCTACCCGCTGGAGGTCAACGCCGTCACCCAGGACGGCCCGGACGGCCCCCGGCTGGTGGCCCACTGGAGCTGGGCGTCCTCGCTGCTCACCGAGGACGAGGTCCGCGAGCTGGCGGACACCTGGTTCGACGCGCTGCGCGCCGTCACCCGCTGCGCCCGCGCGGTCGAGGACGGCGTGCTCGAACCGGTGCACGGCGACGCGACGCCGCTGGAGAGCGAAGCCGCGCCCGCCGGCGCGGTCGACCCGCTGCACGCGCCGATCCCCAGGGCCGACCGCAGCGACGGCGCCGGGCTGTCCTTCGGACAGCTGGAGTTCCTGCTCCAGCCGGTGGGCCCCGACCACGCCCATCACGGCGTCATCACCGCCTGGCGGCTGCGCGGCGAACTCGACGTCCCCGCACTGCGCCGGGCCCTGGACGACCTGATGCGGCGGCACGACATCCTGCGCACCCGCTACGTCCGACGGGGCTCGGCCACCCTGCAGTTCGCCGACGGCATGCCCGTATGGCCGATCGACACCGTCGACCTGCGCGGCCTCCAGGGCCGGGAACAACGGGAGAAGCTGCGCGAACTGCTCACCGCGCAGACTCGGGTGCCCTACCGCATCGAGGACGGGAACCTGGTCCGCGGCCTGCTCGTACAGCTCTCCGACACCGAGCACGCGCTGGTCCTCGTCGCCCACCACATCCTGGTCGACCACTGGGGCTTCCTGGTGATCGTCGGCGAGCTGTCGGAGCTGTACGCGGCCCACCGGACGGCGCGTCGGCCCGACCTGCCCGACATACCGGTCCAGCACCTGGACTACGCGGCGTGGCAACAGGGGCTGCTGGCCCGGGGTGCCCTCGACGAGCACATCGAGCACTGGCGCAAGGAACTGGACGGCGCCGCACGCGTACTGGACTTCGACGCCCCGGCACACCAACTGGACAACTGCGTCACGGGCTACAGCCACGGCGTCGTGATCGGATCCGAGGTCATGACGGCGGTGAAGGAGGCCGCGCGCCGCGAGGGCGTGACGCTGTTCATGATGCTGATGTCCGCGTTCCACGTGCTGCTGCACAGCTACTCGGGCGCGACCGACATCGCCGTGAGCCACCCGCTGGCCGGCCGCGAACGGCCGGAGACCAAGTCGATGGTCGGCCCGTTCATCAACGTCATCCTGAACCGGTCCCGGATGGCGGACGACCCGACCTGCCACGAACTGGTCCAGCGGGTGCTGCGCAGCGAACTCGACGCCTACACGCACCAGAACGTGCCGCTGCGCGCCCTCGTGCACGACGGCCTCATCGGCGACGGCAACCAGCTGCCGCTGCGCGTCATGCTCAACCTCCTCGGCGTGCCGAGCGACGAGCTGACCCTGGACGGGCTCGACGTGGAGCCGCTGGACGTGCGGGTCGGCGACGAGAGCCCGCTGCCGGAGCTGGTCATCGCCATCGAGCCGCACAATCTCGACCTCTACCTGGTGGCCCGCGAGGTCGAGGGCGAACTGCGCGGCCTGTGGGTGTATTCACCGGACCGCATCGCACCCCCGGTCATGGGCGCGCTGGTGCGCCAGTGGCCGAGGGCGCTGGAACTCGTCGCCCGCCACCCGGAACTCACGGTCTCCCGACTGCGCGCACACCTGCGGACCTGACACTTCATCAGGTCAGCGCCCTACCGACCCCGGAATGAAGGAAGACATGACGGAAGACATGACGGAGAAGACCTGCCCCATCACCAACGGCCTGCCGACGCTGCGGGAGCGGCCGTTCGACCCGCCGCAGGTGCTGAGCGCCGAGGGCCCGATCTGCCGGATGACCTTCCCGGACGGATACGAGGGCTGGCTCGTCACCGGGTACCAGCAGGGCCGGGAGATCCTGTCCGACAAGCGGTTCAGCTCGGCCGCGGCGCACAAGCACCTGGCGTTCCCGTCCGACCGCGCGCAGGACCTCGGGGCGGAGATCCCGGGCCTGTTCGAGCACATGGACCCCCCGGAGCACACCCGGTTCCGGCGGCTGCTGGCCGGCCAGTTCACCCTGCGGCGGATGCGTGCGCTCGCACCGCGGATCGAGGAGATCACGGCGCAGCACGCCGACGCGATGCTCCGCAAGGGACCGCCCGCCGACCTGGTCGCGGACTACTCCGTACCGGTGTCCTCGCAGGTGATCTGCGAGCTGCTCGGCGTTCCCGGCGGCGACCGGCAGCGGTTCGAGGCCGACTCGGAGAAGCTGCTGCGGCTGGACATCGACCCGCAGGAGGCGCAGGCGGCGCTGATGGACCTCGTCGAGCTGACCGGCGAACTGCTCATGCGCAAGCAGGCCGAACCGGCCGACGACGTGCTGAGCGTGCTGGTGACGGGGGAGGACATCACCCTCCCGGAGGCGATCGGTGCCACCCTGCTGCTGCTGGTCGCCGGCCACGAGACCACCGCGAACATGCTCTCGCTCGGCACGTACGCGCTGCTGAGCAACCCCGGCCAGATGGACCTGCTGCGCGCGGACGAGTCACTGGTCGAGGGCGCCGTCGAGGAGCTGCTGCGCTATCTGACCGTCGTCCACGTCGGCGTGCAGCGCAGCCCCACCGAGGACGTCGAGATCGGCGGGGTCACCCTGCGCAAGGGGGAGACCGTGCTGATCCACCTCCCCACCGCCAACCGGGACCCGAACCAGTTCGCCGACCCCGACCGCCTCGACGTCACCCAGGGCAGGCTCGGCCACCTCACCTTCAGCCACGGCATCCACCAGTGCCTCGGGCAGCAACTGGCGCGCCTGGAACTGCGCATCGGCTACACCGCGCTGCTCCGCGGCTTCCCGGAACTGCGCCTCGCCGTGTCCCCGGAGGAGATCCCGATGCGTTCCAACATGACCGTCTACGGCGTGCACCGGCTGCCGGTGGCCTGGTGACCGGCAGCCGCCGCACGCAGCGGACCGCGGCGCGGCCGTCCGGGGCGGGGGCCGCCCCGTGACGACGGCTCCGGCGCCTCCCTCGCCCCTGCGGAGCCGGCAGTTCCGCAGGGTGATCGTCGCGGAGTTCGTCTCCTCGGTCGGCACCCAGATGACGACGCTGGCGCTGCCGTGGTTCGTCCTGATGACCAGCGGCTCACCGGCGCGGATGGGGCTGGTGTTCGTCATCCAGATACTGCCGGTACCGCTGCTGGCCATGCCCGCCGGGCTCCTCGTGGCCCGGTGGGGCGCCCGCCGGGTCACGGTCGTCGGGGACGTCGTCAACGCGGTCCTGCTGGCGGCGGTGCCCACCCTCTACCAGGCGGACCTGCTGCCGTTCTGGGCGCTGCTGGTGATCGTGGCCCTCGTCGGATGCGTCGCGTCGGCCTACCTGTCCGCGCAGCGCATGCTGCTGGCCGACGCCCTCGGCCCGGACGAGGGCGCCGTCACCGCGGGCAACGCCCTGTTCGAGACGGCGACCTCGTCGGCGCGGCTGTTCGGCCCCGCGATCGCCGGGTTCCTCATCGCGCAGGTCGGCGCACTCAACGTGCTCTGGGCCGACGCGGCCTCGTTCGCGCTGTCGGCCACCCTGCTGACCGGCCTGCCCCGCCGCACGGCGGCACCGGAGCCGCTGTCGGCGAACAACATGGCGGAGGGGGTACGCCACCTGCTCCGGGACCCGGTGCTGCGCACCATGTCGCTCGCCGCGCTCGGCTACGGCACGCTCATGCCCGTCGTACTGCTCGCCCTGCCCGTCATGGCGGACAGCCGCTACGACGCCGACCCGCACGTGGCCGGCCTGCTGCTGGCCGCGTGGGGCGGCGGCACCGCGGTGGGCACCCTCGTCGTGGCCCGGCTCGCCCGCAGGATCCCGCCGACCCGCTTCGCGGCGTGCGGCGGCATCGGCACGGCCGTCGCGCTCTGGTTCCTGCCCTGGGACCAGCCCGCCGCCACGGCGGCACTGGCGGTCGCAACCGCCTGCATGTTCCTGCCCGCCGTGACCGCACCCGCCGTCGCGCTCCTCACCCTGCGGCCCCCGGAACACCTCCGCCCGCACGTGCTTCCGGTCTTCGGCGCCGCCGTCTTCGTCGCGAGCCCCGTCGCCTACGGGACGGCGGGCATCCTGTTCGAACACCTCGCCGTGCGCACGGTCCTCATGGCGGTCGCCGTCGGCGCGGGCCTGTGCGCGCTGGTACTTCTGCGGCTGGCCGGCCGCGCACAGAACTGAGACCGCCCTGCCCGGCAGCGATGCCTGCGCGTGCACTGGACCCGCACCGCCGGCGACCTGACGGGCAGGGGGCACCGGGCTCCCGGATCCGGGCCGTGACCCGCACCCCGACACGAAAGCGGGAGCCGACGGACGGTCCGCTCGGGAGCAGTCGGCCGGCCTCCCGCACGCATCCCGCGGACGGCGCCGAAAGTCCCGGCGCCCTGGGGACCGACAGTCCTTTGTGACGGCCCCTTCGGGCCGTACCGGCCCATGGACGCCGCGCCCTAGCGTCTGGGCCATGGCCGCGAAGAAGACCGTTTCCGCGAAGAAGACCCCGCCCGTCCGCAACGCCACCCCGCATGACGAGCGCCGGCACGAGCACGTGGCCGCTCTGCGGCAGAGCGAGGCGCGGCAGCGGGCGTTCCGGCGGCGGGCCGTCGTCGTCGGCAGCGTCGCCGTCGTGCTCGCCATGGCGGCCGGCATCGGCATCGGGCTCGCCGCCGGGGACGGGCCAGGGGCCGGGTCGGGGTCAGGGTCGGGGGCGGGCAAGGCCGGTGCGAAGCTCGTCACGCCCGCCCACGCCGGCGGTCCCGGCGGCACCGTGATCACCTGGGGAAAGACCGGCGCTCCGACCACCGTCCAGGTGTACGAGGATCTGCGCTGCCCGTACTGCGCCGCGTTCGAGAAGGATCTGGGCCCCACGCTGAACTCGATGGTGGCCTCGGGGAAGGTCAAGGTCGAGTTCCACATGGCCGCGTTCCTCGACAAGCGGCTCGGCGGACAGGGGTCGCAGACCGGGCTGGCGGCGCTGGGGGCCGCGCTCGACGAGAGCGTCGGCAAGTTCAAGGCGTTCCACGACGCGCTGTACGCGGCCCAGCCGAAGGACGAGAGCACGGACACCTTCGGCAGCAGTGCCAAGCTGCTGGAGATCGCCGGCAAGGTGCCGGGGCTGCGGACGCCCGCCTTCAACAAGGCTGTCAAGGAGGGCACTTACCTGCCCTGGGCGGCGAAGGTGGCGGACGCGTTCTACGACAGCGACGCCACCGGCACCCCGACGGTCAAGGTCGACGGGCGGACCGTCAACGTCCTCGACAGCACCGGTGAGCCGGTCAGCGCGGCGGCCTTCACCCAGGCGGTGGAGCGGGCGGCGGCCGCGGGATGACTCGGCTCGCCCGCCCGGCGGAAGGGGCGGCGAAGGTCCCGGCTATCCGGGACCAATGGCCTGGTCCGCCGTGCCCTGCCGAATGCCAGGCTGAGCACGCCGGGTCCGCCGTGTCATCGCGGACACCCCGGCTGAGGAAGCCACGTCCGTACAGCCCCGAAGGAGGATGGACAGCACAGATGTCTTCGCGTGCCGTACGGCGCTGGCTTCCGAACCAGCACGGGGCCTGGGCGATGCTGGTCGTGCCGTTCCTGGCGGGCATGCTGCTGGGCGACCCCACGCCCTGGCACGCCCTGCTGCTGCTCGCCTGGCTCCTCGGTTACCTCGCCGTCTTCCATGTCCAGCAGTGGCTGCGGCTGCGGCACAACTCCCGCAATCCCAGAGCCGCCGCCCGGCACACGCGTCCCGTGCGGCTGTTCACGGCGGCGCTGGTGCCGTGCGGCGTCGCCCTCGTCGTGCACGCGCCCTGGCTGCTGCTCGCCGCCGTCTGCGCCGCGCCGTTCCTCGCCGTGAACTGCTGGTACGCCCGGCGCAACCGGGAGCGGGCCCTGGTCAACGGGCTGGTCGCCGTCGTCCCGGCGTGCGGCATGCTGCCGGTCGCGCTGCTGCTGGGCGGGGGCGGGATCGCGGACGCCTGGCGGCCGGCGCTGGCCTGCCTGCTGTACTTCGCGGGCACCGTCCTCTACGTCAAGACCATGATCCGTGAGCGGGGCAGCGCTTCCTACCGGTGGGCCTCGGGCGGCTACCACGCCGTGGCGCTCGGCGTCGCGGCCGTCGTCCTCGGCCCCTGGCTCGCCGGGTTCTTCGCGGTGTGCCTGGGGCGGGCGCTGGCCGTGCCGGTGCTCGGCCGGGTGCGGGTGGGCGTGGTCGGGGCCGGGGAGGCGGTGCTGTCCGTGCTGCTCCTCACCGCGCTGCTGCTGTCCTTCGGGTGACATCCCGCGCCCTGCTCACGCCGCCCGGCGTCCCCGTTCCCGATGCGCCCGCACGATCTCCGCGTACCGGTGTCCGCTGCCCTTGATGGTGCGCGCCTGGGTGCGGTAGTCGACGTGGACCAGGCCGAAGCGCCTGTCGTAGCCGTAGGCCCACTCGAAGTTGTCGAGCAGCGACCAGGCGAAGTAGCCGGCCAGCGGGGCGCCCTTGCGGGCGGCGGACGCGCAGGCGGCGAGGTGGCGTTCCAGGTACTCCTGGCGCTCGGGGTCGTGGACGGTGCCGTCCGGGCGTACGACGTCGGGGTAGGCGGAGCCGTTCTCCGTGACGAAGATCCTGCGCGGCCCGTACTCGTCGGTGAGGCGCAGCAGCAACGTCTCGATGCCGCTCGCGTCGACCTCCCAGTCCATGCCGGTGCGCGGGACGCCGAGACGGCGGACCGTGCGGACGCGGGGCGCCGGGGCGGAGGGGTCGTCGGCGACGGTGACCGGGAAGTAGTAGTTCAGGCCGAGCCAGTCCAGGGGTGCGGCGATCACCGCCATGTCGCCCGCCCGCTCGGGGAGTTCGACGCCGTACACCTCGCGCATGTCCGCCGGGAAGCCGCGGCCGTGGACGGGGTCCAGCCACCAGCGGTTGACGTGGCCGTCCAGCCGGCGTGCGGCCCGGACGTCCTCGTCGCGGTCGGTCGCGGCGTGCACGGTGGAGAGGTTGTTGACGATGCCGACCTCGGCGCCCGGGGCGGCGGCGCGGATCGCCCGTACGGCGAGGCCGTGGCCGAGCAGCAGGTGGTAGGAGGCGCGGACGGCGGCCGTCAGGTCGGTCCAGCCGGGGGCCATCGTGCCTTCCAGATGGCCGATCCACGCCGAGCAGGACGGCTCGTTGAGGGTCGCCCAGTGGGTGACGCGGTCGCCCAGGCGCTCGGCGACGACGGAGGCGTACTCGGCGAACGCCAGGGCCGTGTCACGCTCGGGCCAGCCGCCGCGGTCCTGCAGCACCTGGGGCAGGTCCCAGTGGTAGAGGGTGACGGACGGGGTGATGCCCGCCTGGAGCAGGCCGTCGGTCAACTCGTCGTAGAAGGCGAGGCCCTTGGGGTTGACCGGGCCGTCGCCGCCGGGCAGGACACGCGGCCAGGCGATCGACAACCGGTAGGCGTCGACGCCCAGTCGGCGCATGAGGGCGATGTCCTCGCGCCAGCGGTGGTAGTGGTCGCAGGCGATGTCTCCGTTGTCGTTGCCCGCGATCTTTCCGGGGGTGTGCGAGAAGGTGTCCCAGATCGACGGGGAGCGGCCGTCCTCCGCGACGGCTCCCTCGATCTGGTACGCCGATGTGGCCGTGCCCCACAGGAAGTCGGGCGGGAGCGCGGCGAGGTCGATGGTCACGGAAGTCCCTTCACATACGGCTACGGGTCACTGGTACGGATCACTGGTACGGGTCACTGGTACCGGTCACTTCACGGCCCCGGCCGTCAGGCCGGCGACGAGGTAGCGCTGGAGCAGCAGGAAGCCGGCGACCACGGGCACGCTGACGACCAGCGAGGCGGCCATGATCTGGTTCCAGTAGACGTCGTTGAGGGTGGAGTAGCCCTGGAGGCCGACGGCGAGGGTGCGGGTGGTGTCGTTGGTCATCACCGAGGCGAACAGCACCTCGCCCCAGGCGGTCATGAAGGCGTAGACGGCGACCGCGACGATGCCGGGGACCGCGGCCGGCACGACCACGCGGAACAGCGCGCCGAGCGGGCCGCAGCCGTCCACCAGCGCCGCCTCGTCCAGGTCGCGCGGCACCGAGTCGAAGTACCCGATCAGCATCCAGATCGAGAACGGCAGGGAGAAGGTCAGGTACGTCAGGATCAGGCCGCCGCGGGAGCCGAACAGGGCGATGCCGGTGGCGTTGCCGATGTTGACGTAGATCAGGAACAGCGGGAGCAGGAAGAGGATGCCGGGGAACATCTGCGTGGACAGCACGGTGACCGTGAAGACGCGCCGGCCGCGGAAGGAGTGGCGGCTGACCGCGTAGGCGGCGAACACCGCGATCACCACCGAGCAGACGGTCGCCGCGCCCGCCACGACGAGGGAGTTCACGAAGTAGCGCGCGAGCGGGACGGTCGACCAGATGTCGATGTACGGCCGGACGGTCAGACCGCTGGGCAGCCAGCGGAACTCGCCGGAGACGTCCGCGAGCGGCTTCAGCGAGCTGGAGACCATGACGTACACCGGCAGCAGGACGAAGCCGGTGAGCAGGGTGAGGAAGATCCGCCGCGACCACAGGAAGGAGCGGGGCGGGGCCGTCGGGGAGTCAGGCACGGCCGGTCCTCCGTTCGCGCGAGGTGACGGCCAGGTAGGCGCCGGTGACCAGGAGCAGGAAGAGCAGCAGCAGGACGGACATCGCCGAGCCGGTGCCGAAGTTCCAGGTGACGAAGGACGCCTGGTAGATGTGCACGGAGATCAGGTCGGCGGCCTGCGGGGCGGCCTTGCCGAACAGGACGTAGGGCGTGTTGAAGTCGTTGAACGTCCACAGGAACAGCACCAGGACGAGGACCTGGTTGACCGGGCGCAGGGACGGCAGGGTGATGCGGCGGATCCGCTGCCACATCCCGGCGCCGTCCAGGGCGGCCGCCTCGTACAGTTCCCGGGGGACGTTCTGCAGGCCGGCCGTGACGATGAGGAAGGCGAACGGCCAGCCCTTCCAGACCGAGACGGTGAGCAGGGCGTAGAAGCTGTTGTCGCCGATCAGCCAGAAGGACGGCCGGCCGGTGAGGTGCAGCTGGTCGTGCAGGACGTGGTTCACCAGGCCGTTGTCGTGCTGGAACATGAACACCCAGGTGATGACGGCGGCGTAGACCGGCAGGGCGTACGGCACCAGGAACAGGGCCCTGAGCAGTCCGCGGCCGCGGAAGGCGTCCTGCATGAAGACCGCCGCCGCCGTGCCGATGACCCAGCACAGGGCGACCGACAGCAGGGTGAAGGCGACGGTGACGAGGAAGGAGTGCAGCAGCGCCTCGCCGACGGGGGCGTCGACGTCCACGGAGACGCGGTAGTTGTCGAATCCGGACCAGGGGGCGGCGCCCCAGTCGCGGATGGTGAACTGGGTGAGTTCCTTGAAGCTCATCACGATGCCGATGACCATCGGCACCAAGTGGACGAGGAGTTCGAGGACCAGGGCGGGCAGGAGCAGCAGGTAGGGCAGTCCGGCGCGGCGCAGCCTCCCGGTGCGGCGGGGGCTTTCGTTTTCCGCCGCACCGGGAGGGGTCTTGCGCACACTCTTGCGCACACTCTTGCGCACGGTCCGCTCGACGGCGGTGATCGTCATCGGGCTCTCGCTCGCGCCCTCGCTCTCGCTCTCGCGGGCATCCGGGTTCATTTCGCGGGCATCTGCTGCTGGGCCTTGGTGAGTTTGGCCTTCACCGACGCGGTGGTGACCGGGCGTCCGGCGGCCGCGTCGGCGAACAGTTCCTTGACCGCGGTGCCGACGGCGGTCTCGAACTGGGACTCGTCGGCAACCTGGGGCAGGGCGACGGCGCTCGTGGCGAGGGTGTCCTTCAGCACGGTGGTGGCGGGGGTGCTGAACGCGGCGTCGGCCTGGGCGGACCTGACCGGCGGGATGGAGCTGTAGGCCTTGTTGAGGATCCGCTGTTCCTCGTCGCCGGTCATGAAATTCACGAACCGGGTGGCGCCGTCGAGGTTGTCGGTGTTCTTGAAGACGGCGAGGTTGATGCCGGCCACCATGGAGTTGACCTGGGTGCCGGTGCCGGGGGTGCCGGACCGGACGGGGACGGGCGCGATGCCGTAGTCGGCCGCGTCCATGCCCTGGGACGCGAGGTTGGCGGCGGCTGACTGCCACAGCAGCATGGCCGTGCGGCCCTTGGCGAAGTCGCTGACGGACTGGTTCTGCGCGTACTCGGCATTGCCGGGCGGGATGACCTTGTCCTTGGCCATCAGGTCGACGTACTGCTTGACCGCGGCGACCACCTTGTCACCGGTGAAGTCGGCCTTGCCGTCGGGGGTGAAGAAGTCGGCGCCGTGCTGCTTGGCGAAGACGAAGACGTGGTGGATGTTCTCCGAGACGTTGGAGCCCTCCGCGCCGAGCGCCTGCTTGCCCGTGGCCTGGATCTTCTTGCCGTCGGCGATCAACTCGTCCCAGGTGGCGGGCGGTTGCTCGATGCCCGCGTCGGCGAAGATCTTCTTGTTGTAGTAGAGCGCGTACGCCATCGAGTACAGCGGCACGGCGGCCGGGTCCTTCCCGGCCGCGCCGGTCGAGCCGAGGGCGGAGCCGACGAAGCGGTCCTTGCCGCCGATCTTCGCGAAGTTCTTCGCGTCCCAGGGCAGCAGCGCGCCCGTGGCCTGCAGGGAGGCGCTCCAGGTGTTGCCGATGTTGAGGACGTCGGGGCCCTGGCCGGAGGTGGTCGCGGTGAGGATCCGGTTGAGCAGGTCGGACCAGGGCACGACCTCCAGCTTCACCTTGATGCCGGTCCGTTTCTCGAACTTGTCGAGCTCGGGCCGGAGCACCTTCTTGTCGACCGCGATGCTCGCGCCCTGGTTGGACGCCCAGTAGGTGAGGGTCCTGGGTGAGTCGTTCGACCCGCCGCCCGTGGCCGAACCGCCTCCGCAGGCCGTGGCCGCGAGGGCGAGTGAGAGGGTGACGGCGCCTACCGCCGCGGCTCGGATGCTGCGCATGGCTCCCGGTGTCCCTTCGGGGTGGCAACTCATGACCTGGTGCACTCAGGACTTAATTTAGGACGTGAGTTAATCCCCAGGAGCTAACTCCGTCAAGGGGTGCGGCAGTTCTCGCGGCGGCGGCAGGCGTCGCCGCCCGTCTCGCTGCCGCCGTACGGAACTCCGGTCGCACCTCTTGACGCGCCCATTCCGGCAGTTGAAGCATTCACCGGCGAGAGAGCGCTCCCAAACCGATGCCGTGTTCACTTCCTGAACAGGAGAGCCGCCCCATGCCCGAGAGCCGCCACACGCCCGCGCCCGCATCCGATCCGGAGTCCGCGCCCGCCCCCGTCATGAGTCGCAGAACCGTCCTCGGCGCCGCGGCCGCCTCGGCCCCCGCGGTGCTGGGGCTGTCCACGGCCGCGGCCGCCGTCCCGTCCGCCGCCTCCCCGGCCGGGCGGAGCAAGCCGCGCCGCCTCCCCGGCGGCGGCGACCTCGGCCCGAACGTCCTGGTCTTCGACCCGTCCATGCCGGACATCCAGGCCAGGCTGGACGAGGTGTTCCGGCAGCAGGAGTCGGCCCAGTTCGGCACCGGCCGCTACGCGCTGCTGTTCAAGCCCGGCACCTACCACGGCCTCAACGCCCAACTCGGCTTCTACACCTCCATCGCCGGGCTCGGCCTCTCCCCCGACGACACGACGATCAACGGCGACGTCACGGTCGACGCCGGCTGGTTCGGCGGCAACGCCACGCAGAACTTCTGGCGTTCGGCGGAGAACCTGGCCCTCGTCCCGGCGAACGGCACCAACCGGTGGGCGGTGGCGCAGGCGGCTCCCTTCCGCCGCATGCACGTGCGCGGCGGCCTCAACCTCGCACCGTCCGGCTACGGTTGGGCGAGCGGCGGCTACATCGCCGACAGCCGGATCGACGGCCAGGTCGGGCCGTACTCGCAGCAGCAGTGGTACACCCGCGAGAGCGCGATCGGCAGCTGGCTCAACGGCGTGTGGAACATGGTCTTCTCGGGCGTCGAGGGCGCCCCCGCGCAGAGCTTCCCGAACCCGCCGTACACCACGCTCGACACCACCCCCGTCTCCCGGGAGAAGCCCTTCCTCTACGTGGACGGCAGCGGCAGGTTCCGCGTCTTCCTGCCCGCGAAGCGGACCAACGCGCGCGGCGTCAGCTGGGGCAACGGCACACCGCGCGGCACCTCGCTGCCGCTGTCGCGTTTCTATGTCGCCAAGCCGGGCGACTCGGCCGCCACTCTCGACCAGGCGCTCACCCAGGGCCTCCACCTCCTGCTCACCCCGGGCATCTACCACGTCGACCGGCCGGTCCGGGTGAACCGTCCCGGCACGGTCGTCCTCGGCCTCGGCTACGCGACGATCGTCCCCGACAACGGCGTCACGGCGATGCGGGTCGCCGACGTCGACGGAGTCCGGCTGGCCGGGTTCCTGATCGACGCGGGCCCCGTCAACTCCCGGACGCTGCTGGAGATCGGGCCGCGGGGCGCCTCGCGGGACCACTCCGCCGACCCCACCACCGTGCAGGACGTGTTCGTCCGGATCGGCGGCGCGGGCGCCGGCAAGGCCACCACCAGCATCGTCGTCAACAGCCGGCACACCATCGTCGACCACACCTGGATCTGGCGCGCCGACCACGGCACCGGCGTCGGCTGGGAGACCAACCGGGCCGACTACGGACTCGTCGTCAACGGCGACGACGTGCTGTGCACCGGCCTGTTCGTGGAGCACTTCAACAAGTACGACGTGCAGTGGTACGGCCGGCGCGGCCGCACGATCTTCTTCCAGAACGAGAAGGCGTACGACGCCCCCGACCAGGCCGCGATCCAGAACGGGTCCGTCAAGGGCTACGCCGCCTACAAGGTCGGCGACGACGTGACCGAGCACGAGGGCTGGGGCCTGGGCAGTTACTGCTACTACAACGTCGATCCGACGATCACGCAGCACCACGGCTTCTCCGCCCCGGACCGGCCGGGGGTGCGCTTCCACGACCTGCTCGTCGTCTCGCTCGGCGGCAACGGCCAGTACGAGCACGTGATCAACGAGACCGGGGCGCCGACGTCGGGCACGTCGACGGTGCCGTCCACGGTGGTGTCGTACCCGTGAGCCGGGGCGGCCCCACCCGCGCGTGGGCGGGGCCGCCGTGCCGGGCAAGGGCGCGGGCACCGGGTCCGGGGGCGCCCAGGTGTCGGACGGCAGTCCGGGGCGTCCTCGCAGAACTGGGCGCACGTGTGAGCCCGAGCCGACCCGGTCCGTGAAGGCGGCTCCGCCTACGCCGCGCCGCCTTCGCCTTCACGTTCGCCGTCGGGGTGCCGTACGGCCTTCTTCAGGTCGGCCTCGACGTCGCTGCGGGACACATCCTCGGCCTTGGCGTACTCGGTCACCGAGGCCTGCACATCGCGGGCGAGGTCGCGCCAGGCCCGCCATGCCGTCTCGTAGGTGTCGGTCTGCCGCTGCGTCCAGCCGCCCTCCAGGGTCGGCGGCCCGTAGGTCTCCCGCAGCTCCTCGACGCGGTTGTGCGCCTGGTCGGCGGCCCGCTGCTTCTCCACCAGCTCTTCGAAGGTGTGTGCCACACAAAGGGAGCTTAGGTCGACAAATGCCACACCGCGCGCCGACGGTGTCGACGCGCGGTGTGGACGGTGCGGATCAGGCCAGGTCGAGCATCAGGCCAGGTCGAGGCATCAGGCCAGGTCGAGGCATCAGGCCAGGTCGAACCGGTCCAGGTTCATGACCTTGTCCCAGGCGGCGACGAAGTCCTTGACGAACTTCTCCTTCGCGTCGTCGCTGGCGTAGACCTCGGCGACGGCGCGCAGCTCGGAGTTCGAGCCGAAGACCAGGTCGACGCGGCTGCCGGACCACTTCAGCTCGCCCGTGGCACGGTCCCGGCCCTCGAAGGTCTCCGCGTCCTCGGTCGCCGGCTTCCACTCGATGCCCATGTCGAGCAGGTTGACGAAGAAGTCGTTCGTCAGGGACTCGGGCGTCGAGGTGAGCACGCCGAGCTGGGAGCCCTGGTGGTTGGCGCCCAGCACGCGCAGGCCGCCCACCAGGACCGTCGTCTCGGGCGCGGTCAGCGTGAGCAGGTTCGCGCGGTCGAGCAGGAGGTACTCCGACGGCAGTCGGTTGCCCTTGCCGCGGTAGTTGCGGAAGCCGTCCGCGGTCGGCTCCATCTCCGCGAAGGACTCCACGTCCGTCTGCTCCTGCGAGGCGTCCGTACGGCCCGGGGTGAACGGGACCTGGACGTCGAAGCCCGCGTTCCTGGCGGCCCGCTCCACGCCCGCGCAGCCGGCGAGGACGATCAGGTCGGCGAGCGAGATCTTCTTGCCGCCGGTCTGCGAGGAGTTGAAGGACTCCTGGATGCCCTCGAGGGTGCTCAGCACCGTGGCCAGGGTGTCGGGGTCGTTGACCTCCCACTCCCGCTGCGGGGCGAGGCGGATGCGGGCGCCGTTGGCGCCGCCGCGCTTGTCGCTGCCGCGGAAGGACGAGGCCGACGCCCAGGCGGTGGACACCAGCTGCGCGACGGACAGGCCCGAGCCGAGGATCTGGTCCTTGAGCGCGGCGACGTCGCCGGCGTCCACCAGCTCGTGGTCGACGGCCGGGATCGGGTCCTGCCACACCAGCGTCTCCTGCGGCACCAGCGGGCCGAGGTAGCGCTGGATCGGGCCCATGTCGCGGTGCGTGAGCTTGAACCAGGCGCGGGCGAAGGCGTCCGCGAACTGGTCCGGGTTCTCCAGGAAACGCCGGGAGATCTGCTCGTAGACGGGGTCGAAGCGCAGCGAGAGGTCCGTGGTGAGCATCCGCGGCTCGCGCTTCTTCGACGGGTCGTGGGCCTCCGGCACGGTGCCGGCCCCGGCGCCGTCCTTCGGCCGCCACTGCTTGGCGCCGGCGGGGCTGTCGAACAGCTCCCACTCGTACCCGAACAGCGTCTCGAAGAAGCTGTTGTCCCAGGCCGTCGGGGTCGGCGTCCAGGTGACCTCGAGGCCGCTGGTGATCGTGTCGCCGCCCTTGCCGCTGCCGTAGCTGCTCTTCCAGCCCAGGCCCTGCTCCTCCAGGGGCGCGGCCTCGGGCTCGGGGCCGACGGCGTCGGCGGGGCCGGCGCCGTGGGTCTTGCCGAAGGTGTGGCCGCCCGCGATGAGCGCGACGGTCTCCTCGTCGTTCATCGCCATGCGGCGGAACGTCTCACGGATGTCGCGGGCCGCGGCGACCGGGTCCGGGTTGCCGTTCGGGCCCTCCGGGTTGACGTAGATGAGGCCCATCTGGACGGCGGCCAGCGGGTTCTCCAGCTCACGGTCGCCGCTGTAGCGCTCGTCGCCGAGCCAGGTGCGCTCGGGACCCCAGTAGACGTCCTCGTCGGGCTCCCAGACGTCGGCCCGGCCGCCGCCGAAGCCGAAGGTCTTGAAGCCCATGGTCTCCAGGGCACGGTTGCCCGCGAAGATCATCAGGTCGGCCCAGGAGATCTTGCGGCCGTACTTCTTCTTCACCGGCCACAGCAGACGGCGCGCCTTGTCGAGGTTGGCGTTGTCGGGCCAGCTGTTGAGCGGCGCGAACCGCTGCATGCCGGCGCCGGCGCCGCCGCGGCCGTCGTGGACGCGGTACGTGCCCGCGCTGTGCCAGGCCATGCGGATGATCAGCGGCCCGTAATGGCCGAAGTCGGCCGGCCACCACTCCTGCGAGGTGGTCAGCACCTCGTCGACATCCCTGGCCAGGGCGTCGAGGTCGAGGCTCTGGAACTCGGCGGCGTAGTCGAAGTCGCCGCCCATCGGATCGGACGCGGAGGAGTGTTTGCGGAGAATCGCGAGGTTGAGCTGGTTCGGCCACCAGTCACGGTTGCTTCCGCCCTCGGTCGGGTGGCTGAAGCGTCCGGCGTGGACCGGGCAGCCTCCCGCGCTCTCGTCGTTCATCTCTCCCACTACGGCGTCAGGACTGTCGGCCACGGGAATCCTCCATGGATCAAAGAGTGTGCTCAGTAACCGGTGCGGTGGAACGGGTGCGATCGGTGGGACGGGTGGAATCGGTGGGCCCGGTGGAACGGGTGGAACCGGTGGGCCCGGTGGAACCGGTGGAGCAGTCGGGGCACAGGCCCCAGTAGACGACCTCGGCCTCGTCGACGACGAAGCCCTGATCGTCGGAGGCGGTCAGGCAGGGCGCGGTGCCGACGGCGCAGTCGACGTCGGCGATGACCCCGCAGGACCGGCACACGAGGTGGTGGTGGTTGTCCCCGACCCGCGCCTCGTAGCGCGCGACGGAGCCGGGCGGCTCGATGCGCCGCAGCAGACCGGCCGCGGTCAGCACCCGCAGCACGTCGTATACGGCCTGGTGGGACACCGCGCCGAGGTGTTCACGCGCGATACGGGTGATCGAGTCCGTGTCGGCGTGCGGATGACCGTGCACCGCGGACAGCACCGCCACCCGAGGGCGCGTCACCCGCAGGGCGGCCGCTCGCAACATGCGCTCGAAGTCCGTGGTCGCGGTCACAAGCCGCAGTCTTGTCCCTTTCCTGGAACCAATCAAGTTCTGGAAGAGATCAAGTTGAAGATCGACGGTAGACGCGGGGCACGCCGGCCGGCTCGACGAGGGCATGCCTTCCCCGCGGCGCCGGCGCTCAAGCAGCGGTGCGTCACGTTCGGAGTGCGCTCCGTGACCGGCGTCGCGCCGAGCCCGGCCTGCCGCGTTTCCGCACCCACGGCGCCCGCCGGGCCGGACGCGTGCTGGACGTGCGGGTCGCCGACGGACGCCGACGCGGGGATTTCGGACGCGAACTCGCGCCTGCCCTGCTCACGCGCCGCCCCGACCGGCACTGGAGCGTCGCGGCCGCTCGCCGGCGAACTCGGGGGCGTGCGCCAGACGGACGGACGGTGCACGACGCGCGGCGGATCTCAGCCGTCGCGGTCACTGCCGTGTGATCAATCCCCGGCCCGTAACATCTGATACATTTACGACAAGTCTCAACGATCTGAAACTGGAGCTTCGCGCAACCGACGGGACGCCCGCCCGATGAGCGGCTGCGGCCGGCCGTGAACGGCGGCTCCCGCCGCAGGAAGGACATTCATGGCCCCCACCCTGGCCGACCAGATCCGCAGCCGGCTCGGAGATCTGAGTCCGGCCGAACGCAAGGTCGCGAGGGTCCTGCTGGCCGGATACCCCGCAGCGGCTTTCGAGACCGTCGCCACGATCGCGGAACGCGCCGCGGTCTCGGCCCCCACAGTGCTGCGCTGCGCGTCCCGGCTGGGCTTCAAAGGGTTTCCCGACCTGCAGGCGGCTCTGCGAGCCGAACTCGACGCGCGCAACGCCTCGCCGATCGCCCTGTACGAGAGCGCGGGATCGGCGCAGCGGGAAGCGACCGGCGGCCCGGAGGATGCCGCCCCCCGGCTCGGGGAGCACCTGGCGCTCCTGCAGCAGGCCGTCTCCCAGACCTTCAACGAGGTGGCCCCGCACGAGTTCGAGGACGCGGTGAGTCTCCTGAGCGACCCCCGGCGCCGCGTGCACCTCGCCGGAGGCAGGTTCACGCACCTGCTGGCCGAGTATCTGGGGCTGCACCTGACGCAGTTCCGTGATCAGGTGGGATTCCTGCCTGCCAGGGCTGTGGAGCGGACGTCCTTCCTCAGCCAGCTCGCCCGCCGTGATGTCACCGTCCTCTTCGACTACCGCCGATACGAGACGGACAAGACGCTCATCGCGGAGCTGGCCCGTGAGCGCGGGGGAAAGGTCATCGTTTTCACCGACCCCTGGCTCTCCCCGGCGGCCGCGCACGCGGACGTCGTCCTCATCACCCAGGTCACCTCCGGCTCTCCGTACGACGGTCTCACCCCGGCGCTGGCTCTCATAGAGGTGTTGATCGCTGCCGTCCTCGACCGGATCGGCAGCGACGGACACGAGAGGATGAAGCGGGCCGAAGGCGTGGCGCGGCGCACCGGCCTGCTGTGATCCGGCCACAGCGGACTTCCGGGGCTCGCCGGTCACGGGCTTGACCCGGCGCCCGGTCCACTCGCTCTGCCTCATTGCCGGTGTGCGTCATCACCGAGGGCGGCCGGCGGAGCCGGTCTGCGGGCCGGCTCCGCCGGGCCGGTCATCGGGGTGCGATGCCGATCCGCAGGTCGATCAGCGTCTGGGGCGTGGCGCCGTCGCCGGTCCAGGCGCTGAATCCCCTGGTCTTGGCAAAGGTGACGGTGAAGCGGGGATCGGTCTCGAAAGTGGTGGCGGTCGCGGTGTCCTGAGCGCGTGTCGCCGCCAGGGCCCGGGCCGTGGTGCGGAAGGAATACGGTGTGCCGTCGGGGTTGGACGCGGAGCGGAAGACGTCGCCGTTGGCGGGCACCGCGGCGGTGCCTGTGGCCCGCAGGCGGTGCTTGTCCGAGGCCGGATAGGCCGACCAGGTGTGCGGGTGGTAGCGGTCCTGCTGGGTGAGGTAGGTGTAACGGGCCCCGCGCATGCTCCAGCCTTCGGCTCCGGAGTGCACACGGGCCTGGCGCAGGTCCAGGACGGCGACGCCGTTGGGGCCGAGGACGCTCATCCGCTCGCGGGGGCCTCCCGGGTTGTCGACGACCAGGGCGGTGTTCTCCTCCAGGGCGTAGACGCGGTCGTGTCCGGTGTCGGCGGCCAGCCGGAAGGCCCGGCCTTCGCGCCCGTAGGCTCCGGTGTGGGTGTCGATGAGCCCGGAGGTGAGAAACCCGAAACCGCCCTGGGGGATGTAGCCGAGCCGGGTGGGGTCGTCGAAGTAGCCGGGGGCGCTGCCGTCGCGCAGCCCCTCGTAGGATTCGCCGCCGCTGACCATGTCGGGACCGGAGGCGATCTGGGCGCCGGCGGAGGATCCGGAGATCACGGCTCCCTGTGCGAGCTTGGCGCGGATGGCGGCGAGGACCTTGGAGTCCGTGTGCTTGTCGCCGTGCAGGAGAGTGGTGATGTAGCGGTACTGGTCTCCGCCGCCGAAGAAGAATCCGGTCATGGACTCGACCTGGGCGACGACGGCGTCCGAGTCGGCGTTGGAGACGTGGTCGATGTCGAGGGGTATCCACTGGGCCTCGGCCGCGCCGTACCGCTTGAACAGGCCGGCGTAGTAGGCGCCGTTGCAGGCCGAGTTGCTGCACCGGTCCGGGTCGCCGGCGTTCGGGTCCTGGCTCTCCGGAACGGAGGCCGCGGTGATGACACCGATGCGGGCCGCGGGGCCGCCGGCCCGCTTGACGATCTCGCCGTAGACGGCGGAGTTGTCCTCCTTGAGCCCCCCGCCGATGAGAACGAGGGAGCCCGCGTTGCCGCCGGTGCGCTCGGGCCCGGCATGGGCGGCGGGCGCCGCGGCGAGCAGGGCGACGGCGATGCCGCACGCGAGGACGGTGCGACGTGCGGGGTCGGTTGGTGCGCGCATGGTGTCTCCATGGGTGGGATGCGGGTGATCGGGCCCCTGCCTCCGGGCGAGGCAGGGGCCCGATCCGCTCGGACGGGAGGGACGGAGGGAGCCGCCGGGCCGTGGCGCGACGCACGAGGTGGGTGAGGCCGCTCACCACCGGCTCGGCAGGGGACGGTTCAGGTGCTTCTGGCGTCCCCGAGGGAGGCGATGAGTGCGGCGAGTACGGCGATGCGCTGGGGGGCGCCGGCGATGTCGAGCCATTCCTGAGGGGTGTGGTCGGCGCCTCCGACGGGGCCGAGGCCGTCCAGGATCGGCACCCCCCTGCCGGCGATCAGGTTGGCGTCGCCCACCCCGCCGGTGGCCGCGGCGCCGAATTCCACGCCGACCGCCTCAGCCGCTCGCAGGGCGCGGTCGAGCATGCGACGTGACGCGGGGGTGTCCTCCATGGGCGGGCAGAGGTCGAGCTGCTCGACCGCGACGCTGACGCCGGGGATCGCAGGATGGTCGGCGGCTTCCTGAACGGCCCGCTTGACACGCTCGACGTCGGCCGTGGTGGCCGCTCGGACTTCGATGCGGAGTTCCGCCTCGGGGCAGACGATGTTCGCTCGGGTGCCTGCCCGGATCACGCCGACGTTGACGGTGACGCCGTCCCAGCGGCCGTTGAGGGCCTGGAGGGCGACGACCAGGTGGGCCGCGGCGAGGGCGGCGTTGGCGCCGCGCTCAGGCTCTATGCCGGCGTGGGCCGCTCTGCCGGTGACGGTGAGACGGAAGTCGGCGACACCCTTGCGGGCGATGACGAGGTCGCCGTTCTCCCGGGCGCATTCGAGGCCCAGACCATAGTGCATGCCGTCGGCCGTGCGCTCGATCAGGCCGCGGCTGGCCGGTGAGCCGATCTCCTCGTCGGGGGTGGCGAGGAAGACCAGCTCGGCGAAGGCGTCGGTGCCGTGCTCGTCGAGGATCTCCAGGGCGGTGAGGCCTGCGAGCAGGCCCCCCTTGTCGTCGCTCACCCCGGGTCCGAAGGCGATGGATCCGTCGATGCGGAAGGGGCGAGCGGCGGCAGTCCCGTCCTCGAAGACGGTGTCCATGTGACCGACGAGCATGATCCGGCGGCCGCCGTCGGTCTCGGAGAGGGTCCCGCGTTTGCGGCCGACCAGGGCGTCGCCGGACCGGTGGCCGCCGCTGGTCCGCGGCAGGCGGACGCGTTCGACGTCGAACCCGATACGGTTCAGGCGGCGCTCGACCCAGTCGGCGACCTTGTTGACGCCTTCGGCGCTGTAGGACCCCGAGTCAATGGCGACGAGCTCTTCGAGATCGAGCAGGTAGCGGGACCGGTGAGCCCGGGCCAGGTCGAGCAGTTCCGTGGCCGACTGCCGCTGACGGGCAGGGGCGTTCACAGGACCTTGGACAGGAAGGCGCGGGTGCGCTCCTGCTCCGGGTCGACGAGGACCTGACGGGGGTCGCCGGATTCGACGACCACGCCTTCGTCCATGAAGACGGCGGTGTCGCCGACTTCGCGGGCGAAACCGATCTCGTGGGTGACGACGACCATGGTCATGCCGTCGGCGGCGAGCTGCCGCATGACGTCCAGTACGTCACCGACGAGCTCGGGGTCGAGGGCGGAGGTCGGCTCGTCGAAGAGCATCAGCTTGGGACGCATGGCGAGTGCGCGGGCGATGGCGACACGCTGCTGCTGCCCGCCGGACAGCTCTGCCGGATAGTGGTGGGCGCGGTCGCCCAGACCGACCCGTTCGAGCAGCCGGCGGGCCTGCTCCCGGGCTTCGTCCCTGGCGACGGAAGCGACCTTGACGGGGGCTTCCATCACGTTCTCGAGGGCTGTCATGTGGGGGAAGAGGTTGAACCGCTGGAAGACCATGCCGATGTGCCGTCGGCGCTCGGCGACTTCCCGCTCGCGCAGTTCGTGCAGCCTGTTGCCGTGCTGCCGGTATCCGACCAGTTCCCCGTCGACGGTGAGCCTGCCGCCGTCGACCTTCTCCAGGTGGTTGATGCAGCGCAGGAAGGTGGACTTGCCGGAACCGGAGGGGCCCAGAAGACAGCAGACCTGACCGCGTTCCACCGTGAGGTCGATGCCCTTGAGCACCTCCAGCCTGCCGAAGTGCTTGCGGACACCTTCGGCACGCACCATGGGTGTGCTCATCGGCTCTGCTCCTTGCTGCTCTTGCCGATCCGATCCACCGCACCGCCGAGCATGCGCCGGAACGGGGAGGCGTGTCCGGCGCGCGTGGTGCCGCGCCCGTAACGCCGCTCCAGCCACGCCTGGGGAAGGCTGAGGAGGGTCACGAGAGCGAGGTACCACAGGCTGGCGACCACCAGCATGGGGATGACCTGGTAGTTCTGGGCGTAGACGTCCTGGATGTTGGACATCAGGTCATGGGCGGAGATGATCGAGACCAGGGCCGTCATCTTGAGCATGTTGATGGTCTCGTTGCCCATGGGGGGAATGATCACGCGCATCGCCTGGGGAAGGACGATCCGGCGCATCGTGAGCGCGGGACGCATGCCCAGCGAGTGCGCGGCTTCGGCCTGACCGGGGTCGACGGACTGGATGCCGGCGCGGACGATCTCCGAGGCATAGGCGGCTTCGTTGAGACCCAGAGCGAGCAGGGCCGCGATCGCGGGGGTCAGCAGCGTGTTCGTCTCGGCCTGGAAGAACGTGATGTCGGTGAAGGGGATGCCGATCTTCACGTACTTGTAGAGTGCGGCCGCGTACCCCCAGAAGATGATCTGCACGAGCAGCGGGGTGCCGCGGAAGACCCAGACGAAGGCGGTGGCCAGGCCGTAGAGCACGGGGCTGGCGGACAACCGCATGACGGCGATCAGGGTGCCGAGGACCAGGCCGAGTGCCATGGCGGCCGCGGTCAGCCAGAGCGTGGTGCCCAGGCCGTCGAAGACGAGGGGCGCGAAGACGTAGTGGCCGACGACGTCCCAGTGCAGGTTGTCGTTGCGGGCGAGCGAACCGACCAGACCGGCCAGGGCGAGCAGCGAGACGGCGGCAGCGATCCAGCGGCCGTAGTTGCGCACCGGGACGACTTCCAGGTCGGATGCGCCGGGGTGACCGCTGCGAGCGGTGCCGGGGGCGGAAGTGGTATCGATCATGCCTAGTCCACCGCCGCGTTCCTGGTGGCCTCCTTGACGGCGATCGATGCCACACCGTACTTGTCGTAGATCTTGGTGACGGTGCCGTCGTCGATGAGGGACTGGAGCGCCTTCTGGATGGCGCTCGTCAGCTCGGGCTGCTGCTTGCTGACGGCGATGCCGTTGGGCGAGGCGTTGTAGCCGCCGGGCGCCGCGGGGTCATCGACGAGATCGAACACCTTGCCGTCGTCGGCGGTCTTCGCGACCCAGCCGGCTGCGGGCTTGGTGAGGACCTGGGCGACGACCTTGCCCGAGCGCAGGGCCAGTTGGGCGTCGGAGTCCTTCGGGAAGGTCTGGATGTCGATCTTGCCCTTGCCCGCCTTCGAGCAGGCCGCCTGGCGGCCCTTCAGCAGGTCGAGCTGGTTGGTCGCGGCCTGGACGGCGACCTTGCGCCCGCACAGGTCGTCCAGTGTGGTGATCTTGTCCGGGTTGCCGTCGGCGACCAGGATGCCGGAGCCCGACTGCGAGTAGTCGACGAAGTCGACGACCTGCTGGCGCTCCTTGTTGTCGGTCATGGCCGACATCGCGGCGTCGAACTTGCCGGCCTGGATGGCGGGGACGATGCCGTCGAACTTCTGCGGGGCGAAGGCGAAGGTCACGCCGAGTTTCCCGCCGATCGCCTGGCCCAGGTCGTAGTCCAGGCCGGTCATCGCGCTCTCGCCCTCCTTCACGTACATCTCGAAGGGCGGGTAGGGCACGTCGGTGGCGACCCTGACCTTGCCGGCCTCCTTGATCCGCTGCGGCAGCAGGTCGTGCAGGGCCCGGTCCTTCTTGATCTCCACACCGGCGACGGTGACCTTGCCGGCCGCCGCGGGAGCGGAGCTGTCGCCACCTCCGCAGGCGGAGAGGGACACAAGGGCGGCGGCCGCCGCAGCGGCGGCCGCTGCGCGGTGGGCGGGACGAGCGTTCATCGCGGTCGGACCTCTCGGGGGATTCCTCGCCGGCGGAACCTGGCCCGCCGGCCACGACAGCGACGTTACAGACAAGCCATTCGTCTGGCTAGATGTATCTCACGTTACGTTCACGTAACGGGGTCACGCCGACCGTTTCCGGGTGCGCTTGCCCCTGTTCGCACCGCACCGTCCCCTGCTGTACGCCTGTCCGTGATCGATTTCTGTCTTACAGCTTCTCGTCGAGCGTGCCGTCTTGTATGTTCCGCTACCAACCCGTGCAGCGCCGTGCCGGTGCTGATTCGGCCACACCCCCGCCTGCGGTGCCGCACCCTGACAACTGGAGCGCAGATGACGTCACGTCTTTCACGCAAGGCCGCGCCGATAGCCGTCGCTCTGGCCGCGGTGACCACAGCACTCACCGTGCAGCAGCCCGCCCACGCGGCGGCTGACCGGATCCGGCTGGGCAGCGCCTCGGACGTCAGCCGGACCTCCTGGAACGGACCGGCGTTCACCATGAACGGCTCCGGCGGCGTCGTGCCGGCCTCGATGGCGAGAGCCGTCGACGACATCCGCGGCGGCACCGGGAGCCTGGACGTCGTCGTCCTGGCGGGCTCGGCACCGACCTCGGGAAGCAAGACCCCCGAGTGCGACACCATCATGACCCTGGCGGGCGTCAACTCCTGCACCACCTGGACGCTCACCACCGCCGGCGACGCCGGCAACAGCCAGGTCAACACCGACGTCCGCAACGCCGAGTTCGTGTACTTCGCAGGCGGGGACCAGTGCAGGTACGCCGCCTGGAAGGGCACCGCACTCGAGGCGTCCGTCGAGTCCGTCGTCGCCAAGGGCGGCGGCTCCGGCGGCGGCAGCGCCGGCCACCACATCAACAGCCCCGTCGTCTACGACGCCTGCAACGGAAGCGTCACCAGCACCGAGGCGCTGGCAAACCCCTACGACCGGAGCATCACCTTCACCACGGGCATGTTCGAGTGGCCGAACTACGGCGGAGTCATCAACGACTCCCACTTCGTCACCCGTGACCGCATGGGCCGCACCATGGCCTTCGTCGCCCGGGCGGTGAAGGACGGCCTCACCCCGGGTGGCGCCGCCTGGGGCGTCGGCGTCGAGGAAGGAGGCTCGCTGTTCATCGACCGCGACGGGACGGCCACCCAGTACGGCAAGGACGCCTACGTCGTCCTCGGCGACCACCAGCCCGAGCAGGCCGTCGACCGCAAACCGCTGACCTACTCCGGCTTCAAGATCTGGCGCCTGACCCCCGCGTCGACGTTCGACTTCAAGAACCGGCCCACCTGCGGTTACTACCTGCGCAGCGTCACCAACGGCGTTCCCGACCCCGATCTCTACACCGGCACACCCCTCACGGACTGCACTCCCCCGAACGGCAGCACCCTCGCCGAGAGCGAACCCAACGACACCCGGGGCACGGCCGACGACGCCACCGTCCTGACATCTCCCGGATCCGTCACCGGGAACATGAAGTCCACGACCGACAGCGACTACTTCAAGGTCAGCCTGAACACGGGCCAGACCCTGTCCGCGAACTGCGCCGTCCCCTCCGCCTACGACGCCGACCTGTACCTGCTGGATTCGGCCGGCAGCACCCTCGAACGGTCCGTCAACGACGGCGCCGGCACCGACGAGGCCCTCAGCCTGACCAGAACCGCCTCCGGCACCGGCACCTACTACATCGACGTGGAGGCCTACAGCGGCAGCGGAACCGCCCAATACACCTGCACGCTGACCAAGAGCTGACCGAAGCGCGGGATTCTCCGACCGACGCCGTCCCAAATCCCCGGACGGCACCCTGCCCCGCACGAACGCCGGTCAGGGAACGCGCCGCCTGTGCCGCGGACACGAGAGAAGCGATCCGCGAGCGTGAGCACGAGACGAAAAGGGAATGTTCTTCGGAGACTTCTGCCCAGCGAAAAGCCCGGAATTCGGGTCGGCTGAATTCCCGGGCACAGCGGGCGGCTCTTCCTGCCGCCCCTTCATCACATTGCCCGGCGGGCGGACTGTCCCGACCCCGGTCCCCGCCTCCTGGAGGAGGGGACCGGGACCGGACGGTCGCACCGGTCAGATCAGCCGGGTGGAAGTCACACCGGCGGGAAGGGCGCGGTCGCGCGGCCGTACTGGAGCAGGGCGGAGCACAGCGCACCGAGGCTCAGCACGCACAGCACGGTCCGGACGACATTCACCGGCACCCAGACCGACTTGAAGTCCTCGATCACCGCCGGGAGGTCCTTGGCTGTGGCCGGGTGGCTCCCGAGCGCCGCCAGATCGGCGTTGAGCGGAAGGTTGACCGCGACGGTGATCACGAGCACCGCCAGGTAACAGGCGGCCGCGACGACCAGCGGGACGGCGACCGCGCGCTGTCTCCTCCGGAAGGCCCGGATCGCTGCGACGACGGTGAGGCCCAGCGTGGCGAGGAAGATCAGGCCGAACAGCGCGCTGCCGTCGATCACCGCGTTGAAGCGCTGCATGGCCGCCGCGTACGTGCGGTCGTCCAGTTCCGCGAGGCCGGGCATGACGGAGATGTCGTAGGCGAAGAACAGCCCGGCCATCAGACCGGTGCAGACGACAGAGGCCACCAGGAGCGGCCAGAGGGCCCGGTCACGGCCCGGCGGCGGGGATACGGGCGGGTGGCCGGGGCGTGCCCACGGTGCGGGGCTGGGGGCAGGGTACTGGCTCACGTTGCTGTCCTATCGTTCGGGCGGGCTCTCCCGGCTGCTGACGGACGGTGCGCGGGCGAGGCACCGTCCGCACCGCTCAGGGGAATCCCAACAAGCGGAGGGACGTGTGGTCCATGTTTCACACGCTCGGGCGCATACGCGATCGTCGCCGGCCCGGGACCGGCACGGTCGTCAGGCACTCCTCCAGGAACGCCAGCGCACGCAAGTGGTAGAGGGGGGCGGCCAGTCCGAGGCTGAGGTTGTGGCCCGCCTCAGGTACGAGTTCGACCACGGGCGGGCGTGTCCGGGTGAAGCAGGCGGCCACGGCGGCCAGTTCGGCCCGGTCGAGGCACCACCAGCCCTCGTGCTCCCCGAAGGTGAGCCGCACGGGGCAGCGCACCCGGGCCGCGGCGCCCGGGAAGCGGGCGGGCCAGTGGGCCGTCTCGGCCTCCTCGACGGCCGGGACCTCGCGGAGCAGGGCGCGGCTGGCGCGGAACGTACCGCCCGGATAGAGCCGCAGCGGGCCCCAGTTGAGCTCGCCGGCGCCGCCGCCCAGGGTGTCGGGGAAGTGGACGGCGGCCGACGAGTAGTGCCAGCCGCAGCCGTTGAGGTCGAGTCCGAGCAGGCGCTCGGCCGGGTCCTCGCCCCACAACTCGCCCGCCGCCAGGTGCAGGGCGGTCTTGCCGCCGTCGGAGTGGCCGAGCAGGAGGAACCCGGCCCCCACCGGGTGGAGTTCGGCGTAGTCGGCGAGCGCCCGGCGCAGCAGGCGGGCCTGGTCGGCCAGCGGGAGCCCGAGCGGGAGGGACGAGCGGGAGAGGCCGTAACCGGGCCGCTCGACCGCGAGGACGGTGTGGCCGAGGGAGGAGGCGAGAGCGAGCAGGGAGGTGCGCGGGGCGACCGGCCCGGCGAAGTAACCCGGGGACATCGCCCGGCCGTGTATCGCGACGAGCACGGACCGGGGGCTGCCGGTGGCGGGGGCGGCCCGCCAGGCGCCGAGCCGGTGGCGGCCGCGTCCCAGCGTGATCCGCTCCACGCCGTCGGTGGCGACGGTCTCCATGGGTGCGGCGTTCACACCGGCGCTCCTTCTGTTTCGGCTCCGGAACCGGCCGGGGGCAGCGGCTCGGCCGGAGCGGGCCGGGCGGTGGGCAGGGGCGCCAGCGGCGAGGGGGGTTCGGAGGCGGCCGCCGGAAAGGGCCTCGTCCCCGGCACGACGGCCCCGGCTCGGCAGGCGTCGAACGCGTGCAGCCACGCCTCCACGCTGGGCGCACGCAGGAGCGCCGTCCCGACGAGCAGGGCGGCGTACCCCTCCGCCAGCAGCCCGGCCGCGGCCTCCGGACCGCTGACCGCGCCGGCGCTGACCGGGCAGAGGGTGCCTGCGGCCCGTACCGCGGGCAGCAGCGCCCGGCTGCGGTCCAGGTCTCCCGCGTCGCGCTCCTTGGTGACGATGTCCTTGTTGTTGACCGCGATGACACAGCGGTGCGGGTCGGGCAGGCCGACCGCCTCCTCGGCGCGGGTGACCTCCACGAAGGGGGTGAGGCCGTGCTCCTGGCACTCCCGTGCCAGGCCGTGCAGCGACTCGCGCGGCAGCAGCGCGGCCGTCAGGAGCACCGCCGAGGCACCCGCGGCGGCCGCGCCGGCGATCTGGTCGCGGCGAGTGACGAAGTCCTTGAGCAGTACCGGGACGCGGACCCGGGAGGTGACCTCCGCCAGCATGGCGGCCGATCCGCCGAACCACCGGCCGGTCACGACGGAGACGCACGGGGCACCGGCCCGCTCGTAGGCTGCGGCCAGGTCGCCGGGGGCGCGGCCCCGCAGCAGGTCGCCCCCGTGCGCGTCGCGGGCTTTCACCTCCATGATCAAGGGGCGCTCGGCGCCGAGGAGCGCGGAGAGGAAGGGCAGATGCCGGGTCATGTCGGATTCCCTCGCAGGGTGGTTGGGTGCCGGCGGGGCGTCCCCGTGGGACCGGGCGCCCACGCCGGGTGAGCCGTCCGGACCGGGGCGGGTCCGCGTGATCCGGCCGTACCGGACCGAGCAGTGCCCGGACCGGCCCCGACGCGGATCCCCAGCGGGCTGCCCGCTCCCCTGTCCGGCCCCGTCCAGGCGCGGTCCAGGGCGGCGACCCGGTGGGCGCTCAACAGCCCGTCGTCGCCCCGGGCGGCGCTGTCCACGTCCACGCCACGGAAGCCGGGGTGCGCCCCGAGGGCCGGGCCCCGCGCCGCGTCGGCCTCGGTGAGGCCCCCGGCGAGCAGGAAGGGCAGCCCGAGGGCGGGCAGCAACGGCTCCAGCGCCCCGGGCGGGAGGCGGTGGCCGGTGCTGCCGACTCCGCCGCCCGGGGTCGCGGCGTCCACGAGGAACAGGTCGGTGCCCGCCCGCGCGTAGGCCCCGAGGAAGGGGCGTTCGACGCAGCGCCCGTCGAGGACGTGCACGGCCTTGACAAGGGTCGCGTCCGGCAGAGCGGTGCGCAGGGCGGCGACGGCTCCGGGCGGCTGGTAGGCGTGGAGCTGGAGCCAGCGGACGCGGGCGGCCCGGGCCACCCGCGCCAGCCGGTCGGCGTCGTGCAGAAAGGTGACGAGGACCGGTTCCGCCCGGCCCCCGGCGCGGACGGCGTCGGCCAGCTCGGGCACGGCAGCGTCGGGCAGGTCGTGGGCACCGCCCTCGACGCCGTACCAGAGGCCGACCAGATCGGCCCGGGCGCCGACGGCGGCGGCCTCCTCGGAACGGGTCGCCCCGCACACCTTCAGCAGCGGCCGGGGCGCGGGCGGCGGGCCGGCCGGGGGCGGGACGCTCATCCCCCGAGTCCCAGGGTCGAGGCAATCCGGTTGTACTGGATGTCGTTGGTGCCGGAGTAGAGGGTGCCCGCGACGGCGGCGCGCAGGTCCTTCTCGAGGCCGACCTCGCAGAGGTAGCCCCCGCCGCCGAAGACGCGGATCGCCGAGAGGCTGGTGGACAGGGCGGCCTCGCTGGCGAGGATCTTCGTGATGGCGAGGTCGGCGGTGACGTCCTCCCCCGCCGTGAGCCGCTCGGCGGTGTCGTACAGCCACTTGGCGGCGGTCTCGGTGCGAATCTTCATGTCGACCACGCGGTGCGAGACCGCCTGGTAGTCGCCGATGGGGTGGCCGAAGGCGCGGCGTTCGCGCGCGTGGGCGACGGCGCGCTCCAGCCGGTGGCGCATCTCGCCCAGGCCGACGGTGAAGCCGAAGAGGATCTCGCGCTTCATCACGTGGTCGAGGACGAGGAGCCCGCCGCCGACCCGGCCGAGGACGCGGTCGGCCGGGACCCGGCAGCCGTCGAGGTGCAGGGTGGACAACGGGGCGGTCCGCAGTCCCATCTTGGCGGTCGGCTCGCCCACGAAGAGGCCGGGCGTACCGCGTTCGACGAGGAAGGCGGTGGTCCCGAGCGGACCGCCGTCGGGGTGGGTGCGGGCGTAGACGACGAAGACGTCGGCGATCGGGCCGTTGCTGACGAACGCCTTGCCGCCGGTGACCAGGTAGTCCGCGCCGTCCCGCTCGGCCCGGGTGGTCATCGCCATCGCATCCGAGCCGCTGTCGGGTTCGGTGATGGCGTGGGCGCCGATCAGCTCCCCGGAGCAGATGCCCGGCAGGAAGCGCTCCCGCTGAGCGTCCGTGCCGAAGGCGTCGAGCGGCACCCCGGTGCTGGCCATCGAGGTCGTCACGCAAAAGCTGAGACCGGTCTCCCGGCAGGTCTCGCCGAGGGTCTCCAGGACGTGGAGGGTGGTGACGAGGGACTGTCCGGCGCCGCCCCACCGCTCGGGGAAGGGCAGCCCCAGAACGCCGCTCTCGCTCGCCAGCCGCCACCGGGCCGGGTCGAAGGCGGACCGCGCGTCCGCCTCGACGTGTCCTTCGCTCAGGGCCTTGCCCCACCGGGCCATGCCTGCGCACAGCGCCTGCTGATCTGCGTTGCGGTGCCTCACTGCTGAGCCTTCCGTACGGGCCGTGGGGGTGGCCTCGGCCGGTTGTGGACGGGGGGAGACGAGACGACTGGTCGCCCGCTGAACGGGTCCGCTAATAGGCCGACGAGACGTTCTCGTCGAGGTTGTGGACCTCGTCGCCCTGGAGCGCGGGGGCGAAGACGCAGACCAGCCGCAGGTCCTCGTCGGGCGAGGCGATCAGGTAGTGCGGGTCGTGGTTGTTCAGCGAGTACAGGACGCCCGGCGCCAGCGGGTGGCTGGTGCCGTCGAGCTCGACGACCTCCCCGGAGCCCTCGATGCAGTAGCAGGTCTCCAGGTGGTTGCGGTACTGCAGCCGGGACTTGGTCCCGGCCCGGACGGTGGTGTCGGTGACGCTGTAACCCAGGCCGTCGGCGTCCAGGATGAAGCGGCGGCTGAGGCCGTTGCCCCACTCGACGGTCTTGACGCTCTCGAGCTTGCGGATGATCACTGGTGTCCTCCTCTGGACGTGGGGGCTGTGGTGGGACGGCCGAGGGCGGCGGTGAAGGAGCGGTAGGCGTCGACCGGGTCCACCCCGGTCTCGAGGGCCCGCTCCACCACCGCCACTCCGGCGGTACCGACGATCGCCGCGTCCGCGCCGCTCAGTGCGACGGAGGCGAGATCCTCGGCGGTCGACACCCCGAAGCCGACGGCTATCGGGGAAGCTGCGAGGTCGCGCAGGGAGGCGACGACCGGGGCCAGTCCGGCGTGGCCGGCGGAGGGCGTGCCGCCGCCGCTGCGTCCGTAGCGGGCGACCAGGTAGAGGTAGCCGGTGGCATGGGCCGCCGCCTCGGTCATCGTGGCGGGGGCGCTCGCCGGGTAACAGGTGGTGACCTCGGGCAGTCCGGCCTCGTGCAGCGCCTCGTGGTGGGCGGGACGCAGCCGGGGCGGCAGGCCGTGGGCGAGCAGGGCGTCGGCGCCGCTGTCCGCCACGGCCCGCGCGTAACCGGCTGGCGGCGCGGTGCGGAGGCTGTGGCTCCAGTCGGCGAGCAGGGCGATGCGCAGGCGTTTCAGGGAGGACCGTACGGCCGCGACGAAGGCCAGGGTCTCGGCGAGGCCCACGCCTTCGGCGAGCGCCCGGTCGGCGGAGCGCCGTACGACGGGCCCGTCGGTGGGCGAGTCCGGGAAGGCGACGGCCAGTTCGAGGCAGTCGACGTCCGACTCGTCGAGCATGGCGACGAAGTCCTTGAGGACGGGCAGGGGCGGGTCCCCGGCGTTCAGGAAGACGGCCAGGCCCAGTTCGGCGCGGGCCCGGGCCTCGCCGAAGAACCCCCGGGTGAACTCAGGCAACGCGGCTCCGTCCTCGCGCGCGGGTCCTGGTGAGGCGTTCCAGCAGTCCGAGCGCGGCCCCGTCGTCGAGCGCGGCGCCCGCTTCGGCGACGGCCGTGGCCCAGTCGTCGCGGTGGCCGGAGGCTACGGCGAGCGCGGCGGCGTTGAGCTGGAGGGTGGCGCGCAGCGGCGCGCCCGCCCGGCCGGCCAGGACGGTCCGGAAGTGGTCGGTCACGTCTTCCCGGGAGACGGGGGCGAGGTCGTCGAGAGTGCCCTCGGCGGGGACCAGTTCGCCCGCCCGGAGCGTGCGCGTGCCGCCTCTCGGGAGATGGATCGTGTTGTCGGTGACGCTGAGGAGTTCGTCGGCGCCTGCGGGGTTGGTGATGAGCCAGGTCACGGGGCCTCCGGGCCGGGCGGCCAGGGTGCGGAGCGGGGGCGGGGGTTCGGTCGCGGAGACCCCGGTGACCTGGGCGGCCACGGGGACGGCGGCCAGGAAGGGGCCGAGGGTGTTGAGGAAGCGGCCGAAGACCCGCATCGGGGTGGGGACCGCGATCAGCGCGAGCCGGGCGAGCTGGCCGGGGTAGACGAAGGAGCCGGTGAAGGCGATGCCGTGCGCGGCCAGGTGGTCGGCGGTGTGGTCGGGGGAGGAGGTGAGGGGGACGCCGAGGCGGTCGAGGAGGTCGACCGAGCCCGTCCGCGCGGTGTGGGCGCGCGAACCGGACTTGACGACCCGGACGCCGGTGGCGGCGGCCAGCAGGGCGGACGCTGTGGAGAGGTTGACGGTCGGGGGACCGCCTCCGGTGCCCACCACGTTGACGGTGCGGGGCCAGGGCGGGGACGGCGGGGCCGGGCGGCGCCGGTCCAGCGAGTCGAGGAGCGCGAGCAGGCTCGGGCCGTCGGGGAGCGCCGCGGTGAGCGAGGCCAGCAGGGCGAGGACGTCGGCGCGATCCAGCGCTTGGTCGGCCAGCGCCTGCCACAGCGCGTCCCAGTGGTCCACGCCGGCCGGGGCCCGCCGGTCGACGAGCGGGACGAGGGCGGGGTGCACTGCTCAGCCGCCCGTGACGGAGGCGCCCTGGGAGCGGGCGACATAGGCGTCGATGGCCTGGACGCTGCGGAAGTTGTCCGGGTCGAGGTCGGTGTCGCCGACGGCGAGCCGGAAGTGGTGCTCGACCCAGGCGATCAGCTTGAGGACGCCGAGGCTGTCGATGACGCCGTCGCCCAGGAGGTCCTGGTCGTGCGGCAGCTGGGAGGGGGTGAGGTCGGGCAGGAACTCCCGGACGATGTACTCGCTGATCTGGTCGGCGTTGCTCACGAGGTGCTCCTTGGCGAGGATTCGTACAGAGGTGTCGTACGGAGGTGCGGGTACGGGCACGCGGATACGGCGTGTCCGTGCGGGACGTGCCCGTGTACGCGAGCGGTCAGGGCCTGTCGCCGACCGGCGCGGCCGGCACCTGGGGCGCGGCGGGGCGCATCGCGGCCAGGGTCCGGCGGTCCACCTTCCCGGTGCTGGTACGGGGCAGGGGCTCGCGTACGGGGACGAGGGTGCCGGGCACCGACCCGCGCGGCAGCCGGGCGGCGCAGTGGCGCTTGAGGTCGAGGCTGGTCGCGGTGGAGCCGCGCTTCAGCCGGACCACGGCGACCAGGCGCCGGCCCTCGACGGGGTCGGGCAGGGTGGTCACCCCGGCTTCCTCCACGTCGGGGTGGTCGAGGATCACCTGCTCGACCTCGGCGGTGTTGACGGCGACACCCCGGATCTTCACCTGGTGGTCGAGGCGTCCGACGAGCCGCAGGACCCCGTCGGCGTCGGCCTCGACCAGGTCGCCGGTACGGAACCAGCGCGCCCCGCCGCCCGGGCCGTCGGCCGGGTCGGTGATGAACTTCTCGGCCGTGCGCCGCCGGTCGGGGTAGCCGGTGCTCTGGAAGGGCGTGGAGACCTCCAGTTCGCCCCGGCCGGGGCCGGTGACGAGGCGGCCCTCCGAGCCCCGCAGCCGGATGCGCACGCCCGGGAGCGGGCGGCCAAGCGGTGGCGGGGAGAGCAGCGGCCGGTCCCGGGCGACCTCGTGGATCAGGCTGTCGTTGGTCTCGGTACAGCCGTAGATGTTGTGCAGCCGCGCGCCCGGGGCGAGGGCCATGAGGTCGGCGAGGGTCTGCTCGGGCATCACGTCCCCGGTGAAGACCGCGTGGCGGACGGTTCCCAGCGGGCCGCCGCCCTCGGCCCGCGCGGCGGCGGAGACCAGCGCGTAGAAGAGCGGCACCGCCTGGACCACCTCGACGGGGTGGGCGCGCAGCAGGCCGAGCAGGCGGGGGCCGCTGGCGGCGACCGCCGGGTCCACGAGCACCACCTGGCCGCCGTGGGCGAGGGTGGTCCACACGTCGAGGAGGCACAGGTCGAAGTTGAGCGGGGCGTAGTTGAGAACGGGGGTGCCCGCGGTGATGCCGAAGGCTTCGGCGGCCCAGCGGGTGAAGGCGTCCACACCGTCGTGGGGCAGGGGGACGGCCTTGGGCGTTCCGGTGGAGCCGGAGGTGGTCAGGACGAAGCCGGTGCCCGGCGGAACGGCCCGCTTCCGGGCGTCGCCGGACTGCGGGGTCAGGGGTGTGATGGTCTCCCCCGCCAGGGCGTACCGGCAGCCCGCCTCGGCGGTCACGGCGGCGAGGTGGTCGGGCGGCAGCGTGGGCGAGGGGAGCAGGACGGGGCGGCCGGAGGCGAGGCAGGCCAGGACGGTGGCGACGGTCCGGGGCGCCTTGGCGTCGAGGACCGCGAGCGTGGCGCCGGCCGGGACGCGCTCCGCGAGGCGGGCGTGGGCGGCGGCGGCCTCGTCGGCCAGCTCACGGTAGGTGGTGGCGGTGCCGTTCCACCACAGGGCGGGGGCGTCAGGGGTCTTCTCGGCCCAGCGCAGGACGGCATCGGCGGTCTCGCCGTGTCGGTCGGTCATCGGTGCCCTCCCTCTGCGGGTCCCAGCCGCACCCAGCCGCCCTTGACGGCGGCGGCGCCCTGGGAGCGGACGGTGAACAGGACGGTGTCTCCGGGGCCGGGCGGCGTGGACGGCGGGATGAGTTCGAGGGACGTGTCCGTGCCGGGGTGCACCGGGCGGGCGAAGCGGGCGCCGAGCGCCCGGACGCGGTCGGCGTGCCCGTCGGCGTACCGCTCGGCGATCTCCTCGACGGCCAGCGAGACCAGCGCCACCCCGTGGGCGATGACGTCGGGGAAGCCCGCGTCCCGGGCGGCGGACGGGTCGAGGTGGACGGGGTTGAGGTCCCCGGCGGCCTCGCCGTAGCGGGCGATCCACTCCCGGTCGATCGCGACGGCGTGGCTCAGCGCCGTTCCGGGCGCCTCCTGGCGGGGCGCGGGGGCCGTGGCGAGGGCGCCGTGCGGCTCCGTGGCGCGGATGCCGGCCAGCAGGATGTGGGCAGTGAGGTCGGCGAGCACGGTCCCGGCCTCCCGGTCGGTGAGGCGGGTGCGCAGGGCGAGGCGGGTGCCCTTGGGTTCGGCTCGGGCCCCGAGCACCTCGGCGCGGGCGCCGACGGCGCTGCCGGGCAGCAGCGGCGCGTACAGCTCGATCTCCTGGGCGAGGTGGACCAGGGAGTACGGGCCGTGTCCGGCGGCGAGGCCGGCGACGGTGCGTTCGGCGAGCGGATGGGTGAGGACGAAGGCGGCGAGGGGCCCCGCGTCGGGTCGGGCGGGCGCCGCCCGGCCGAGGGCCTGGCGCGTCACCGTGCGGTAGTGATGGGCGGCCGCCGCGTCGAACGGCGGGGCGGTGGGATCGAGGAGGGGTCCGGGGAGAGTCACGCGGGGGTCACCACCAGGCTGCTGTTGTGGCCGCCGAATCCGAAGGAGTTGGTCAGCGCGGGGCCGTGGGCGACGGGCCGCGGAGCGCCATGGACCACGTCGATCTCCATACCGGGCTCCGTTCGTGTGTGGTTGGCGGTGGGCGGCACCGCGCCCGCGTTCATCGACAGGACCGCGACGACGAGTTCGACGGCCCCGGCCGCTCCGATGAGGTGTCCGATGACCCCCTTGCTGGCGGTCACCGGAGGCCCGTACGACCCGAAGACCTTGCTCAGTGCGGCGGCTTCGGCGCGGTCGTTGTGCACGGTGGCGGTGCCGTGGGCATTGACGTGGGTGATGTCGGCGGGGGCGAGCCCGGCATCGGTGAGGGCGCCGGACATGGCTTCGGCGGCGAAGGCGCCGTCGGGGCGCGGGGCGGAGAGGTGGTACGCGTCGGAGGTGGCGGCGTACCCGGCGACAAGGCCGTGGAGGCGGGAGCCCCGGGCCCGGGCGTCCTCCGCCCGCTCCAGGACCACGAAGGCGGCTCCCTCACCCATGACGAAGCCGTCCCGGCTCTCGTCGAAGGGTCGGCACGCGGTCGCGGCGTCCGTGCGGGTGGAGGCGGCGTTGAGGTTGCCGAAGCCGGCGAGGGTGATCGGGGTGAGGGTTGCCTCGCAGCCCCCGGCGATCACGAGGTCCGCGCGGTGGTCCCGGACCATGGCCGCCCCCAGGCCGATGGCGTCGGCGCCGCTGGCGCAGGTGGTACTGACCGTGAGGGCCGGGCCGTGCCAGCCCAGTTGGAGGGCGATCTGTGCGGCGGCGGCGTTGGGCATCGTCATCAGGGGCATCAGCGGGCGGACCCCCTGGGGGCCGCGATCCGCGAAGTTCACGGACTCCAGGTCGCTGGTGGTGCGCCCACCGACGGCGTTGCCGACCACGATCGCGCAGCGGGCGGCGGTGGCCTCGGGGAGCCCGGCGTCGGCGTAAGCGGCCAGGGCAGCGGCGAGTCCGTACCGGGCGAAGGGGTCGAGCCGCTGGGCGGCCTTGCTCGCCAGCACCCGCTGCCAGGGGTGGTTCCGTTCGTGATCGGTGAGGCCGCGCACGCGGCAGCCGATGCGGATGCGGTGCTGTTCGGTGTCGAAGTGCGTGAGGTCGGCGGCGAGGGAGCGGCCGGCCGAGACGGCGGTCCACAGCTCCTCGGTGGTGCAGCCGGCCGGGGTGACGACGCCCATGCCGCTGATGGCCACGTCGGATCGGGCGGGACGTCCCGCCGGAGTACGCATGGTCTGTTCTCTCCTTCCCTCTCCGGTGGCCTCGGGCGCATCGGAGCAAGCAGGCACGGCCAGTTCCCCGCCGCTCCGCGGCGGTCGCCCGGCGGGGTCCGCCCGGGTCCGGCGCGGCGTCGGGTCAGTACGCCCCCGGGGCACGGCCCCGGTTCGCACCCCGGGGTCGCGGCCTCGGGGTGCGACTCGGGGTTCCGGGTCCGGGCCCACGGCCCCACGGCCCCACGGCTCCGGGCTCCGGGCTCCGAGGCTCAGGGCTCCGAGGCTCAGGGCTCAGGGCTCAGGGACTCCCCGGGCGCTGCGCCGTTCCTGGCCGTCGGGCCCGGAGCCCCGCGGCCCGGCTGGGCCGCTCCGGTCAGACGGCCGGCAGGCCGCACTCCCCCGCAGCCTTGAGGAACGCCTCGGCCGCGAAGTCGATGTCCGCGTCCGTGTGCCGTGCGGTGACGGCGATGCGCAGCCGCGCCAGGTCGCGGGGGACGGCGGGGGTCACCACCGGCAGTCCGATGACGCCCAGCCTGCGGGCGGTGGTCGCCAGGTCGTAGGCGGCCTCGTCGGCACCGACGATGAGCGGGACGACGGCCGTCTCGCTGTCGCCGGTCCGCATCCCGCCCGCCGTGACCAGGTCCCGGAAGCGGACGCCGTGGTCCTGGACCCGGGCGACGAGCTCGGGTTCGGCGCGCAGCACCCGCAGCGCCGCCAGGGCGGCGGCGGCCGACGCGGGGGCGAGCGCGGCGGAGAAGAGGAACGGACGGGCGGCGTAGCGCAGATGGCCGATGAGCTCGGCCGGCCCGGCGACCCACCCGCCCATGGAGGGGATGGCCTTGGAGAGGGTGCCGAGCTTGACGTCCACCCGCGCCTCGCGGTCGAAGTGCTCCTCGATGCCCAGGCCGGTGCGGCCGATGACGCCCAGGGCGTGGGCCTCGTCGGCCATCAGCAGCGCCTCGTGGGCGTCGCAGACCTCGCGCAGCCTGGGCAGCGGGGCGATGTCGCCGTCCATCGAGTACACGCTGTCGACGATCACCAGGCGGACCCCGCCGGGCGCGGCGGCCTCCAGCCGCCGGGTGAGGTGCTCGGTGTCGTTGTGCCGGAAGCGGACCACGGTGGCGCCGCTGAGCCTGCAGCCGTCCACGATGCTGGCGTGGGCGTACTTGTCGACGAAGACGGTGTCGCCGGGACCGACGAGTGCGCCGATCGTCCCGACGTTGGCGGCGTAACCGGAGCCGAAGACGATGGCCCGGTCCCGCTCGGCGACCTCGGCGACCTCGGCCTCCAGCTCCTCGTGCAGCGGGATGGAGCCCGCCAGCGCGCGCACCCCGTGGTTGCCGGTGCCGTAGCGGGCGGCGGCCTCCTGCGCGGCGGAGACCACGCGCTCGTCACCGGAGAGGCCGAGATAGCTGTAACCCGACATCATCAGCAGACGCCGGCCGTCCAGGTCGACGTAGGCCGAATCGCGCTCGGCGGTGTAGGGGACGAAGCTGTTGCGGCGCTCGGCGTCCCACTCCAGCGAGGCTACACGACGGCGCGTCGCGTCCAGCTTGTGTGCGATTCTCCCCCACCCTGCGGAAGCCATCGGCCATCCTCTCGTATATGGCGTCCATTGCGCGGCGGCGCAACAGATCTGTCGCGCCTCGAATTCAACGTCCGTCACGCAATCGCGGCGCAACACGAAGGCAAGAACAAGCAGTGGTCAACGTATTGACACATAGTCAGCCGCGAGATTCCCATCAGTTAACTCTCGCAATTTCGGACACAGTTGACACGCTTCTATTCTGAACGACGATGGTGTTTACTCCGTTCTGGGGATGAATTAAAAAGCTCCTGCCGCTTCGGCTCGCTCTTCCTTGCGGTTCAAGTAGACCGCCGCTCGGCTGCGCGGGCCGGAACCTGACCATACGCACCACCCAGCACGCCGCACGTCAGCAAGTCGGCTTCCGTCGGCGACACCGATGAGAAGCCGCCTCAGACCTTGGGGGAATCAGCCGTGCTCATCAGGCTTGTCGGCCTCGTGTCCGTCGAACACGACAGAGAGGCCCCCCGGATCCTCTCCAGCCACCAGGCACAGATCGCTCTCGCCCGGCTCTGCCTCGAGCGGCCCACCGGCACCAGCCGGGAGCAACTCGCCGACACCATCTGGCCGGGCGGCCTGCCGAGCACCTGGGCCTCAGCCTTGCGCAGCGTCATCAGCCGCCTGCGGGCGTTCCTGTCCGAAGAGTCGCCCCCCACCTCCGAGCCGCCTCTGATCGCCCGCGGGGGACGCTATCTGCTGCGGCTTCCGGAGGGCGCCCAGGTGGACGTGGACCGCGCCGAGAGCGCCGCCGTCAGCGCGGCGGCGGCGTACCGCAACGGTGACCACAGCACCGCACAACGGCTCGCCACCACGGCCGTGTCCCTGCTGCGGGGCCCCTTCCTCGCCTCCCACGAGGGCGAGTGGGTCGACTCGATCCGGGCCCGCCTGAAGGAGGTACATGTCTCCGCGCTGGAGACCGCCAGCAGCTCGTCCTCCGCGCTGGGCGACACGCACCACGCCCTGCAGTACGCGGAGGAGGCGGTACGCGAGGCGCCGTTCCGGGAGAGCGCCTACCGGTGCCAGATGACCGCGCACCGGCTGGCCAGCAACAGGGCCGAAGCCCTGCGGATCTACCAGCAGTTGCGCACGGTGCTCGCCGAGGAGCTGGGGATAGACCCCAGTCCGGAGAGCGAGACGGTCTACCTGGGGCTGCTGGGCGGTCCCCGGAGCTCGCCCGAGTCCATCCGGTTGCCGCACCGGGTGGCGCCGCCCGCGGTCCGGCTCCTCGCTGTTCCCGACCCTCTCCGCAGGGCCGGCGCCTAGGGCCTGGTCGGAATGACTCGCAGGTGGCGTGTCCGTGGGATCGGGCGCGTCGTCGACCGGGTGTGCCGAGTGGGGAGTTGTCCGCGGTCCGGTGTGCTCCGGAGCAGGCCCTGGCCCACTTCGTCACCACCGGCCCGTGGGACGCGGCGCATGTGTGTGCCCGCCTCGCATGGCGGATGCAGCAGGTGAAACCGCGCTGGTTGTCGATGACACCGGCTTCCTCAAGAACGGGGATGCCTCGGCATGCGAAACCCGGCGGTACCCCGGCACCGCCGGCAAGGTCACCGGCTGCCGGACCGGTGTCTCACTGCGGTCCCTCGTACGGGATGTGCTCGGGTCTGCGCCCGGTGCGGCCAGTGGGGGGTAACCCCACTGGGCGAGCGTGCCGGGCGTCGCGGGACTGGGGACGCCTCCCGGCCGAAGGCTGGGGAGGGACTTTCGCGACAGGCCTGGACCTGTCGCCCCCACCACCCACCCACGACCCGATCGGCCCGAAGGCGTGACGCAGGGGAGGGGCGCTCCGTCGCGCCCCTCCCGGACTTGTCGCCGCGGCCCCCCGTCTCACATGACGGAGACCCCGCTGTCGATGCTGACCACCTGACCGGTCATGCAGTCCTGGTCGAGGAAGAGGGAGACGCTGCGGGCGACCTCCTCCACCGTGACGAACCTCGGCACCGGCGCCTTGCGGGCCATGTCCTCCATGATCCGTTCCGGCAGGTTCTGGGTCATGCCCGTGATCATGAACCCCGGCGAGAGGGCGTTCACGGTCACCCCGCGCCGCCCGCACTCGGCGGCCAGCGTCCGGGTCATGCCGATGACCCCGGCCTTGGAGGCGGAGTACGCCGTCTGGCCCGCCGTGGCGATCAGGCCCGAGGGCGAGACGACGTTGACGATCCGGCCCCAGCGCTGCCGCAGCATGTGCGGAAGCGCGACCCGGCTGGTGTTGAACGTCCCCAGCAGGTTGGTGCGGATGACCTCGTGCCAGTCGTCCGGGGACTGCATCGCCATCAGGGCGTCCCGGCGGATCGCCCCGTTGTTGACCACGACGTCGATCGGCCCGAGGCAAGCCTCGACGCGCCGGTACAGCTCCTGGGTCTCCTCCCACGACCCCACGTCCGCGCCGACGACCACCGCATCGCGCGTCAGCTTCTCCCGCACGGCCTCGGCCTGGTCGGCGGCGCTGCGGTAGTGCACGGCCACCCGGCAGCCCAGCGCGTCGAGTTCGACCGCGAGTGCCTGCCCGAGCCCGCCCGAGGCGCCGGTCACCAGCGCCACCGGCGCCTCGGGGCGCTTCCCCGCTCCCCGTCCGCTCACGCGGCACCTCCCCAACGCATCAGCACCGAGCCCCAGGTCATCCCCGCGCCGAAACCCGCGAACAGTACGAGCTGTCCGGGCTGGATGCGCCCGGCCTCCAGCGCCTCGGTGAGCGCCAGCGGGATGGAGGCCGAGGCGGTGTTGCCGTACCGCTCCAGGTTGGTCACCAGGGACTCCGGCGGCAGACCGGTGTGCTGGAGGACCGAGTTGATGATCCGGATGTTCGCCTGGTGGGGGATGACGTGGTCCACCTCGGCGGGCATGACCTTGGCGCTCTCCAGCGTCTCGCGCACCGTGCGAACCGTGTAGCGGACCGCGTTGAGGTAGATCTCGTTGCCCTTGATCTGCGCGTAGTGGAGCCCCCGCGCGACTGTCTCCGGTGTGGTCGGCATCCGGCTGCCGCCCGCGGGTACCTTCAGCGCGTCGGCGCAGGAGCCGTCTGCGCCCAGGTTCCACGCGAGCACCGGGTCCTCGGGACCCGGCACGAGCACCACCGCAGCCGCGCCGTCGCCCACCAGGATGGACAGGTCGCGGTCGGCCGGGTTGGCGGTCAGCGTGTGCGTGTCCGAGCCGATCAACAGGATGGGGCGGCGGTCCATGCGGAGGAAGCCCATGGCCGTGACCAGGCCGTACACGAAGCCCGCACACTCGGAGTTGACGTCCATGGCCCCGCCGCCGATGCCCAGTTCATGGTGCACGAAGGCGGAGGTGGCGGGCGAGGGCTGTTCGGGGGTGGCCGTGGCCACGATCAGATGGGCGATGTCGGACCCGGTCAGACCGGCCTTGTCCAGCGCCGCACGGCCCGCCTCGACGGCCAGCGAGGCAGTGGTCTGACCGGGGCTGACCGCCCGCCGCTCACGGATGCCGCAGCGGCTGACGACCCAATGCTCGTCGACCCCGAAGCGGTCCGCCAGCTCGGCGCTGGTGACGACACGTTCAGGAAGGGCCTTGCCCCACCCCGCGATCTCGAATCCACTCATGCGACGTGCCGTCACCGCTCGGCCGGCTCGGGCACGAGCTCCAGCAGCTTCGTGTACACGTCGCGCATGGTCGTGGTGTCGTCCAGGTCCGCGAAGAGGGACTCGTCCGCGGGAATGTCGGGGTACTGGTTCTGGAAGTTGTAGAGCCACTCCATCAGGTCCAGCGAGTCCACGTCCGCGATGTGCTGGATCGGCGCGTCGGGGGTCACCTCGGTGGCCCCCGAAACGGCGGCGAGCTGCTGCGCGAGTTCCTCGACGGTCGGCAGTGCCATGGTTGTTCCTCTCTGAACGCGACGGACGGTCGTGTGTCCGCATCGAAGCCCTTCCTCGCAATCGGACCGCAACAGGCCGGTCACGCAACGCTGTTGCGGTCGGATTGCGCCGATCGGCTTGGCTTGCCGACCAGCACGGTTCAGACGGCCGGCCGGACGGCCGCGCGGCGCGAGGGCACCCGACGGCCGAAGCAGCGAGGAGAGGGCGAGGATGGCGACGATTGCCACCCACACCACGGAGCCGGCGGTGGACGCGGTCCGCCACCACTACGAGGTGGGAAACGAGTTCTACCGCCTGCTGCTGGGCTCCAGCATGATGTACAGCGGGGGTTACTGGGAGCAGGGCGAGGGTCTGGTCGAGGCCCTCGACATCGCGCAGGAACGCAAGCTCGACGTGTTCGCCGACCTGGCGGAAGCGGCCGGGAAGGACCGCGTGCTCGACATCGGATGCGGCTGGGGCACCCTCGCCCACCGCCTGACGACGAAGCACGGCGTCCGGGAGGCCGTCGGTCTCACCCTGAGCCGCACCCAGGCGGCGTACATCGCGGATCTGGGCAACCCGGCCATCACCACCCGGGTCGAGAGCTGGTCGGAGCACCACGCCCCCGGCGCGTCGACGCTGCCTTCTGCGTCAACGCCCTGGAGCACTTCGTGCCCTCCAGTCTCCCGCCGAAGGAGCGCACCAAGCGCTACCGCTTCTTCTTCCAGCAGGTGCACGAGGCGCTGGTGCCCGACGGCCGGTTCGTGCTGCACACGATGACGGCCGAGGCCCAGCCCATCGGCCCGAAGATCCTGGCGGACCTGAAGTTCCTCCAGCGTTCCGAGTTCGCCGGCATGCACATCCCGCACCTGCACGAGTTGGCGGCCGCCGCCGAGGGCCTGTTCGAGGTCGTGGAGCTGGTCAACGAACGCGAGGCGTTCGCGCGGGCGTGCCGCGCCTGGCTGGCCCGACTCGCCAGGCGGCGCGACGAGGCGGCCGCGCTGGAGAGCGAGGAGGTGGTGGCCCGCTTCGAGCGCTACCTGGACATCTTCGCGTACACGCTGGAGGACCGCTTCTTCAACAACTTCCGGCTCACGCTGGTCCGCAAGGGGGGACGAGCATGACCGAGGCCCCTCCGGACCCCGCGCGCGACCTGCGGGTGGCGGTCATAGGCAGCGGCTTCTCGGGGCTGGGAACGGCGATCCGGCTGCTTCAGCAGGGCATCGACGACTTCCTCGTCTTCGAGCGGGCCGACGAGGTCGGCGGCACCTGGCGGGACAACACCTACCCCGGCTGCGCCTGCGACGTGATGTCGCATCTGTACTCCTTCTCCTTCGCGCCGAACCCTCGCTGGAAGAGCACCTTCGGCAAGCAGCAGGAACTCTTCGACTACCTGCGCGACTGCGCCGACCAGTTCGGCGTGCGGTCCCGGATCCGCTTCCGGCACGAGCTGACCGAGGCTCGCTGGGACGACCTGCGCAAGCGCTGGCGGATCTCCACCACGGGCGGGGACTACACCGCACGGGTGCTCGTCACCGGCACCGGCTACCTCAGCGAACCCGCCATCCCCGACATCCCGGGCCTGGCCGGCTTTCAGGGTGAGGTCTTCCATTCCGCCCGCTGGCGCCACGACCTGGACCTCGCCGGCCGCCGGGTCGCTGTGATCGGCACCGGCGCCTCCGCCATCCAGTTCGTGCCGGCCATCCAGCCGGAGGTCGGCCACCTCGACCTCTACCAGCGCACCCCACCCTGGATCGGGCCGAAGAACGACAAGGCCAACAGCGCCCTGCAGACGAGGCTGCTGACCTCCGTGCCCGGCTACCAGCGCTTCCGGCGGAACTTCAACATGTGGGGCCGCGAGATCCTCGCCTTCGTCATGGCGCGCCCCGCCGTGGCCGCGAAGATGCAGAAGATGGCCTCCGACCACCTGAAGGCGAGCGTGCCGGACGAGCGGCTGCGGGCCGCGCTCACGCCCGACTACGTCATGGCCTGCAAGCGCCTGCTCTTCTCCAACACGTACTACCCGGCGATCCAGCAGCCCAACGTGGAGCTGGTCACCGACGGCATCGCCGAGGTCACGGCGGACGCGGTGGTCACGACCGACGGCCGGAGGCGGCCGGTGGACACGATCATCCTCGGTACGGGATTCGAGGCTGTACGGCGACCGATCGCGGAGCGCCTCTTCGGGCGGGACGGCGTCAGCCTCAGGGAGACGTGGAGCGAGGGCATGAGCGCCCTGCGCGGAACCGGCGTCGCCGGGTTCCCCAACCTCTTCATGATGCTCGGCCCCAACACGACCCTGGGCCACTCCTCCCAGGTGATCATGATCGAGGCGCAGATCGCCTACCTCCTCGACGCGTTGAAGACGATGGACAAGCGCGGGCTGGCCGGCGTGGAGGTGCTCCCAGAGGCCCAGCGGGCGTACAACGAGCGGCTCGACCGGCGGCTTGAGGGCACCGTGTGGAACGCGGGCAACTGCCGGAGCTGGTACCTCGACGAGCACGGGCGCAACCCCTCGATCTGGCCCACGTACACCTGGCGCTTCCGGCGGGCCACCAGCCGCTTCGACCCGGCCGAGCACCTGCTGAGCACCAGCGAGGAACTGCGCGTCCCCATGCCCGCCGCATCCTGACGGTCGAGCCGCCGCGACGAACACACGTACCGCAGCCGACGAGCCACGGAGTCGACCCCCGGCTCGGTCCAGGACATCACCAGGATGACCCGCTACGCCCGGGCCCACGGACTCGAGCTCGCCGTCGACGGCCGCAGCCGCACCGGCGGGGATCGCCCCCGGCAGGTCTTCTGCGGCTGCCCGGGCACGGCCCCGGGCTGCGCCTTCGGAAGCGGCTCGTCCCCGTAGATCCCGTGAGGAGGAGAAGCAGTTGAAGAAATACCACCTAGTTGACGAGGCGTTGCTCGCCGCCGGTCCGGACGCGGTCTGGGAGGCCCTGGTGAGCGAACTCGCCGGCGGCGCCCGGTGGTGGGTGCCGGACAACACCTTCGAGCCGGTTGACGGCGCCCCGGACCGGGTGGGCGCGCTCACCCGGGTCACCGTCCACACCAAGGGCGTGGACAAGGGCGGCAAGAAGATCCGGTTCACCGCGCGCACGACCGCCGTGGAGCCGGGCAGGCGCCTGGCCCTGGAGTACGTGGAAGGGGCCTTCCGGGGCACGGCGGAGTTCACCCTCGCACCGCTCGTCGACGGCGGCACCCGGCTCGCGATGCTCTTCCGGGCTCGGCCGCGCGGCGGGCTCGCCGTCCTGGCAAACCTCGTGGACATCGGTGCCCAGCACACCCACGCCACCCGCGCGGCGTTCGCACGGCTCGGCCGTCTGCTGCCGGCCGAGCCATCGTCGGCGGCCTCTGCCGCCTCGGCCCGGGGAGTCTCTCGGTGACCGCGCCCGCTCCGGCTCCCGCCCCCGGTGAGACGTTCCTGCGCACCGAGGACGAGGCCCGGCTGGCCGTCTCCGTCCTGGAGCCGCTGGAGCGGGGCGCCGAAGCCCGGCCCGTGGTGGTGCTCGCGCACGGCTGGGGCGGCAGCCGCCGGATCTGGAGCCAGGTGACCGACCGGCTGCTGCGGAGCGGCTTCCCGGTGGTCGCCTACGACCTGCGCGGCCACGGCGCCTCCACCGTGGGCACCTCGGGGGTGACCGCCGAAGCGATGAACGCGGACCTGGCGGCGGTCGCCCGCTACGCCGGAGGCGCGCCGCTCGTCGTCGGGCACTCCGGCGGCGGATTCGCCGCACTCGCGCTGGCCGCGGCACCCGAGCCCGGGGCCCGTCCGGTGGGCCTGGTCCTGGTCGCCTCGGCGGCGCACGGCCAGAACACCCCGGAGAAGGAGGCCCGGATGATGGAGGCACCGCTGTTCTCGTGGGCCGTGCGCCGACCCGGCCTCGGGCGGACCCTGCTGAGGCAGATGACCGGTACGTCGCTGGCCCCCCGGCTCCGCGAGGTCAACCGGCAGGTTTTCGCCGAGACCGCGCCGCAGGTGCGGGCGGCCTGCTTCCGCTCCTCCCGGGGCATGGACCTGCGGGCCGCGCTCGCCGATGTCCGGCTGCCCGCCGCGGTCCTGGCGGGCGAGGCAGACCGGATCATCCGACCCGAGTTGGGGAGAAAGCTGGCCTCCGCGCTGCCGGACGCCGTGTTCACCTCGATCCCCCACGCCGGACACGTCCTGCCTCTGGAGGCCCCGCTCGCCGTGGCCGACGCCGTCGCCCGGACCGCCGCCCGCGCGGGCAAGCGCCCACAAGACGCCGGAGGCGTGAAAGAGGCGGGCGCCCGGTGAACGGGACCCTCCCCGGTCCCGCGGTCTCCGGGGGCGCCGCCCGACCGGCTGTCGGGGGCGTACTCGAGTCCGTCCCGGCGCCGGGGAGGGTCCGAGCAGGACGCCGACCGGTCGACAGGGCGCCGGCCGGTCGAAGGGACGAGCTGACGACCCGCGCGTCGGCCGGGCTTGTGGGCAGCGCGGCGATCGGTACCGGAGACGGTACGCGGCTCCGGGTACCGGCCGGCCCGGCGCTCCCCGTCCGGGCCGGCGCGCCGCGTCACGCACAGGCCTGCGGACCGCGTCGTGCGCGGGCAGGCACGCCGTACCCCGCGCGCGGCGCGGCGCCGCGGCGCACCGCGGTGGGCGCACGGTGATCGAGCGGCTCGTACCGGCCGGGGGCGTCGGGGCGGAAGCGTTCGATGACGCGCTCCCCCATCTGCCGGACCCCCGGGAACTCGCCCTGGTACGGGGCCGGCCGGACCGGGTCGTCCGGCAGTTCACCGCCGCGCGCGCCTGCGCCCACCGCTGTCTGGACGCCCTCGGGGCGCCGCCCGGGCCGCTGCTGCGCACGGCGGACGGCGCCCCGGCGTGGCCCAGCGGGTTCGTCGGCAGCATCACCCACTGCGCCGGATACCGGGCGGCGGCGGCGCGCGGAACTGTGGGCGGGACTCGGCGTGGACGCCGAACCCGCGCTCCCTCTGCCGCGCGGCCTCCTCGGTCTGGTCGCGTCGGAGCGCGAGCGGCGGATGGTGGCCCGGCTCTCCGGGGAACGCCCCGAACTCCCCTGGGACCGGCTGCTGTTCAGCGCCAAGGAAGCCGTCTACAAAGTGTGGTACCCGGCCACCCGCCAGTGGATCGGCACGGGCGCCGTCGAGGTCGCGTTCACGACGGGTGGCCTGCTGACGGCCGAGGTCCGTCCGGACCGCCGGTCGCCGGCGCCGGCGCGGCGGCGGCCGGCGGACGGCAGCGCGGCCGGGCCGACGGGCGTCGCGGCCGGACCGGCGGACGTCGCGGCCGGACCGGCGGACGTCGCGGCCGGACCGGCGGACGTCGCGGCCGGACCGGCGGACGTCGCGGCCGGACCGGCGGGCGTCGCGGCCCGCTACACGGGCCGCTGGCACGTCGAAGGGGGCCTGCTGCTCACCGTCGTAGCGGTCCCGGCCGGGTCTCCCACGACAGCTGCGAGCGCTGCCCGGTGACCATCTCCAAGGCCGCCCGCCGCGCCCACGCCACGGTCCTCACCCGCCTCCGCTCAGCCCGCCGGCCGGACTCGTTTCAGCGTCCGAGGACCACGGTCCGCCTGTCCGAGGAGCCGGCCGTCAGGGTCTCATCGGGCCGTTTGCCCCGGCGGAACTCCTGCGGGCTGACGCCCCGTTCACGCTTGAACGCCGCACTGAGCGCGAACGGCCCGGAATACCCCACTTTCTGCGCGATGTTGGCGACCGACAGGTCGGGGTCGCGCAGCAGCTCGGAGGCGAGCGTCAGCCGCCATTGGGTCAGGTAGGTCATCGGCGGCTCGCCGACGAGTTCGGTGAAGTGCCGGGCCAGCGCCGCCCGGGAGACCCCGACGGAGGACGCGAGAGAGGCGACCGTCCAGGGCTCACCGGGCCGTTCGTGCAGCAGCCGGAGCGCCCGTCCCACAACCGGGTCGCTCTGCGCCCGGAACCAGAGCGGCGCGCCCGTGTCCGGCTCCGTGAGCCAGGAGCGCAGGACGCTGATGAGCAGCAGGTCGAGCAGCCGGTCGAGGACGACCTCCTGGCCGACGTCCTCCTTGTCCGTCTCGGCGGCCAGCATGCCGATCAGCGGGGTCCGCGCGGCTGAGGCGGGCTGGACGAGCAGCGCGGGCAGGCTGGCAAGCAGTCTGCGCCCGACCTCGTTGGGTGCCTGGTAGGTGCCGCTGAGCATCACGGTCGACCCGGTGCGGCGCGGCTCACCCCAGGTGCGCACGCCCAGGGACATCGCCTCGGTGACGTCTTCGCCGTCGATGGTGTTGCAGCGCTGCTCGGGGTCGACGGTGATGCCCGGGGGCGTCGACGGATCGTCGGCGAGGGTGTACGGCTCGGGGCCGCGCAGGACCGCCACGTCCCCGGCCGCGATCCGCACCGGGTCGGCCCCCTCCCGGAGTACCCATGCCCAGCCGTGCAGCATGGTGACCAGCGACAGAGGCGCGCGGTCCTCGATGCGCAGTCCCCACGGGGGGTTGAACACAGATTTCAACAGGAAGGCGCCCCGCGCCTTGGGGCTTTCCAGCAGGCCGCTGAGCGTATCCACAACCTTCACCTCGCACTGTCTCGCCGTCGTTTCCCAGGTGGCGCCCGGCCCCGGCCGTGCCCCTCCCGCCCCGTGGAGCCGCGCCGTCGGGCGGCGGCACCACGACGGCTCCTGGACGGAGGCGCGACCGTAGGTCCGGAAGCTCCCGGGGGAAGTTCCGGACCCGGGGCGGTCCCGGGGCCGGTCTGTCGACCCGCCCCGGATCAGATCCGGTCGTCGCACGGTCACTACGGCCGGACGACCGCCCGCCGTCGCGCCGCGCCGGCCAGCAGGGCGAGGGCGCCCAGACAGGCGGCCGTACGGACCGCGTTGGCCCGGCGCCAGGGACGCTCGTACGCCGCCCGCGCCGCGGCCAGGGCAGCGTATGACGTGCCGGGGGCGGTACGCAGCCGACGGTTCAGGGGCAGGTTGACGCAGATCGTCACCACGACGCTGAGGCCGTACAGCACCGCGGCGACCCGGGCCCGTCGGGCGGCGTCGCTCCGGTCCGCGCGGGCGAGTCTGCGGGCGGCCACGCCGGTTGCCACGAACACACCGATGAACAACGCCCCGAAGGCGGGGTCGTCGTCCAAGGCGTCATTGACCCGGCGCATCGCGGCGACGAACCTCCCGTCCTCACGGCGCGCGAGGACGGGCATCACGCCGACGTCGAACGCGAGGTAGAGACCGGCCATCAGGCCGGTGCCGATGGTGGCCGCGACGAGTACCGGGTCCGTGGAGGCGGACCCGGGGAGGGCGGCGGCACTGCTCATGATGTTCCTCCGGTCGGTTCTGCGGGAGGTACGCGACGCCGCCGGGGCAGTCATCGCCCGCGAGGGGAGGGCTGACGGGCGGCCGTTCACCGGGGTTCCAGGATTCCGGTGAGCGAGCGGCGGTAGGCACCTGCCAGCAAGGTGAGCCCGATCAGGCGCACCGGCCCGGGCATCAGCCCGTCCGGCTGCGGGAGTCCGTCGAGCAGCCACGGCGGCAGCACCCGCTTGACGTGGAAGGGTGCCGAGGCGAGGACGCGGCGCTCCAGGGCGGCGAACACGTCGGCCGGTACGCGGGCGAAGACCGGGAAGGTCAGCTCCTCCTCCTCGTCCAGGTGCCGGTGAAGGACGGTGTCGAAGGTGTCGACAGGGCCGCCGATCAGCTCGGCGCGTCCGCCGTCCAGCGCCTTGGTCACGCGGACCATCGAGTCGTCGAGCGCCACGTGGTCCTGCACCATGCGGTGGGAACCGGCGGCGATCTCCGGCACGTGTTCGATCAGGCCCGGCCAGAGGATCTCGTCCTCCGTGCGGTGATGCCAGTCCACGATCGCCCTGAACTGCCGCCACCACTCCGCGACCCGGGGAAGACCGGCGGATGTCAGTAACGGCGCCGCGGCCACCAGTCGCCGCGAGTCACGCCGCAGCGCGAGGTGCGTCTGCGCGAATCCGCGAAGGTGGCGGGGCAGCGCGTCCACACCCTTGGTTTCCCACAGCAGCTTGTCCATCGCGTCCTTCTCTTCTCTGGGCCCGGGCGCTCCGCCACCGGGCCCGGGCTTGGCCGATCTGTAGCGCTACATGGTCGGTGCGATGCGGTGACCCGCCGGCCGGGGAGGTCCGGCGTTTCGGCAGACGTCCAGGACGCCGGTGACCGCGGCCTGCTTGGCGTGGTCCGCGAAGTCCGTGGGCTTGCGTCCGAGCGCTTCCCGGACGCGGTGCACGAGGCCGGCGTCGCGGCCGTCGACGAGGAGGGTGAAGAGGTCCGCGAGCTCCCCGCCTTGCCCGGCTCGCGCAGCCCCGCACGGTGGTCGTCGACGCTGACCGGGCTACAGCCGACAGTCCGGCCGGTCGCCGCCGACAGCTCGCGGGCCGCGCTGCGGAAGCTCAGCAACCGCGTGCCGGACGACTCGTAGGCCGTGCCGCGGACCGGGCCGGGGAAGAAGCTCTCGCTGGAGGGATCTCGCTGCGGCGAGAGCCGACCCGGGCCGGGTGGTGGATCTCCGCAGGCGCTCGACCAGGAGCCGTCCGGTCTTGCTGGTGCCAAGGATGACGGGGAGGGGTGCGGTGTTCTGTGCGTGAGTGCCCACTCTTCTATTGAAGTCTCGACATGAAAGACAGTACATATCGTCAAAGCTCATTTTCATGCGCCATCGTCTCAGAGGGTGAGCGTGAGGCGTAGGCACATGTCATCCCGGCCGGAGTGCCATGCCGGGGTTCATCGGGCCAGGGCCGCTGCCACGAGGACGAAGGCGGCGACAGCGAGCAGGGTCCGCACGCCGTGCAGGGCGTTCCACCGCCCCTCGAAGGCCATCCGGGCGGCCCGCTCGTCACCCCGGCCGCGCGACGACTCCAGCGCGTTGTTCAGGGGGACGTTGCCGCTCGAGGTGATCAGGTGTCCTGCCAGCGCGCAGAGAGCGGCGACCCCCACGAGGGTCCCCTCGCTCTCGTCGCGTGCCTCCGGCGCCACGAAGAACGAGACGGCGGGGAAGGCCAGCGAGCCGAGGAAGAGCAGCAGGAAGAGCGGTCCGGGCACTTTGCGGTTCACCGTCCGCATGACGAGGGTGAACGAGGCGTCGTCCACCTCTTTCAGACTGAGCCGTTTCCAACTTGGCTGAGCGGCTGACCAGTTGGCGTGGGGGTGATGTTCCGGAAGAGGTGAAGCTCCTGGTAGATGGGTTGTCGACCAAGATCAACCTGTCCGCCCGGAGCTTCACGTGCTTGTCTACCCATCGGGGATCGATCTGTCCAGCTCGACCTTGCGGTACCTCTCCCGCCTGCTGGCCGCCCGGCGCCTGGAGCGGGGCACGCGGTGGCGTCGGCTGAGCGCGGACCGGCAGGCCCTGCTGGTCCTGGCCCACCTGCGGTGCGGCCACACCTATGCTCAGCTCGCGGCCGGGTTCG